>JARGFC010000018.1:0-36491 GCA_038397925.1 Treponemataceae bacterium
AAAAAACTTTATTAACAAAGTCGAAAATCATTGGCATAAAAAAGCATTCGAAGACTTAACACTTGCTGATGATTTTATGTTTTGCATAGTTATGCAAGAAGAGGCTGTTTGCCTACAGCTTTTAAATATAGTTCTTAAAAACGAAGTAGGCAAACTTATTCGGATAATTCCACAAGATACAGTTGCGGGCAAAAATAATGCAAAGGCTGTGCGACTTGATATAATGGCAGAAGACTCGGCGGGCAAACTGTACAACATTGAAATGCAAACAACCTCTGAGTTAAATATTCCAAAACGAATGCGGTATTATCAATGTGCCATCGACCAAAGTTCGCTGGACAAAGGTGCAGATTATATAGATTTGCCCGAGACATTTATTATTTTCTTTTGTACTTTTGATTACTTGAAAAAAGATCTGCCTTTGTATACAATTAAACCGATATGCAAAGAAACAAGTGAAGTCTTTAACGATGGCACTACAAAGCTTATCGTAAACACAAATGCTTCAGAAAAAGCAGAACCGGAATTACGGGCTTTATTGCAATATATGAACGGAATGCCCGCAACGAGCGAGTTTACTAAAAAGCTAGACGAAAAGTGAACACAATAAAGCAAAATGAAGCGAGGAGGAAAGAATATATGAATATAAACGCATTTGAAATGGACGCCCGTCGAGACGGTAAAAACGAAGGAATAGCAATTGGTTTAATGAAAGGCTTAAGTCAAGGCGAATTAAAAAAAGCTCGGGAAACGGCTAGGAAAATGAAATACAAAGGATTTAATGTTGCCGATATTTCTGATTTAACAGGGCTCACCAAAGCCGAAATCGATAAATTGTAGAATCTCCTAAACTGTTGCAAAACTTTGCTGTCTTGAAAAACACGGACGCTTTTTTCTCCCGACACGGATGTCGGGCAAGTACAAAGCATTTGCGAGTTTTGAATTTTTCTTGCATTATAAATAGAAAATTCAAAACTCGTTCACCTTAAAAAAACAAGGACGTTTTTTTCTCTCGCCACGGACGGCGAGCTAGTATAAAGCAACAGCGATGTTTTGCAACACCCATTTTATAAAGTTGCAAAACTCGACCACCTTGAAAAAACAAGGACGTTTTTTCAAGGTGAGTTCTGCGCTCATCGCCTGCGAGTTTCATTGCTGTTCTACGCTTTGCTTAGGGACAGGAATTTTTGCGTCAAAAATTCCTGTCCCCTCGTTGCCAGATTTGCGTTATATCTTGTTGTTAGTTAAAGACTTTCCGCCCATCCAAAGGCGGAAAGAATTAAGTTTTTCGCATGGCACGCTTTTTTTATTAAAAATATATACAATATTGAAGTTTTTTCATTTTTTTTATAAAATTTGTGTGCATATTGAACTTTTTTTACTATAATTATATTGGAGGCTATTTTGGCAAAGACTACAAAAAATACAGAATTTCCTGACTTGGAAAATGAGGAAAAGTTAAAAGTTTTGGAGGTGGCACGGGCTCAGCTTGAAAAGCAGTTTGGGCAAGGTGCATTGATGAAGTTGGGCGACAACAAGGATTTGGCGGCGGGGATTGAGGTGATACCTTCGGGGTCGATTTCGTTGGACGAAGCTTTGGGGGTCGGTGGCTATCCAAGAGGGCGTGTGGTGGAAATTTACGGTCCTGAGTCTTCGGGGAAGACTACGATTGCTTTGCACGCTGTTGCGGAAACTCAAAAGATGGGTGGCATTGCAGCGTTTATTGATGCGGAGCATGCTTTAGACCCGATTTATGCAAAACAACTTGGTGTAAATATTGACGAGCTTTGGGTTTCGCAACCTGACAGTGGTGAGCAGGCTTTGGAAATTGCGGAAAACTTGGTGCGTTCTGGAGCGGTGGATATTATCGTTATAGACTCGGTTGCAGCATTGACTCCTCAAGCCGAAATTGAAGGCGAAATGGGGGCGTCTCATATGGGGCTTCAAGCTCGTTTAATGAGTCAAGCATTGCGAAAACTTACGGCTATTTTAAACAAGTCAAAATGCATTATTATTTTTATCAATCAAATTAGAATGAAGATTGGCGTTGTTTTTGGCAATCCTGAAACTACGACAGGTGGCAATGCTTTAAAGTTTTATTCTTCGGTGCGTTTAGAAGTCCGACGAATTGAAACGCTTGGAAAAGGAGAGGAGGAGGCTTGGGGAAATCGAGTGCGTATTAAGGTTGTCAAAAATAAGGTTGCACCGCCTTTTAGAAAAGTGGAAACGGAAATTCTTTTTGGGAAGGGGCTTTCTGCTTATGGCGGTCTTTTGGACTGTGCTACAAAATATGAAATCATTAAAAAAAGTGGTTCTTGGTATTCGTACGGTGATGATAAAATTGGGCAAGGCAGAGATAATGCAATAAAGTTTTTGGAGGACAATATCGAAATTACTCAGTCAATCGAAAAAACGCTTCGTGAAAAACTCTTTCCCGGTAAAAAGTTTGTTTCGTCTTTTGTAAAGCCCGAACCTGAGGAAGTGGAAACAAAGCCCACAAGTGAGGAAGGAACAAGCGGTAACGCATCTGTAAAAAAAACAACAAAGGCGCGTAAAACCGTGTCGGATGAAACTGAACTTTTTTAGTTTTTTCAATTAGCGGGGAGCGTAGCTCTGTTTTTCTTCAAGTAGGCACCGACAGGTGCCTGTGTCCAAATCTTAATTGTCAAAATTTAAACACTTGAAATTATTTTGAAAATTGAATAAATTATGCTCACGATTCTTTGGGAAAATTGTGGACGAGCGTTTAGAAAAACTTTTGAATTTTATTTTGTACCTTGATGGTGCGAAGAATATTTTTCGGCAAAGTCGTTTGATAAAAAGTGATAGGCGGGAAAATGTTGCGGAACATTCTTGGCATTTGGCGATTATGGCTTATCTTTTGAAAGAGTATGCTGATAAAAAAATAGACATTGCTCGAGTGATATTAATGTGCTTGGCACACGACATTGTGGAAATTTATTGTGGGGATACTTTTGCTTTTGATGAGGTGGCAGTCGCTAATCAAAAAATGCGGGAGGATATTGCAAAAGAAAAAGTTTATTCGCTTTTGCCTGAGGATTTTAAAAAAGAGTTTACGGATTTGTTTGATGAGTTTCAAGATGCGAATACACCTGAGGCAAGGTTTGCACGAGCGGTGGATAGTTTGCAACCGATACTTTTGGATAATGCAAATGGTGGTTCGAATTGGAAAACACACGGTGTTAGGGCAGAACAGATTTATTCTGTAAATGAATTTATTAAAGGCTCATCGAAAAAATTATTTGAAGTGGTTGATAAAATTATAAAAAGCCATATTGAAAAAGGTAATATAAAAGAATAGTTATTTATAAATTTATTTTGATTTTGGAAATTTATTTCAATGAGTGAAAATTCGATAAAAGAATATAATTTAGAAAATGTTGGAGAACTACTTTCTCAAGGCGGACCTCTTTCAAAAATTTTTTCAGGTTTTGAAGAACGAGAGGGACAAAAAGAATTATCAAAAAAAATTGCAAAATGTTTTTACGATTCTGAAATTGGTGTTTTTGAGGCTGAGACTGGAGTTGGAAAAAGTTTGGCATATCTTTTGCCGAGTATAATTTGGTCCTTGCAAAATGACTGCCGAGTAATTCTTTCCACAGCGACAATAAACTTACAACAACAATTAACCGAAAAGGATGCTCCGCTTGCAATTAAGGTTTTAGGTTTGCCAGAAAGTTTTCTTGAAAAAATTGTTTTGGTTAAGGGACGAAGAAACTTTTTATGTTTAAGACGCTTTCGACAGTATAGCGAGCAAGGAGAACTTTTTGAAAATGATTCTCTTACTATTGAAAAATTAAAACGAGAAGTTGCTAGAAATGATTTTTCTGGCTCGAAAGAAGATCTTGATTTTTCGGTTTCGGCTGGTACTTGGGCTAATATTTGTTCTGAAGCTGATAATTGTCTTTCAAGGCGATGCAGACATTTTGAATTTTGCTATGTTATGAAAATGAAAAAAAAAGCAGAGGATTCAAAAATTTTAATTGCAAATCATCATTTGCTTTTTAATGATTTACTTGCAAAACTTCAAAGCAATAATTTTACAATGCCTGCAGTCCTGCCTGCTTTTTTTTATGTGGTCTTGGACGAGGCACACGCTATTGAAGAGGCTGCGCGTTCGGGGTTTTCCGAAACTACAAATAAGTTTCAACTAAAAAAACAGCTCAATGCTCTTTATCGTGCTGGTAGTAGAGGTAATAAACTTAGTTCAAAGGTTTCTGGTTTTTTAAATGATGTGGTTGCTATTTCTTCTCGTGCGGATCTTTTTACTGAAACAGTTCAGCTAATTTTTGAAACATCTTTGAGCTTTGACAATTTGGAATCTTTTGCTTTGAGTTTAATACCTGAAAAAACTACTTGGAGTATTTTACAATCTAACGAAAAAGAAATAAAAAGCTTTTTGTTGCAAGTAGATAAATTTTGTAAATTGATTTTTGCTTTAAATAAAAATTTGAATATTATTTTTGACAATGTTCCATTGATGGCTGATGAAGACAGTGTTTATGAAAGCGAAGATGATTTATTAGTTCATGAAGCAAAGGTTGTTTTAAATCGTTTAAATGAAGTGCAAGTTTTTTTTGAGCAACTTGAAAATTATTCTTCGCTTGAAGATTATATTTTTTGGTTTGAAAAAAAATGGACAAGTGCGGGCGAGTATATTCAGTTTTATAAAACACCTATTGACTTAGAAAAATTTATGCACTCAGCTTTGTTTTCGCCTATGGAGTCTGTTGTTTGTACTTCGGCAACTTTAAAAGTTTCGGACAGTTTTCATTTTGCTTTTAAAAACTTGGGCTTAAAAAATTTTCAAAAAAAAGAAATTCAGTTAGGAGCCTTTCCCTCGCCCTTCCCTTATGATAAAAATGTTTTGCTTAATATTCCTGTGGATGCTCCATTGCCTAATGAAAAAATCTTTGACGAATTTGTTTGTGAAAGTGTTTTGCATTTAGTAAAAGCGGGGAAGGGGCGAGCCTTGGTTTTGTTCACTTCGTATTCTCTTTTGAATCAAGTAAAGGATTTTGTAAAAGCCAATTTAAATGACGAGCGAATCAATATTTTTTCTCAAGGTGAACTTGAGCGGTCAAAACTTTTGAGCATATTCAAGGAAGATCTTTCTAGTTGTCTTTTTGCAACTGAATCTTTTTGGACAGGTGTTGATATACCCGGTGAAGCTTTAAGCCATCTGATACTTGTAAAACTTCCGTTTGAAGTTCCAACCCATCCGATAGTTTTTGCAAAGTCTAGGTTTATAGAAAAAAATGGTGGGAAACCTTTTTTTGATTTGAGTTTACCCTCTGCTATTATTAAGTTTAAACAAGGTTTTGGAAGACTTATGCGTTCAAAAAAAGACAAGGGGGTTGTTAGTGTTTTGGATAGCCGGATTTTGAAAAAAACTTATGGCGGAGCTTTTTTAAAAAGTATTCCAAATGTGCAGAAAAATTTTAAACCTATAAAAAATATTATCGAAAGCACAAAAAGTTTTTTAACTTAACCTTAAATTAAATTAAAATTATTTGTCGATGAACAAAATATTTTTTTCTTCAACCCAACCTTCAAAATTGTTAGATGTTTTTACATAACACCAATTATTTAAAACGCTTTTTACAATTAAGGTTTCGCCAACTGCAACATTAACAACTGACTCAGACCTTGTTTCAGGAATTGTTTTTATTAGGACATCGTATTCGCTACAAACAACAGCGTACTTCATAAAATAATTTTTTAAAGAGACTATGCTTAAAATAAATATTAGTAAGGCTAATAAATCAATTAAATTTTTTTTTAGTTTAAATTTAATAAGCAAAAATAATAAAACTAATAAAAGTAAAATAAATATTAAAAAACTTAAATATTTTTTCCCAGCAAAAAAACTATTTTTTATTTTTAATTTTTTTTCTACCTCGTTTATTTTAAAAATATTTTTAAGCTTAAAAGGACTTTTATTTAATTCACTTCTTAGCTTGTGATTTTCTTTTGCTAATAATATTTTTTCCTCAGGATTTTTTTCTAGGGGTTTTTCAGATGTGCTTACACTTTGAGGTTGTGGTTTGTTTTTTTGCTCGCTTGTATTTTTAAGAGTAGATAAGTTTTCTGTCGGAATGATAATTGTTTTTTCTTTTTTCTTTGCATCAGAATAAAAAATTTTTATTTCAGGTAAGTTTATGGTACTATAATGCAATGGAATAAAATTAAAACCTATCACTTGAGTAAGGGGGAAGGCAATTAAATTTTTATTACTTTCGATAGCATCAAGTAAAATATTTTCTGAATGAGTCCATTCTACTTTTGTAATTTTACTTTCGCTATTTTTAAAAGTACCGTAGAGAATCAAAAAATATTTTTCTCCCTGCACTGGTTTTTCGACAAGACTCTTATCTTTATAAGAATAAATTTTCCATACAAATTTAGTCGTCTCGTTTATTTCACCAAAGCTTGTGAGAATCTTTATCGGCACTTGATTGATTTGTTTGTCTTTGAAAAGAATATTAAAAATATTTTCACCTTGTGAAAATATTTTTATTTCAAACAAAATTTCTGTGATGTCCTCTTCTTTTTTTATTTCACAATTTATAATTTCAAACTCGCTAGTAGAAACAAGTTGAAAACTATCTATGTTATGTTTTATATGAGTAAAATTTTTATTATTGAGTAAAACTTTTATTGAAACAAGCTCTCCTACAATGCTTTTTGTTTTTGGTATTATTATTTCAATCGAAAAAATTTTTTGAAAAAATAAAAATGCTAGAAAAACAAAACAAAGCTTTCGTTTGTTTAATAATCGTACGGTGTTATTTCTTTCTTCTTTTCGTTTTTGTTTTTCCATAATTGTATTTCCTTTTCTTTTGCATAATCTAAAATAGTTTTTTCATTTTTGTTTTGCGTAGATTTATTTTGTACATTTTTATTTTCTTGCTCTTCGTATTCTAAAAGTTTTAAACAAAGTTCATAGTTTATTTTAGCATCAGTAAAATTGTTATCTACTGCAATAGCATTTTTAAAATCGTGGATAGCATAAGAATATTTTTTTTCTTTAAAGTATTTTACTCCCAGCTGAAAAAAAGCAAGCGCTTTTAGTTTTGAAACTTCAGAGTTTGTGAGTTCTGTAAATTTTTTTTCTGCTGAAATAGTTTCGCCCATTTGTAAATAACAAAGGGCTAGATTATAAGTTGCATAATCTTTTAATTTTTTATTAGCAGTTTTGTTTGTGCTGATTTTATAAAACTTTTCAACAGCAAGATTATAGTTTTCGTTTTTTAAATTTTGTGTAGCAAAGTAATTTGTTATCAGTAGCTTTGCATCTGAACACGAACAAAATAAAAAGACGGTAAGAACGAGTACACTGTTTTTAATTTTGTATCCGCCATTTATAAAACCAATGACTAAAAAAATCAAACTCAAAAATATAAGCTCGTTGGTTCGATATTGTTTTTCACTTGTAGTTATGCTTTTTAATTCCTCGTCAAAACTTTTTATTTTATTTGATACGCTGTCACTTAAATTTATTTTATCATACCTAAAATAAGCACTATCTTTATTGTGCAGCTGACTTATAAAATCTTTTAACTCTTGCTCGTAAAGTTTTGTAGTAATAAGTTTTTTATTTTCATCTTCATCAAAAACTTCTATTTCAGTTCCACTCAAAGTTCCAACTCCCACAAAAATACAAACAATGTTTTTTTCATTTAAAATTTTTATCGTGTTGTTAAAATTTCCTAAGCTTTCATCCCCGTCTGTAAAAAGTAAAATGATTTTTTGAAGCGAGTTATCTTGAGAAAAACTTTTTACACTTAAGTTTATTGCTTTTTCTAAATTGCTTCCACCTGAAGTTAAGCTTTCAGAACTTATACTATCTAACATTATTCCAAAAATATTTTTGTCTATTGTCAGTGGCAATGAAAGAACACTTGTCCCTTTAAATAAAATCAATCCTGTAGGAATAGTTTCTAGATTTAAATTTATAACTTTAATTAAAGCTTTGGATAATTCTAAGCGTGACATATTTGTATCTTTAACATTCATACTATTGGAAACATCTAGCAAAAAAAACACTTCAATTCCATTTTGCTTTTGTGTAATTTGTTTAGTCCCAAAGCTTGGAGTGGCAAGTGCAAAAATTAAACATATAAAACTTAAAGCATAAAAAATTGTTTTTGAAAACTTTTTTCTATAAATCTCTTTTAAATTTTTATCGTGAAAAATATTTTTGAGTTTTAAAATATTTTTTATCTCGACAATAAAAAAAATAATTAGTAAGAATAATAACAATAAATATTTTGGATGTTCAAAAATTATCATAATAAAATCCTTAAAATTATTTTTTTAATAAACCATGTTAAAATAAAAAGTATCATTACCACAAAAAGAATATCCATTTGTAAACATCTTGACTCAGTTGTACTTTCTTTTAAAATATTATCACTTAAATTTTTATTGATGAGTTCGATACTTGAATTTAAAGTTTCAGCAGATCTCGCACGATTGTAAAAGCCATTCGCACTCGTTGCAAGCTCTTTTAATTTTCCCTCATCAAAACGTCCACTACTTTTTCCGTAATAGGTTTTTGATGTTTCAATATCACTGTATTTTATTTCGCCACCATCTTTACTTCCAACCCCAATTAAATAAAAGGTAATTCTTTTTTCAGCAATTATTTTTGTTACAGCGATAGGATTGATTGTGCCTGCATTATTTTCCCCGTCAGTTAAAACTACTAAATAAGAATTTTTGCTTTTGCTACTATGAAGCAGAGCTGTTGCAAGTCCATCGCCTAAAGCGGTTGCATCTCCTAACTCCCCCACATTTATTTGTTCAAGTCGTTGCAAAAAAATTTCACTGCTCAAGGTTTCAGGAATTACTAAACTTGAATTACTTGCAAACAAAGTTAAACCTGTTGCAATGTTTTTATTTTTTAGGATAAAACTTTTAATTGTTTCTTTTGCAAGTTCTAATCGTGAAATTTTTTTTTGCGTATCTGTTTGCATATCTTCAATAGACATTGACGGACTAATATCAAGCAAAAACATTACAGATGCATTGTTCTTAATAAAACTTTTCTTTTGTCTAATAATTTTTGGAGAGGCAATAGAAAAAATTAAAAAAATAACTGCAAACACAAAAATAAAATTACTAAGACTTAGCAAAAAGTTTTTGTATTTTATTTTTTCCTTTGTCTGCCAATCTAAAATAGAAAATTCAAAATCAAGCTTTTTTAATTTTTTGTTTTTTATAATATAAAAAAAAGGAAAGCCTAGAAATAATAAAAGTGCAAAAGGATTTTCAAAGTTAATCATTTTTTGTTTCTCCATTGCATTCTGCACGGCAATTGTTTGTAAAATTTTTTGTTAAGAGCAAAAAATTTTCTTCATCAAATACAAAATCGCTAAAGCGTACCATTTCTACTAATATTAAAAGTTCGTCTAAAGATAAAACAATTTTTTCGTTTGCAGAGGCGTTTGTTAAAGTGTATTTTATTTCTGCAAAGGTTAGAGCAAAAACATTTTTATCATCAAAACAATAAAAAAAATTTAATAAAAAGTTTCGCAAAATTTTTTCAAAGCTAGTCATAAAATTTTTTTTATTTTCTATTTTCTTTTTTAAAAGTTTTTTAGTTTCACGTTTTAATTTTTTTAATGCACGCTTTTTGTTTTTTGTTTTTTTTCTTTTAAAAACTTTTTGATAAAAAATAAATATCATAATAGAAAAAAGCACGCTTAAAACAAAGGTAAAAAAAAACAAAATCTTTGTTCCGGGCAAAAGCATCGGCGAATAATTTTCTCTAAGAGTTATTGTTTCACCTTCGTTAAGTAGTGATAAAACTTTTATATTCGGAAGTTGTGAAATAATTCCTTGTTCACTTAACGAAGGAAGTTTTATCTCACCTGTATTCCACGCTTTAAATTTTATAATTAAAAAATTTTCACCTCCGATATCACGAATAGACAAACTTAATATACTTAAGTCTTTTGCTTCAATGTGAAAATGTTTTAAACTATTCTTATCAAAAACATTTTGGTTTATTTTAATGTCTGAAAGTTTTATAGCAAGCTCGGCTTCATCTCCAATAAAAATATTTTTCGGAATTAAAAAACTTTCCATAACAACACCATTTAAATAACTTGAGCTTGTTTTCTTTTAAATAGATTTATAGCCTCGTATTTATTTTCTGCACTTAAAAGAAAATCATTGAGTACTTTAACAGAATTATCTTTTACAGAAATCTTGCAAGGCAAAACTCCTGCATCAATACAAAAATTTTCCCAAGCAATTATTTTTTGTAAAAATTTTTTTTCGTAGTCTTGGATATTTTTTTTAGATAAAGTATTTACAAAAATGCTTTGCTTATTTTCTGTATCATATATTGGTAACAAGCCTGCCTTTGGAAGCTCTCTATCGAATTTAGAAAAAATTTTTAGAGCAATTACATCGTGAAACTTTGTGAGCACTGAAAGTTTGTCTGCATAATTTTTAATTTTAAAATCTGAAATTATAATAATCAAACTATGCTTGTCTAAAATTTTCCCCGCAATATCAAAGGCAAGATTTAAATCGCTCCCACTATTTTCTTTGCTACTAAATTTTTGCAAAGAATGTATAATCGAAAAAACAAAATCTTTTCCTGTTTTAGGCATCCAAAATTTTTTTATTTCTTCTGCAAAAACAAGTCCACCAACTTGACAATTAAGATGTTGCCCCGCAAATAAAAAAAGACTTGCAAGTTCTATTGCCTTTTCAAAATAGCTTATACCAATTTCTGAAAACGAATGCATTGACGCAGAAGCATCTACAATTACAAAAATAGTTACATCGTGTTCTTCTTTGTAAAGTTTAATAAATGGTCTTCCCGAACGAGCCGTCAAATTCCAATCGATATATCGTATATCATCATTCAAAGAATATTCGCGACAAGAATCAAACTCAATTCCCTGTCCCAAAAAAAGAGAATCAAACATTCCATATCTCAAACCTTTTGAAATGGTAACGGCAGAAAGATTTAATTGTTTTGCTTGTTCGTTAAGTTTATTTAATTGCATACTTATTTTTTTTGTAAATATTTTACACTGTCAAGAGCAACTGCTGTAATTATAATTAAACCTTTAAATACAAATTGTAAGTTTGTGTCAATACCTAAAAAAGTAAGACAGTAAGTCAGACTTGTAAAGATAATTACACCGAGTACCGCACCGCCGATTTTACCTATGCCGCCATTAAAGGAAATCCCTCCAACAACACAAGCGGCTATTGCATCAAGCTCATATCCTTGCCCTGTTCCCGCACTGGCATTTGCTCGGAAGGCTTCAAGAAAAGCACCAACACCATAAAACACACCAGCCATAATAAAAACACCCATTGTAACTTTGAAAACACTTATGCCACTAACACTTGCGGCTTCAGCGTTACCACCGACTGCATACATATTTTTACCGAATGCAGTTTTGTTCCAAATGAAGTATGCAACAAAAATGGCTATTGTTGCGGGAACAATTAGCTTAGGAAAGGTAATTAGTTCACCATTAATAAAACCTAAAACCCACCGTCCACCTAGAACATCTTTTACTGAATTGTCGATGGAGCCAACTGGAGTTCCGCTTGTGCCAAAAAACAAAAGCCCATAAATTATAAGTTGAGTTGCGAGGGTAGAAATGAATGGATGAATTTTTAGCTTGGCAGAAAAAAATCCAGCAAATGCACTAAAGAGTACACAAAGAGTGATAGAAAAAAAGAGTGCCATACCTAAGCGTAAAACCATCGGTATGTTTGTAAAGTCCCAAGGTCCCATTCCAAAAAATGTTACAATGTTTAATCCCGGATGTAAAATTAAACCTGTTATAACCGAACCGAGTGCAACCATTCTTCCAACACTTAAATCGGTTCCTGCTAACAAAATTAACCCCGCTACTCCAAGTGCATAAAACATTCTTGTTGACGATTGTTCTAAAATCGTAAAGATGTTTGGCAGTGTTAAAAGCTGTCCGTTACCTTGAATGGGTGCAACTATTATGCAAAAAATAAAGAAGACCAAAATAGCAAGGTACAATCCGTTGTCCAGCAAAAAAGTAGAAAGCTTAAAGGTATAAATGTATTCGTAAAATTGAAGTTTACGACTTTCTAAAAAGTTTGTTTTACCATTTCGTATTTCAATATTGGTTTGTACTTCTTCAAGCTGTGCTTTTAGTTTTTCGTTTTTTGCATTTGAAATATTTTCATTTTGTTTATTTTTAATTTCAAAAAGCTTTGAACGCATTTTAAGCCTTGCTTGTTCTGAGTTTGTATCTTCTTTTTCGTAGGCATCTTTTATTTCAGCGATGGCATCTTTCGCCTTTTGTTTATACTGTACAATTTTTGCATTTTCGTCAAGCTTAGTTTTTTTAATCTTTAAAGCGTAAAACTCTTTTGAGTTTGCAAGGGCTTCACTTTGCAAGCGAGCAATTTTAGCTTTGTTTTTTTCCTGCTCCTGCTTCGCTTTATCCAAGTCTATTAAAAGATTGTCAATCCTTGTTTGCTTTTCGCTTTCGTTTAAAATGCGGTTTTTTTTCAACCTTGCAATTTCTTTTTTTGTATAGCTAAACTTTCTTTCACCTTTTTCACGAAGGGTTGAAAGCTCAAGTTTTAAATTATTTAATTTTGTTTCAAGTTCTTTTAAGCTTTTTTCGCTCATTTATTTTCTCCTCTAAACACAAAAGTTTTGGCGATTTTTCTTGTAAGATTATACTAAACATAAATATAAAAAGCTAGTGCTATTTTTTTTATCTTAACAGGAAATTCAAAGCCTTATGTAGCTTAAAAACTTTTTGTCTACAACTTGATTTTTTGTTAAGCTTTTTGTAAAATATCATACACTTTGGAGATCTTATGCGTGTTGTAATAAAAGATACTTATGATGATGTTTGTGCTTTTGTTGCTAATTATATTGCAAAAAGAATTTTAGACTTTCAACCAACGGAGACAAAGCCCTTTGTTTTGGGTTTACCAACAGGGTCAACGCCCATTGGTATTTATAAAAGGTTAGTTGAAAAATATAAAGCAGGAAAGCTTTCTTTTAAAAATGTTGTAACATTTAATATGGACGAATATGTTGGCTTACCACCTGACCATCCTGAAAGTTATCATTATTTTATGATGCGACATTTTTTTAATCACATTGACATAAAAAAAGAAAACATAAATATGTTGAATGGCTTGGCAGAAGATTTAGACGAAGAATGTGCCGCCTATGAAAAAAAGATCGCGAGCTATGGAAAGATAAATTTATTTTTGGGGGGCATTGGGGCGGACGGGCACATTGCCTTTAACGAGCCTTCTACTTCACTGTCGTCTCGAACAGGACACCGTCAACTTGCTTTAAGCACAATCCAAATGAATGCTCGATTTTTCAGTGATGATTTAAGCAAGGTTCCAACAAGCGCCCTAACAGTCGGCGTCGCAACAGTGATGGATTCTGAAGAAGTAATAATTGTTGCGACTGGAGCGACAAAGGCTAAAGCGGTTTATCACGCTGTGGAAGAGGGAATAAATCATTTATGGACAGTGAGTGCCTTGCAATTACATCGTTATGGAATGCTAGTTTGTGATGACGATGCCACAGATGATTTAAAAGTTTCAACTGTAAAATACTTTAAACGCCTAGAAGATTTACGAGAGGGCAAGGAACTTCAACGCTATGAATAAAAAAACTTTTCAAGGATTTTTTTTGGTAGCAATATTGGTAGGTCTACTCGCATTATTGATTGCTATCTTTTCACCTTATGCGACATCAATTTTTTGGTCGGTTGTACTTTATATTATTTGCCTCCCCCCATATCGTGCAATTGTAAATCGTTTAAATGTTAACTCGAAAACTTATGTCGTAAAAAAAAACATCCTCGCAGCAGTTTTTGCTGTGGGAACAGTTTTAATAATAACAACGCTTCTTTTTGTATTTGGCTTTTTAATTATTAGACAGTTTATTGACTTGAGCAACTCGTTTATAAGCGTATTACGAAAACCCGAAACGGAAGTGTTTTTTTCTAATTTTTTTGAAAAACTTTCACAAACGATTTATGACTTTACAAACTTGACTATTGACATTCGCACACTAAATATAAAAAAAACTATAATTGATATGCTTTCAATGTTCTCAAGCTCGCTTTTTATAACAGGAAAAAACTTTGTACAGTCAACAGGTCGCTTTGTAATATCACTTGCCTTTGTTTGTTTTTCACTTTACTTTTTTTATGTTGACGGTGCTTACCTCGCTTCAATTTTTATTTCAGCAATTCCAATAGAAACCTCATCAATGAAAAAACTTCTTGACAAGTTTGCAGTAACTTTAAAACAGCTTTTTGCAGGCTTAATACTCGTAGCTCTCTACCAAGCTGTTGCCGCCTTTTTCGTTTTTACTATCTTTGGTGTTAAAGGTTCCTTGCTACTAGGTGTCTTAACTTTTTTTGCTGCATTTATTCCACTTTTAGGTAGTGGTATAATTTGGTCGCCCATTGCTATTTTAATTTTCTTTACCCAAAGCAAAATCAAAGGAATTATTTTTTTTGTAGTTGCAGGAAGTATCATTAGTTTAATGGACAATGTTTTACGCCCGCTCATTTTAAAAGATACCATCAAAATTCATCCGCTACTTATTTTCTTTTCATTACTTGGTGGCGTAAAACTTTTAGGACTCAAAGGAATTATACTTGGTCCTATGACAATTATTTTTTTCTTTGCAGTTTTAGATTTAATTTTAGACACCAACGACGAAGAAGAAACACCACCAGAAAAAATAAAAGTTGACGAACAGGAATATTAACTTTTGTACAACTATCCTTATTAAAGTAGGCACACGAATGTGTGCCCGAAAATACGGTTTTCTTATTTCGTTTAATTCTTTTTAAAAACTCCTTAATTCTTTTTTTTATTTTCCGATAACTTAATAGATAAAGTAACAGGAGATTTATATGTCAACATTTTCGTCAATAGAATTAGGTAAAAGAAGTTTATTTGCCCATAGTCAGTCTATGCAAACGGCAGGGCATAATATTTCCAACTCGTCAACGGAAGGCTACACGAGACAGAGGGTTAATTTGAATGCTTTTGAACCTCTTTATCGTCCTGACCTTTCGCGAGCCGAAACTCCCGGACAGATTGGGCAGGGTGTTGACATTGGTTCAATTACTCGCTTGCGAGATGAGCTTTTGGACACTCGAATTGTTGGCGAAACCTATGATATGGGATATTGGGACACCCGCGACAAATATATTTTAATGCTGGAAGAAATTTATAACGAACCTGAGGAGGTTTCCCTTCGTACTCGCTTGGACGAGTTTTGGGATGCTTGGCAGGAGCTTTCGGTTTATCCTGAATCGAATTCGGCTCGTCAGGTGGTTTTAACTCGCGGTACAACTTTGCAGGACGCTGTGCATCATCAGTACAAAGGTTTGGTTAGCATTCGTGATATGCTAAATAGTGACATTGAGGCTACTGTTAAGCAAGTAAATGACATTACCCGACAAATTGCAGACTTAAATGCTGAAATCGTAAAATCTAAGGCAATGAAAGATAATCCAAACGACTTGATGGATAAACGAGATGTTTTAACGGAAAAACTTGCTAATCTCATCGATATTTCTGTAACAAAGGTCGACGAAGATGAATCTTTTGTTATTTATACAGCAGGGCGTGAACTTGTGCAAGGAAAAAAATTCCGCCAATTTGATGTCGTTCCTGTAATAAACAACGAAGGTTATTCCGATGTTGTTTGGAGTGACTTCGGAGACAAGGCATATTTTGGTAGCGGAAAACTTGCTTCGCTTATTAATTTGCGGGATGTGGATGTGCGAAATGAAATTCGTAACCTTGATACAATGGCTATGAACTTTGTAGATCTTGTAAATGATATTCACCGAAATGCTGTAGCTTTAAGCGGAAAAACTGGGATTGACTTTTTTAAAGAGCAGTACTTTATCGACAATATCAATGGCAACTTTGACAGAACTGGGGACGGGGTTTATGATTCCAGTTATATTTTTAGAATTACCGGAAGTTATGCACTAGATCCAAGAGCACAAATTGGTCTTGAAGGAACTATTACTTTATCAGGACCTGAGGGCAATGTAGAAGTAGCTTATCGTTCTACGGATATGGTTGCCGATGTGGTTGCCCGAATCAATCAGTCTAACGCTGAAGTAGTCGCCTACCTTGATCAAAATAATCATCTTGTATTAAAGGCGACCACTGCCGAAAGCATAGATAATCCTGATTTTGTAATTCGGCACATAGAAGATTCAGGTCGGTTTTTAGCAGGTTATAGTGGCGTACTAGCAGGGAGCGGAGCTGAAAACGCCTATGACTGGCAGGGTGCAGATGCTGTAAATGTTTTAGCAAATGACACAGGTGCACAGTTTGCAGTTTCACCAATTGCTCACCCAGCAGGTTGGATGGAAATCAATCCTGTTATCCGAACTGACATAAACAATATTGCGGCAGGTTACTTAAGTCCCGAAGGTGTGCCATACCCGGGCGACAACCGAGCAGCTTTAGCCATAGCAAGCATTAGGAATACACCTGTTATGGTAGGTAGCACAAAAACTTTCGACGAATACTTTGCCGAAAGCGTTACTTTAATTGGTTTAAAAGGCGAACAAGCATTACGCTCTGCCGAAACCCAGCGAGCAATTCTCAATGAGCTTCATAATATGCGGGAATCTATTTCGGGTGTAAATGTTGAGGAAGAACTTGCCGACCTTATCAAATTCCAGTACGGCTATTCTGCCTCCGCACGTTTTATTTCAGTTGTAGACGAAATGCTTGACACGATAATTAATCGTATGGGCGTATAAGGCTAGTTTTCAACATCATTAAAAGTAACAAAATGATATAGCAAGCCTATTTACAATAAAGTCTTTGTTTTAAAAATTTGGGTGTTCTCTAAATATTTGTATTCTTGCAGATATTAAAAGAACACCTTAAAACTTAAAGAGTTGTTTTCTAAAAGCTCTTGACTTTTGTACGACAAGTCTTTATAATGCAATATAAACGCTTAAAAACTTAAATTTTATAAGGCAGTCAAAAAGCAGTCAAAAATAGGAGTTAATCTTGAAAGAAAAAACAGAAGAATCTTGGGACTTAATTATACAGCCAAAACGCAATTTGCTTGACATTCCTTTTAGGGAAGTTATTCAATATCGAGATTTAATAAGTCTTTTTATAAAACGAGATTTTGTTATACAATATAAACAAACGATTTTAGGTCCGCTTTGGTTTATAGTAAGTCCACTTATTTCCACAATAATGTACACCTTTGTTTTTGGTAATTTGGCAAAGCTGAGCACGGATGGAATTCCACATATTCTTTTTTATTATGGTGGCACAATGTTGTGGACTTTTTTTTCTGATTGTTTTATAAATGCGACAGATATTTTTTCTAATAATATCAATCTTTTTGGAAAGGTTTATTTTCCGCGTTTAACTGTTCCTATTAGCAATGTTGCACTGAATGCAACAAAACTCGGGATTCAATTTTTGTTTTTGTTGTGCTTTTTTGTTTATTACTTTGTAACAACAGATTTACTCAATCCGTCTTTTGCAATTTTTGCATTTCCTGTTTTGCTTATTTGGATTGCTACGATGGCGACAGGAGCGGGAATGATTGTTTCATCGTTAACAACAAAGTACAAGGATTTACGGCATTTGGTCGGTTTTGCTTTGGGGCTTGCGATGTATGCAACGCCTGTGGTTTATCCGCTTTCGGAAATTCCTGCTCAGTTTAAGTGGTTAGTGTATGTAAACCCAATGTGTGCACCTATGGAACTTTTTAGAATTTGGTTTTATGGTGCGGGAAATGTTTCGCAAGGAGTTATAATTTTAAGTGTATGCACTACGATATTACTTGGGTTTTTAGGCTTGATAATGTTCAACCAAAACGACCAAAACTTTATAGATGTTATGTAAAGTCTTTAAAGCCAAAGTTTCAATAATATTTAGTGTTTTATTTTTAAAAGTATTTTTTTAATATTTAAGATTTAAAATAATCAGAGCTAAAAACTGTTTCCAACTCCCGTTCTGAATAACGCTTTGAAGCCAAAAAATTTTCGTGGACAACTCCGATGCTTTCTTTGTCAAGCATTAACCCCTTGTCGTCGTGTAAATAAATAACAAAGTCTTCAAATACCGAAAGAGGAAGCCATGGAAAAGCAATTTCAAAAATATTAAACCATTCGGAATATTGAACAGCAGTGTCGGGAGAAAGAATCACTCCTTGGTCTTTTAGCCGTCCGCGTTTTTCAGGAGCTATTGTAAAAACTTTTTGATTCAAAAGCTCACAGTATTCTTCTGGGGAAAAAAGAGCACCTACTTCACGAATTAGTGCAGTTTTGTATATGGAAGAAATATCCGCTAAAATCGATGCTGTTACTAGGTTCATACCTTCCGAACGAACATCAAAAAGTTCTTTATTATTAGATTCTGCTAAATCAATTGTTTTTTTTAAGTCGCCCTTTTCTAAAAGCGGTCGTAATATTTCTATGTTATCCAAATTATACTCCTATATTATTCTATAAAAAAATTAAAAAAAAGTCTAGTTCTATTATTTTTTTATTTAATGTAAATTGCAAGAGGTATTGCCCAATTTTTGTAAAAACAGGGCAATACCCTTACAATTTTAAAATAAAAAAATTATAATCTTGCATAAATATAAATTTTATGTTATAACCTATCACTTAAATTAAAAAAGGGGTTTTAGAAAATATGAAAAAAAGATTGAGGATTTTTAGTATTTTAGTTATAGTATTTTTTACGGCTTTTGCTTGTAAAAAAGAAAATGTTGGTGGTGATTCTGATGAAAAAATTTTAGCAAAAACACCTACGAATGAAGTGCTTTCTGATATTGAAGCAAAACCGCTTTCAGCCATTAGCACAGAATTTAAAACCTATAATAAGCAAGACGCACCTAAGGCACACGCAAAATATTTAAATGACCCGATGAAGTTTGCCGATTTTGATTATTCAGATGAGGTTGATAAAAGTAGATGCTTTGGGGTAGTCGGTAGTGATGTTTGTAAGTTTTATGAAGGAGCAGAGTTACATTCAATTGCTGATGTTAAAAATCTGGCTGATGGAATTCCTGTTCCTATTGGTACAGTTTTTGAACTTTTTTCTGCAATTGGTCTACCAGCATACAATAGTACAGAGATAAAAACTGTACTAGGGCGAGATTACCGTAATTTAGAACCTTTCGAATTTGAAGACGAAAGGCATGTGTTTTTTGAAACTGAATATGAGGGAAAAAAAGGACTAATTTTCGGTTCGGATTTATCAGTCAAATCTCTTGGTGAAAGTGAGCTTTATAATCACATCGCTTCGCTACTTTATCAAGGCAATGGAAAGTTTGAAAACTTTATACCAACTGAATCCGATAAAAAACTAAGCACTGAAGTTATCGAAAGCCTTGAAAAAAACAAACTTGCTTTTGTTTCTGTACCTCATACAATTTCGTATTATAACGATATGCTTGAACTTTACTACAATCCTAATAATCCTTTCCAATCTGTTTTTATAACGAGCGATTTAATTTCACACGCTAAACATATTATCTTTGATGAAAGCTTACAAAAAGCAGAAGAGGATTTTTTTATTCCAAAACTTTATACATTAGTTGATGATTTTTTAGAGAAATTATCTTTTGTAAATACAGCACAATCATCAATTACTGCAAGTGATGAAACTCTACAAAAAGCGATTGACTATTTTAATGTTGCAAAGGCTTTGATAGAATTATCTCCTGATAAAAAAGAAGGCAAAAACGAATATGGTATGCCTGAAACAACCTATTATGAAAAAAATGCTGATGAGATTTTAGCTAAATATAATAAAACTGTTCAAGCTGAAATAGCCCTTATGAACAAAGCTGCCGGTTATAACCAATCGCCTATTTTTACTTTTAAAGATGGAAGTTCAAATAGTGAAGATTATTCGCAGTATAAAACTCGTGGTCACTATACTAAAAACGGAAGACTCGGAACTTATTTTAAGGTTATGATGTGGTTTGGACGCACTAACTTTATTATCTCAAATGGTTTACACGAAGGACAAAATGATGTTTCAAGCACCGAGGAACTATCTAAAAATACAGTGCCAATTGCACTTTTAATAAACGAAATTGCAAACAAAAATGCAGAGCTTTATAAAGCATGGCAAGATATTTTTGATCCACTTACTGCACTGATTGGACTTTCTGACGACCTTTCATTTTATGATTGTTTACCACTTTGGAGAAACTTACATGTTGCAGATTTGAAAGAATGGAGCAAAGACGAAAAAAATATAACCGAATTTTTAGATTTAACCGAAAAAGAGCTTTTACCCCCTGCAGTTTCAGGAACTTCACTTTATAAATCAGCAAGCAGTGGAACAAAAGATAATCGAAAACCGGCAATGGGTTTTAGGCTATTTGGACAACGATATACTTTAGATGCGTTTATTTTTACAAAAACAACTGCTCCACGAACCCCTTCTCGTACAATGGTCTCAAGCTTGGATATATTTTCGTGTTTAGGTTCTGAATATGCGGAAAACATTTTAAGCGAACAGTATGAAAAATTTCCTGAATTACAAAGTACAGTTAAGGCATTTAAAACAGAAATTGCAAATGCGGAAGCTGAAAAAGTTTTTAGTAAAACCTACTACGGAAGTGTTTTACAAGAAATCGCTACTCTTGTGCGTTTTGAAAAGGGATCCGGTTTTTATTTTACCGAAAGCCCGTATTGGAATATCAAACAAATTAACACAAGTTTAGGAGTACTTGCAGAGCTAAAACACGATACTATTTTATATGCAAAACAAGCTACCTCTGAAATGGGTGGAGGTTCTGATTTTACTTATCGAAGCAAACCTGTTCCTGCGTTTATAAATTATGTAGAGCCAAATCTCCCCTATTTTGAAAATGTACTTATGTCGCTTTATTTTCTAAAAGAAATTTATTCTGAATATGAGTTAGCTGATGAAAATACATTTGATATACTTGATAAATTTATTGAAATAAATCAAAACCTTATAAAAATAGTAAAACTTGAAATTATGGATAAACCAATAGAGGCTTCAGACAACAGGTATCTTAAAGAACGCATTTTTGATGAATTAGTATATTGTGTTACTTTTGGAAAAAAGTCCTCTCCTTTAGGTTTGTGTTTTTGTGGTCCAGTAAAAACTTCTGCCATAGTTGCCGATGTTTTTACAGATAACGACAACGAACAAGTTTTGGAGTTTGGAACTGGTGTACCACATAAAATTTATGTACCTATAAATGACGGACAAGGTGGCAAGCGAATCGCTATAGGTTATGCGTTTAATGCATACGAGTTTATCCAGCCACAAAATAATCGGCTAAATGATGAACAATGGCGTGAAAAAGTTTACAATACAAGCGTTCACGAAATGCAAAGTTTCAAACCTGAATGGTTGAAGGTGCCGTTTGCAAAATAAATATAAAAAAAGAGTCTTTGTAGTTTTGAAATCTACAAGGCTCTTTTGGATTTTAATTTGGTTTGTGCTTTTTCCTGCTTGCCACAAAAACTCGAACCAAGAATCTAAAAGTAAAGACTCTGTTCCGATTTTTAAAGCTGAAAAAGGAATGGAAAAAGAGTTTGCTCATATTGTCGTTCCTGAAAAATTAAACTCCTTACATAAGGACGATTTTCCTTGGGGTGGAGTGGTAAGTCATCACGGTGTAACTGCAAAATTATTAGACGACTATTTTTGTACTTTGAGCAAAACCCGAAATGTAAAAAACTTTTATATTTTAAGTCCCTCGCATTTTGGTTTTTCTAAATACTATGCGTCCCTCACAACTGGGAGTTGGGAAACTGAATACGGTATAGTCGAAAGCAACGCCCTTACAACAAAAAATTTATGTGAGGCTTTAGGTGTTCCACTCGATGATAAACCTTTTTATATAGAACACGGTGTTTGGACTTTGTTACCGTTTGTCAAAAAGTATTTCCCTGATGCAAAAGTAACGGCTATTTTATACGATGTTGTGAATAGTTTTTCAGGAGCAAAAATAAAAAACTTTGCCGAAATAATTTCAGCTCATTTTATCCAAAACGGACATCCGGATAACGACGAAAACTTTTTTCTCGTATCGGCAGATTTTTCACATTATGCCAATTTGGAAACAACTCTCACGCGTGATAAACGCTCAGCCGAATTTTTTTTACAGCCTAAAGTTGTATCTCCATGGCAGGTTACCTGCGATAATACCCCCGCTATTTTAACCTTTCAAAAATTAGCAACAAATAAAACAAAGGTTATAACAATCTACCAAACACACTGCCTTTTTATTCTTCCATATGAAACTGACCCAAATGATATTACAAGTTATTTCTTTTCATTTTTTTGTGATGAGCAAAGTATACATTAATACCAGCCTCTTAATTTCATAACTTCTGCGACTTTCTTAACTGAATGAAGATAAGCCGCTTCTCTTAAACTTACATTATATTCTTCTTTCACTTCCCAAATCGCATTAAAAGACTTTATCATATCGGCTTCTTGTTTTTTTCAAAATATAAAATATTAAAAATCAATAATTTATACTTGACAAAAAAAACGAAAATTGTTATTATGTGCCGTATTCGCTATTGGATATTAACCATAGTTAACATAACTTATAGTTAGTTAAAAAAATAATCAAAGATTTTAGGAGAAACAAATGATTAATTTAAAAAAACATATAATTGCTGTTGTGTCGGCAGTTTTGTTTATTTTGTGTGTGTTTACTTCCTGCAACAAAACTGAAAAAGCAGAATCTGAAGAAAACACTGTGAAGGAAAGTAGCAAAGTGGTAACCGTTACAAGTTCCTTTTTGAAGGATATGGTTTATCAGCTTGCAGGCGACTTGTGTACGATTGAGCTAATTATACCTGTGGGAACAGACCCCCATATGTATGTTGCCCAACCTGCCGACTTAAAAAAGCTTGAAAAGGCTGATTTGGTTTTGTATCAAGGTTTGCTCTTTGAAGGAAAAATGCACGATGTGCTTGAAAAAACAGGTTTAGCAGTAACTCGAGTTTTGGATGAGGGTATGCTTATTCACAACGATGAAGAGCACGAACATAATGAGGAACATGAGTGCGAATGTGGAGAGGAACACGGGCATGGTGAGCATCATCATGGACATGTGCACGGTGAAATTGACCCGCATTTTTGGTTTGACATTGGTTTGTATAAAGAAGTTGTTAAAGGTGTGAGTGAGGATTTAATTAAACTTATGCCCGAAAATGCTGAACTTATAAAAACGCGTGAAGTTTCGTATCAAAGTGAATTGGACGAACTTCAAGCTCGCTGTGCTGAGGCCATGAATAGCATTCCTAAAGAAAAACGCTTTTTAGTAACGCCACACGACGCTTTTAGTTATTTTGGACGCAATTATGATATCGAAGTAGTTGCTCCGCTTGGAATTAGTACAGATTCGGAAGTCGGTGCAAAGGATATTGAAGATACTGTAAACTTTATTGTTGACAATAAAATACCTGCAATTTTTGTAGAAAGTACAACAAATCCTGATCGTATGGCAAAGTTGCAAGAAGCCGCTAAAGCAAAGGGGTGGGATGTTAAAGTAGTTGGTGGAGAAGGGCAAGAGCTGTTTACAGGTTCGCTTGCACCAGAGGGACAAGATGCGGATACTTATATTAAAATGTATTGGCATAATGTTAAACTTCTAACCGAAAACTTAAAATAAAAAAGCCTTTAAGGCGTCAGCTTTTATGAATAATAGAAAAGCGCTGATTCATATTGAAGGTTTAACAATGGCATATCAGCAAAGTCCTGTTTTGTGGGATATAGACCTTGATATATATGAAGGCATGAGAACTGCAATTGTTGGTCCTAACGGTGCAGGCAAGTCAACCTTGTTAAAGGGTATTTTGGGCTTGCTAAAGCCTGTTGCAGGTATTGTTACCGTTTTTGGAAAGCCTGTTAAAAGCGTGCGGAATTGTATTGCTTATATTCCGCAAATAAATGCTGTAAACTGGAATTTTCCAACGACTGTTTACGATGTGGTTCTAATGGGACGGTACGGGGCACTTGGTTGGCTCCGCCGTCCTAAAAAAGCTGACAGGGAAATTGCTTGGCAGGCTTTGGAGGAAATGGGGATGCAAGATTATGCAAAACGTCAAATTTCCCAGCTTTCAGGCGGACAAAGGCAACGAGTATTTATTGCGCGTGCCCTATGTCAAAAAGCACAAGTTTATTTAATGGATGAACCCTTTGCGGGGGTCGACAGAAAAACCGAGTCTGTTATTGCAGAAAAGTTTTTAGAATTTAAGCAAGCAGGAAAAACACTTGTTTGTGTTCACCACGATTTAAATACCCTTGATAAATATTTTGACAGACTTGTTTTGCTAAATCGTAGAATTATCGCCGAAGGGGCTGTCAGCGAAGTTTTTACTGAAGATGTAATTCGCAAAACTTATGACGGAGGAGATGCATATCCTAAGCAATTCTAGTTTTTTAATTATTCTTGTGGGTACTTGTCTGCTTTCGACTTCGGCAGGAATTATTGGTTGTTTGAGTGTTCACAAAGGGCAAAGTCTTATTGGTGATGCAATTGGACACGCAACTTTTCCCGGAATTATTATTAGCTTTATGCTAAAACAAAGTCGAGTTCCCCACCTTTTATTACTCGGTGCAATTTTGGCAGGTGTGCTTTGTTATATTTTAATCCATCTTACCAAGCGTTTTTCAAAGCTGCCGATGGATGCAGCAATGTCGATTTTTCTTTCAGGCTTTTTTGGTCTGGGTATGGTACTCAAAAGTTTTATTCAAGGAAATCCTAATTATCAAACAGCCTCCCAATCTGGAATCGAAAGTTTTATTTTTGGGCAGGCAGCTTTTATGTTGGTAAGTGATGTAAAACTTATTCTAATAGTTTCGGTTTTTTTATGTTTAATTGTATTTCTTTTTTTTAAAGAATTTAAATTATTTCTTTTTGATGAAGAATATGGCAACACAATTGGCTTTTCTTCAAATGTGATGCACGGACTTTTGCTTATTATTACCATCGCTTTAATTGCAGTTTCGATTCAAGCTGTCGGCGTAATTTTAATTAGCTCCTTACTTATTATGCCTTGTGTTGCTGCAAATCAATGGAGTGAGCGCTTTGAAATTGTAATAAGTTTGGTAGCGGGCATTGGTGGTGGCGCTGCGTTTTTAGGTACACTTTGGAGTTCGTCCGTTCGAGGTATTAGCACAGGTCCTGCGATTATTGTAGTTATGGGGAGCTTTTGCTTGTTTTCTCTTTTATATGCGCACATAAAAAAAAGAGGTACAAAATGATACATTCTTTTTTGGTTTTGCTTGCGACTGCCATTGCCTGTTCTCTTTTAGGTGTTTTTTTAGTTTTGCGAAATCTTTCAATGATTGCCGATGCAATTTCACATTCGGTTTTACTCGGAATTGTTTTGAGTTTTTTTTGGGTCAAAAGTTTGAACTCGCCAATTTTAATGCTGGGAGCAAGTCTTTTTGGTATGATTACAGTTTACGCTATTGAAAAACTGGGGAGTCTTGGTACAGTAAAAAGAGATGATGCAATTGGCGTGGTGTATCCACTTTTTTTTGCTATAGCGGTAATTTTAATTACACATTTTGCACGCAATACTACATTAAAAACCGATCTTGTTTTAACGGGCGAAGTTGTTTTTGTTTCGCTGGATACCATTTCAATTTTTGGTATAAAAATTGCTAGATCATTTTTGAAAATTGCTTTGCTTTGTGTTATAAATGCAATTTTTGTGGGCATCTTTTTCAAAGAATTAAAAATAACAAGCTTTGACCCCGTCTTTGCAAAAATGGCAGGCTTTTCAGCCACTACGGTTTTTTATCTTCTTATGACTTTAACATCTTTTACAACAGTTTTTGCTTTTGATGCAGTTGGTACGATTTTAGTTATTTCACTTTTTATTACACCTGCCTCAGCCGCTTACCTTTTAACCAAAAGCTTATCAGGAATGATTTTTAACAGTTTGTTTTTTGCACTCTTTAACACAAGTTTAGGTTTTTTTCTTGCAGTAAACTTTAATGTTTCGATAAGTGGTATGATTGCTTTTTGTGGAATGTTGAGTTTTTTGCCAGTGCTTTTGTTTTATCCCGAAGGTTTAATTGCTCAGCTTTTACAACGACAAAAAAACAAGAACTTACTTGACGAATATCTTTTTATAGTCCACCTAGAAAATCACCCCGAAGAAAAAAACTTTGGTGACGAGGGGAATAAGCTTGGTTCGCATTTAAACTGGACAAACAAAAAAATACAGACTGTAACAAAGCGACTTTACAAAAAAAAGCTTTTAACAAAAAGCGAAAATTTTTACGAACTTACAAAAAAAGGACAAAAAGAATATTTAAAAATTGTAAAAAAGTATAAATTATTTTTGTAAATAATTTGTAAGACTTATCCGTGCCCTGCGAAAAACGTCACTCCCGCCACGGACGGCGGGCTAGTGCCTAGCTTTTGCGAGTTTTGAATTTTCATAAAATTTATAATAGAAAATTCAAAACTCGACCACCTTAAAAAAACAAGGATGCTTTTTTAAGGTGACCACTCAGCTTCGGATGGGTGAGCGGTCTTAAACTAGCGTTGAGCTAAAACGCAAATCTGGCAAAGTCGGGCGGGAATTTTTTCTACAAAAAATTCCCGCTTAAGCAGACAAGAGCTACGCTCCTCGCTCAAGCAAAGCACAGCTAAATTAAATGTTGGGCTAATTTCGGCAACATTTTTGGTTGCCTCAATTACCCCTGTCGAGTTTTGCTATCGCAAAACATAGCTTTATTGTAGTGCCGTTTTTCGTTTCTCAAAACGGCGGAAATTCAACTCTTTCGCAAATTGAGATTTGCTCAATCGTTGAATTTATATGTTGGAAAATTTAATTTACAAAGACCATACTAAACCACGGAACATATGTTACCAAAAGCAAAATAATCAACTGTATAATCAAATAGGGCAGAACATCCCGAGCAATTTTTAAGACTGGTTTTTTGAAAGTATAACTTGCAATAAAAAGATTCATTCCAACTGGTGGTGTCAAAAAGCCGAGCGAAAGGTTTGTTAAAAATATAACCGCAATATGCACAGGTGCAATTCCAAAGCTTTCAGCAATTGGAATAATCAAAGGCGAAACTACAAGAATTGCCGAATACAGGTCCATAATGCAACCAACAATTAAAAGCAAAATATTTAACAAAAGTAAAAACACATTTTTATTTGAAATATGTGCTAAAACAAAATCGCTTAATATAACAGGAATATTTGCATCGATGAAAAAAGCTGCCAAGCCCTTTGCCACAGCAACGATAATTAAAACGCCACCGACTATCGGGGTAGAGTTTATAATTGAAATAAAAGCATCTTTTAAAGTATAATCTTTTCGGATAAAAACTACAATTGCAAAAGCATAACAAGCGGCAAAGGCAGCCGTTTGTACGAGTGTCAAAAGCCCTGAAAAATAAAACCCAAAAACTAAAATCGGAAGTGACAATTCGACAACGCTTTGGAGAAAGGTTGAGCCAAGACGCTTTATTGAAAACTTTGTACGATTTTTGTTTTTGTCACGGATTATACCTGTGATTATTGTTGCAAGGGCGAGCATAAGTCCCGGTAAAATTGCTCCTTTGAAAATGTCGATAACATTTGCCCCTGAAAAAATATTTGTTACACCGTAAAGAATAACAGCCAAGCTTGGTGGAAGTAAAATGCCAATTGCACCAGAGGCTGTGATTAAAGCTTCCGCCTCATCTTTTTTAGACCCCGTCCCGATTAAAATCAAACTTAAAACGCCACCAAGAGCCAAGATTGTAACACCTGAAGCTCCTGTAAAAGTTGTAAAAAGTGTAGAAACTAAAACCGCCGTGATAATCGGACCGCCCCGCAAAAAACCGACAGCTTCATTTATAAAAGCGGTCAAGCGTTTTCCTGCACTTCCTTCAGCGAACAAACAACCTGCAATTGTAAAAAGCGGAATTGCAGTCATACTTGTGTCAGAGAGAATAGAATACGCTTCCATAGACAAAACATCAACATAACCGCCTCCTTGTAAAAAAGAAAAAAATGCAATACCTGAAAGCACGATATAAAGTGGCATTCCTAAAAAAGCTAAAACTATAAAAGTGATTACCAAAAGTGGCAAAATGATTTTTACAAAGAGCACTATTCCGTCAAAAAGTCCCGAAAGTAAATTTGTTTCAAGCTGAAACAAACCATAAAGAGAACCTAAAATAGAACCTAAAGCAAGAAGTAAGCCCAAACTAAGCCCAAGAATATTTGTTATGATATTTTTGCTACGCTTTACTTCTATTATTGTAAGCCCCAAGTACATCAGACTAAGAGCAAAAAATATAATTCTAACAGGGACAGCCCAAACCGTTTCATCAGGGTTGATTATGCTAATAATATTTGGAAAGGTTGCAAAAAATAGAGCTACTAAAATAGCAATGCTTATCGCTTTAATGATATTATTGACAACGATGCTTGCTTTTTCTGATAGTGTATCTGAAACAACAGAAATATTTAAATGCTTATTTTTAAAAGCAGTGAAAACACCTGCAAAACAAGCAAACATAAATGTAAGATTTGCAATTCCTGCTTCTGCATCAAAGGCAAAGGTTGAAAGAACTTGTAAAAAAGTATTCGTTTCAGACTGCTGAATAAGCGAGCTTGCAAGTTTTGCAAACAATGGCATAATTAGCGGTAAAACCATAAGGCTCACCGCTAAACCTAAAAGAATATATTTAAAGAGCTTTTTCATAGCCCCATAATAAACTTATTTCCTATTTTTTTCAAGTAGGTCTTGAATATTTTTATAAAGGTTCACATTAAACAAGTCGGGATATCTTGCACTAGCTCGTTTCATATCTTCAGTAAAAAGCTTATCCCAAGTTCTTGTTTGTTCTGATGTAAGTCTAATTAACTTTAAACCTTGATTTGTCATTCGCCGTGTATAATCCACATCAAAAGTTTCAAGTTCGGCATTTAATTTTTCGATAGTGCGTTGCATTGATGCCTTTAAATCAGCGTGATATTTTGCAGGAACAAGTTTCCAAGATTCATTACTCATAACAAAACCTGCCATAACAGGACAAAGACGAGTATCTAAGCCATAATTTAGATTCTTAAAGTCGCCTGTCAAATACGCCAACATTGGTACTGAATAAATACCGTCAGCTGCACCTGTTTTTAATGCTGTCGAAATTTTATTACTGGGCATATCCGAGACCGAAAAACCTGCAATCTTTAATGCGTTACTCAAAGCAGGGCTATCAAAGCCAGAGCAAATAATTCTCTGTCGTTTTAAGCCTGAAAGGTCAGAATAATTATTTTTTGTGTAAAAGCGAATCCAGCCTGCATTTGTCCATGCCAGTAGCTGAACACCAGCTTTATTATACTCCGCCTCAATTTCAGCACCAAAGTTTTTAATCACAAGTTCTAATTCGGCTTGCGTACGAATTAAAAATGGTATGGAAAGAGTAAAAATCCTAGCCTTCGGCGCAACTTCGTTCAAGCCGATTGAAGTAAAAATAGCACCATCTAAAATCGCTCTTTGCCCTGGGCGTCTCGGGGTCATTCTTTGAATACCTGCTTTTTCCCCGCCAATTGCCGTCATATTTTGAAATTGAATTCTCACTTCACCATTTGTAATTTTTACCCACTCAGCAGCAAGCTTTTTTAGCTCCACATCCCAAGGCGAATTAGCCGGTGCTACAGTCGCTACTTTCAAAGTAACTTTTTGTTGTGCAAAAAGTAAGGTTCCTTGCAAAAGAAATAAAGCAAAAACAAGCTTAATAATTTTTTTCATATAAACTCCTATTTTAAAGGTGCAAACAAAATCTCCACACCCATCCATCATATTTAACAAAGAATTGCCCATTTAGTTTCAAAAATAAATATTTTAAGCATATTTAACATTTGTAAGACTTGTCCTTATTTACGAAAATCGCCTATCTCCTTGCTTTAGATGGGCAAGGAGTTCTAAACTAGCGAATGAGCTAAAACACCAATCTGGCAGCGAGGGCGAGAATTTTTTCTCCAAAAAACTCTCGCTTAAGCAAGCCGTAGAACACCAATGAAACTCGCTTTAAAGTCCACTTAATATAAAGAACAGAATGCAAGTCAAAAGCTGGAGTGTAAACTTCACAAATTTACTAAATATTTACAAAAATCCAAACTTTTTTTCAAATTTTGTGTGCATTTTGGTTTTTTTTAACTATTATTATATATAGAACAACTGATAAAAAAAGGAGTTTTCTTGTGAGTTTAGATAATTTGCTTGACCCCAAAACTGAAGTTTTTCGAACTTATCTTTATGTATGGAGAAAAATATGAACAATAAAGAAAATGAGCTTTGGAAGAAAAAGCCATTCGACTGATCACTTGAAAAAAAGCCTGCCTTTGTATACAATTAAATCGATGTGCAAAGAAACAAGCGAAGTCTTTAACGATGGCACTACTACAAAGCTTATCGTAAACACAAATGCTTCAGAAAAAGCAGAACCAGAACTAAAAGCTTTATTGCAATATATGAACGGAATGCCCGCAACGACTGAGTTTACTAAAAAGTTAGATGAAAAAGTACAGGCAATAAAGCAAAATGAAGTTAGGAGGAAAGAATATATGAACATAAACGCATTTGAAATGGACGCCCGCCGAGATGGTAAAAACGAAGGAATAGCAATTGGTTTACTTGAAGGACGCAAGGAAGGTTTAGTAGAAGGCAGAGTTTTAGGTAAAACAGAAGGTGAAAAACTTGGAATAGAAAAAGGGGCTTACCAAACAAAGCTGGAAACGGCTAGAAAAATGAAATACAGGGGATTTAATACTACTGATATTTCTGATTTAACTGGTCTTTCCCAAGCCGAAATCGATGAGTTGTAAATTTTTCTAAAAAGCAGATACCTGCGGAATACCTGTAAATAAAGAGAATTTATAAAAAACTAGTCCACATTGAAAAAACAAAGCTAAAACTTGAAAATTTTTACGAAAATAAAACGCAAAAGCGTAAACTTGTATAAGGCTTTAATTAAGCGTAAACAACTCAAGGTTAGTTTTAGGATAAGTTTTCAACTTAGCGGAAAATTTTCAATGTGAGTTAAAGACCTTCCGCTCACACCAAAAGCGGAAGGAAAAAGTTTTAAGCAAAAAAACTTGAGTTGTAAAAATGTTAAAATCTCGGCAAGATGGAAAGACTGCCTAATTAAAATAAGCCACACCCAAAGTTTACGCAAGAGGTTTGTATATTTTTTATTGTTAATTGCTTTGCTAGCATCGTCTATAATGGAAGAAAAATTTCGTGCCAATCTATAGGGTAAAAGCTTTTTACAAATTTACAGATTTCACAAAAACTTTACAAAAATTTTAAATAAATTTCATATAAATTTTATAATTCTTGACTAGAATATTTTAATTGGATTTTGAATATTTGTAATTATGGATTTTCAAAATTCTAAATATCATCTTTCAGGAGATTTTTATGAAAGGTTTAAAAACACTTTTAAGTTTTTGTTTAATTGCTTGTACCCTTGTTTCGTGTGCAAGCACAAAGTCTTCCCCTAAGGGAAGTCAGTCTGACGCTTCGTCCGTTAAGCTTCATTATGTTGGTAGTTATAACACCAATAATTACGACTCAAGTGCGGACGGCGGTGTCGCAGAAATTGTAGATTTTAACCTTGACAAAAACTATATGTATATTGTCAGTGGTCATAAACAGGAATTGCTCATTGTTGAAATTAAAGCTAATGGCTCCACAGTTGAAAAACAACGGATTAAGCTTTCAACTATTTTGTCCGACAAAGCTGTAGCCGGAGATATGACTAGCGTAGCATATAACCCTCTTGATAAAACCGTAGCGGTTGCAGTTCAGCACACCGACTACACAGCCAACGGCAAAATTTTAATTTTGTCAGACGAAGGCAAATTACAAAAAACATATAACGCTGGTGTTCAACCCGATATGGTAGTTTTTAGTCCCGATGGAAAATATGTAGCAACCGCAAATGAGGGCGAGCCACGAAAAGGTTATGTAGATGGCATTGATCCCGAAGGCTCAATCACACTCGTAGAGCTTTCAAGCAACACGGTTACCACTACCAATTTTGCGGGTGTAAACTGTGATAAAAAAGTTTTAATAAAAGCCGGTGCGACAGCACAAAAAGATTTAGAACCAGAGTACATTGCTTTTTCCGATGACAGTAAAGCTCTTTATGTTTCACTCCAAGAAAATAATGCAATTGCTTCGCTAGATATAAAAACTAAAAAATGGAACTATATCAAAGGTTTGGGGTTCAAAGATCACAGCTTGGAAAAAAACGCCATTGATTTAACTCGCTTGGAAGCTAAAGATGTAGAAGCTGGCAAGGGCAATTACATCGACATAAAACCCGAACCGAATGTTTTTGGTGTTTATATGCCTGACGGAATTGCTTATGTGGAAATCGCGGGCAAGGGCTATATTTTAACTGCTAACGAAGGAGACGCACGCGAATGGGACGGTAGCAAAAAAGAAAACAACTATTCAAATGTTGACTCAGGCTATGTTAACAAAAGTTCGAAAGTCGGTAAAAAAACCGAATTTTTAATTCCTTCTTCGACAAGCGGTTTAGAGGAAGGAAAAACCTATCTTTTGGGCGGACGCTCTTTTTCCATTTGGTCTGCTGACGATTTGCACTTGGTTTATGACAGCGGTTCGGACTTTGAAAAAATCACTGCAGCAAAATTCCCAAAATATTTTAACTCAGATCACAGTGAAGTTTCTGTAGACAAACGCAGTAGCAAAAAAGGTCCCGAACCTGAAACTGTTGCCACAATTAAAATCGATGAAAAATTTTACGCATTGATTGCACTAGAAAGAATCGGAGGTATCTTTCTTTACGACATCAGCAATCCCGCAGAGGCAACTTTCGTCGACTATTACAATCCACGCAACTTTGAAGCTAGTGACATTAAACAACAAGGCGACTTGGGTCCCGAGGGCATTGCAACAATAACCGCAGAAAAAAGTCCCACAGGCAAACCTCTCGTTTTAGTTGCCAACGAAATTTCAGGCACTGTTTCAATTTTTGAAATTAAATAATTTGGGCGTTCCCCTCGCTATCGCTCGGGTCGGGCTATTCGGGGCTATCGGTATTTTTGCACATAGATAATGTGCAAAAATGTACAGCGAAATCATTTTTGAAAAAATGCTTTCGCTCCCCTACTATCCCTAACGCTCACTTTAGAAAAACCTCCGTGTTTTTCTAAAGTGGACGAGTTTTGCAACTTGACAAAGTTGGTGTTGCAAAACATCGCCTGTTTGTGCTACAGCGAGGAGCGTAGCTCTGGTTCGCTTAAGCGGGAATTTTTGTGCGTCAAAAATTCCCGTCCTCGTTGCCAGATTTGCGGAAAAAACTCATTCGTTAGTTTAAGACCGCTCACCCATCCGAAGTGAGCGGATAAGCGTTTTTTGCAGGGCACAGACAAGTATTATTTTTTGTTAAATTTGAAAATATTTCAAAAAATTTAATAATGTAATAGATTTTATTTTTAGTTTCAGTATAATACAGTGGATGGCTACGAAAGTTTGTTTGGTTTTGACGGAAGAAACACTTGAAAATAATTTACAACTTGCAAAAGAGTACAAAGGTTATTATGACATTTTGGAGTTGCGGGTTGATTTGCTTTTTTCAAACGAAACTTTTTATGTACGAAAATTTCCAGCACTGGCAAATGTTCCAACGATATTAACTTGTAGGCGAATAAGTGATGGTGGAAAATTCAAGAATGGCGAAGGTGCGCGTTTGACATTGCTTGCAAAAGCCTTAGCTTTTTTGGATAATGACCGCCGAAAAAATTTTGCATATGTGGATTTTGAAAGTGATTTTCCTTCTTCAGCTTTGGAGGAAGCAGCAAAAGCTTTTGACATAAAAATTATTCGTAGCTTGCACAATTTAAAAACACCTTTGAGTAATATTGTAAAAGAGCTTGACGCAATTCGTAAAACCGAAGACGAAATTGTAAAGCTTGCAACAGTTGTTCCGACCCTTGCTGATTTGACAGCTCTTTTTTTACAAAGCCCCAACGCGAACAAACCTTACATTGTTTCGGGGCTTGGAAAGTACGGTGCCTTGTCCCGAATTTTTTCGCAACGACTTGGCTCAGAAATAGTTTACACTTTTTCAGAAAAATATATTAAAAAAAATCATTTGCAAGGGGAGCTCATTGATCCTATAAGTTTGAGCGAAGTTTATGGCTTTCGTATTTCGGGCGACCAGCCAAAAATTTATGCGGTTGTAGGAGAATATGTGCATAAAAGCAAAAGCCCGCAGATCCACAACGCTGCTTTTCAAAAAGAAAATATTTCTGCTTGTTATGTTCCGATTTCTACCAACTGCTTTTCAGATTTTTTTCGATTTGCAAAAAAATTAAATATACAGGGAGTTTCGATTACATCGCCTTTTAAAAAAGATGCTTACAATGTTGCAAATGATATAAAAGGTGTAGCAAAAGAATTTGATGCTATAAATACTCTTGCAAATAATAATGGAACTTGGACGGGATATAATACCGATGTTATAGGTTTTGAAAAAGCTTTACTCGAATTTTTGGGCAATGAAAAAATTGAGGAACAAAAGATTGCGGTGCTAGGTGCGGGCGGCGCTGCCGAAGCTGTGTGCTTTGCGATTTTTAAAATGCTCAAAGCGAAATTTGCAAAACAAAGCAATATGGATAAACCACAGTTTAAAAAACATGTTTGTGTTTTTAATCGTACAAAAAACAAAGCTGAAAATTTAGCTAACCGATATGGATTTTCCGTTTCGGCTCTTGAGAATGATGATTCGGTGGTAGCAAAACTTTTAGAGTTTTCTTCGCTCATTATAAATTGCACAAGTGTCGGCTCAAATAAAAAAGAAAACTTAGACCCAATTAGCTTTTATAATTTTACAGGTAATGAAAAAGTTTTTGATTTGATTTACGAACCTAAGCGTACAAAACTTTTGCAACGTGCAAGAAAAAGCGGTTGCAAAATTTGCAATGGTTATCGAATGCTAGAACTCCAAGCTATTGAACAATTTAAAATTTTTACAGGAAGGAATTTATGAAAACAATTTCAGATGATGAACAAAAAAAACTTGTGGCAAATTTTGCAGTTGATTATTTAGTTGAAAACAAAATTTTGCACTCAAATATGAAAATAGGTTTGGGCACAGGTTCTACAGCTGTGAAAGTTGTTGCCCAATTGGCTGAGTATTTAAAAACGGGGAGACTAAAAAACATAGTCGCAGTTTCAACAAGTTTTCAAACAACACTTTTGTGTGAGCGTTTGGATATACCGGTTTTTTCGCTGAACGCAAAAAGCATTGGTGGAAAGCTTGACTTTACGATTGATGGTGCAGATGAAATTGATAGCGAAAAAAATTTAACCAAAGGTGGTGGTGCTGCTCTTTTGTTGGAAAAAATACTCGCGTATAATTCTGAAAAGTATTTTATTGTTGCGACAAAAAACAAATGTGTGCAAAACTTAGGTTTAACTTTTCCGATACCGATTGAAATAATAGGTAAGGCTCGCACAAGTTGTATCAAAACTTTGAAAAATATCGAAGCTGATTCTGTTTTGCGTGAAGGAATAAAAAAACAAGGACCTGTCATTACCGACAATGGAAATTTAATTGTGGACGCTAGTTTCCAAAAACCTTTTTCTCCGAAGGCATACGAAGAAAAAATAAAACTTATTCCGGGTGTTGTTGAAGTCGGGCTCTTTACAAAAAAGCCCCCCACTGTTTTTATTTCTGATGAAGTGGGAAATTGTTCAATTTTGTAATTTGCTGTTTGTAAAGTTTGCGGGTAAAAAGTTAGAGAGAGAAGGACAATACTTTAAAAAGAGCCAAAAAAAATAAGCTACATATATAGCAAATAAAAAATGCTAGCCAAACTCTTTTCTTTTAGCACGCTTTTATTCTAATAAATTTTATGCTTTATTTCACGAGTAAGTCTAGGTAGGAAGAAAAATTAGTTGTTTTTACGTTTTCAAACTTTTCGATTGTAAACCACACAACCAATTCTTTTTTTGCTCGAAAAGTACATATCAAAATTGAAAGCAAAAGGCTTTTTCCAAAACAGCAAGTTCTTGAAATACAGTAAAAACACCCACCATTTGTAATTCTATAGGTTGTTTGCGAATATTCGAAAATTTAATCGATATATTCGCAAACTCTCTAAATTTTTGTAACTTCGGATTAAGTTTGGCAAAATGTTGGATATAGTTTGTCAAAAAACGGGTGTTTTTTTGTGTTTTTTGATGTTATAGAGTGGTTTAGTGTTTTTTTTAAAGTTATTTTTTGTTTTTTTCTAGCATGTTTTTGTGATGAAACATAGATTTTTTTTCCTTATTTTTATACTTAAAAACAATATTAAAAAGGCTGTAAAATTATATTAAAACGCTGATTTTTAGGCGTTTTTTTAGCAATTTCAAACATATATTTTTAAGTTA
>JARGFC010000019.1:0-42188 GCA_038397925.1 Treponemataceae bacterium
CGAACCTTTATACGCTATTAGTCTAACAGTTTTTGGGGAAAAAATTCCAAAAACAGCAAAGCTGCCTAGAACATCGGAAAGCTCGATACTTCAATATCTTTATATTGACTTAAATAAGTTAATAGGTTACACTTTAGACAAAGATATAGATACTTACACAGCACAGGATTTTTGGATACGCTTTTTAGGAAATTACAAAAGCGACGCACAAACAAAAGCGTTACAATCACTTTGTGAAAAGAATGAAGGAGTAAATATGGCGAATGAAGTATTACTTACAGTAACTGAAGAAGAAAGACAAATAGCTCGCGAGCTTTCAGAATATAAATATCAATTGATGGTTCAAGGCGAACGAAAAGAAGCAAGAAAAGAGGGATTAGCTGAGGGAAAACTAGAAGGACGCAAGGAAGGTTTACTTGAAGGTGAAAAACTCGGAATAAAAAAAGGTTTAAGCCAAGGTGAAGCACGGGGTGTAATGAAAGGTGAGTTAAAAAAAGCTAGAGAAACGGCTAGGAAAATGAAATACAAAGGATTTGATACTGCCGATATTTCTGATTTAACAGGTCTTTCCAAAGCCGAAATCGATGAGTTGTAAGCGATTACACTTTAGACAAGGACATTGATAATTACACAGCACAAGATTTTTGGATACGCTTTTTAGGCAACTATAAAAGTGATGTAAAAACAAAAACGTTACAATCGCTTTGTGAAAAGAACGAAGGAGTAAATATGGCAAATGAAGTATTGCTTACAGTTACCGAAGAAGAAAGACAAATCGCCCGTGAGCTTTCAGAATACAAATATCAATTGATGGTTCAAGGCGAACGAGAAGAGGCAAGAAAGGAAGGTTTAGCTGAGGGAAAACTAGAAGGACGCAAGGAAGGTTTACTTGAAGGTGAAAAACTCGGAATAAAAAAAGGTTTAAGCCAAGGTGAAGCACGGGGTGTAATGAAAGGTGAGTTAAAAAAAGCTAGAGAAACGGCTAAATTGTTAAAACTATTAGGCGATCCAATGGAAAAAATTGTTAAGGTAACAGGTCTTTCTGAGTCAGAAATCGATGAATTGTAGAAGCTCCCAAAAAGTAAATCTGGCAAAGTCAGGTGGGAATTTTTTTCTCCAAAAAACTCCCACCTAAGCAAGTCAGAGATACGCTCCTCGCTGAAGTGTAAACTGTGTAAAAAATTCAAAACTCGCCCATTTTAAAAAACATAGATGTTTTTTCTCCCGCCACGGACGATGAGTCAGTATAAAGCAGTAGCGATGTTTTACAATCCAGTTTTGTCAAGTTGCAAAACATCGCAGATGCTATGTACTAGCCCACCATCCGTGGCGGGAGCATCTACTTTTCGTAAAGCACGGACAAGTCTTATAAAGGTTAATAAAATCCCCTTGACTATTTTTGATTTTTGAATAAGCTTATTCGTATGAAAAAACTCTTTGCTGTTCGAGGGGCGACCTCCGCAAAAAATTCTGCAAAAAGCATAAGCAAATCTATATGCGAACTTTATACAAAACTTTTGTCCGATAATTCTATTTATGAAAATGACATTGTTTCTTTACAAATCAGTATTACAAAGGACATTGACGCTCTCAATCCCGCTTCCGCTTTACGGTTGGCAGGGCTTGCTTTGGAAGTACCACTTTTTTGTTCGCAAGAACCTGTTTACAAAAATTCAAGACCAAATATAATTCGCATTTTATTGCATTTTTATGCGTCGGATGATTTTACACCAAAGCCTGTGTATTTACGAAAAGCGAGTAAATTAAAAAGCGAGAATTTGCAACTTGCTTTGAATGATTTTATTGACGAGAAAACTTGTAAAAAAAAGCTTTGGATTGTTAGTCGAGAGTACGCAGGAATTGCGGAAGCTGGTGGCTTAAAAGGAGTCGTTAAAGCAATTGCCGAAAATTCTCGAGACGCAGGAGTTGATGTTAAAGTTTTTTTACCTCGCTATTCTTTTATTAGTTTGGATAATGCAAATTGTCAAGATGCAGAAATAGACAAACTTAAAAAAACTTTTTCGACTGAAGTTTTTTTTAACGAAGGAAACCATCGCTTAGATTTTTATGAATTAAAAAAAGATGAGCTGTGTTTTATTTTTGTGGACACAGAATCTTTTGCAAATAAAAAAGGGATTTACACATACACGGAAGAAGAAGCAAAGCTCGCAGGAGCGGATATAAAAAAAGGCACGGCGTATGCCGACACCGACAAGATGAATTTAATTTTTCAGTTGGGAGTTTTGTATTATTCGAAAAGCTTAAATTTAAAAGATGCTCCTGATGCAGTTCATTGTCACGATGGGCATACTGCTTTTTTGCCTGCCCTAGCGAAAACTCTTTTTGCAAAGAACACAATTTTTTTTAACAAAACAAAATTTTTTATAACTATTCACAATGCAGGAGATTTTTACAGGCAGCAACTTTGTGGTTTGGAATATGCAGAAAAACTTACAGGGCTTTCTAAAAACGTTTTGCAAAAAGGTTTTGTCGAAGGCGGAGTAGAACCCTTTTTGGTTTCAGCTGATTATGCCACGCTTACAACTGTTTCTCCTTTTTATGCTAATGAGTTATCGAATCTTAATACATCACCATTTTCAAAAAACTTTTCAAAAGCAATAATCGAAAACAAAATAAAAATTACAGGAATAATAAACGGCATTGATTATAAAAATTACAATCCCAATAAATGCGAAGTTTCTTTTTTACCCTTTGCTTACAATCCATTAAAAAAAGATTTTACTGGCAAATATAAAAACCGAAACTTTTTGCTAAAAAAAATAAAAGATAAAAATTTTGAAAAATGTAACTTTGAAAAAAACTTGGAGTGCATCGGTTCTTTTTCAAAAACTGAAAACGAAACTCAAAACGAAAAAAAACTTTTGTATTTTGCTTATCACGGACGAATTGTGCATCAAAAGGGAATAGATATTTTAATAAAGACAATCAAAAATATTTGCAAGCAAAAAGAAAATGTTCGCTTTTTAATTATGGGGCAGGGAACGGCGGATTACGAAGAAAAGTGCAAAAAAATCACAGAAGAGTTTTTAGGGAAGATTGTTTATTTTAAAGGCTATGATAAAAAAACTGCTCGCCTCGTTACAGCATCGGCGGATTTTATTTTGTTGCCAAGCTTATTTGAACCCTGTGGCTTGGAAGATTTTATTGCTCAAATTTATGGAACAATTCCCATCGCTCATGCAATCGGTGGATTAAAAAAAATTGAAGATGGGGAAACAGGTTTTTTATTTTCTGTAAAAGATAAAGCTAATAAATTTTCTACTGAACATCTTGCAAGTGAAATGGAAAATATAATTTTAAATTTAGTCGAAAAATTTGAAAACAGTTCTGGCGAATTATTAGAAAATAAAAACTTGCAAAAAATAATTTTACGTGCAAACAAAAATATTTTAAAAATTTATAATTGGAAAAAAATAGTTCGCGAAAAATATTTTCCCTTGTTTGGTTTTTAAAAGCTCCCACTTGAAAGTTTCTTTATAAAAACTTAAAATAAAACAGTGAATGGTGGAAACAATGTTTAAATATAAAACAAATGCAATTACAGAAAAAGAAATTAAGGTCGGTGAAATTCCTTGCTCAGTTTTTACACCCGATGTAAATGACGCAAAAAGTTTGCCTACGATTTTTTATTATCATGGTTGGAGTTCGAATCGGGCAAGGCAGAGATTTATCGGAGCCGTTTTTGCTTCCTTTGGTTATTTGACAATTTTACCTGATGCAATAAACCACGGCGAGCGTGGACGCTTTGATAATTATAACAAAGCCTTGTACAAATATTTTTTACCAACCATTATGCAAAACCTCTCCGAGTTTTCAAGCTTAAAAGATTATGCTTTGAAAAACTTAAACGCTGACAAAAACCGTCTCGCTGTTTCTGGGCATTCGATGGGTGGTTATACAAGTGCAGGAATTTTTACACACAATAGTGAACTTAAAACCGCTGTTATTTTTAACGGAGCCTGCGATTGGCAAAACGCAATTCTTGAAACGGAAAGGCGTCATAAGACTGAACATATCGAGCTGAGCGAAAACGAAAAAAATACCGACCCTGCCACTAACATAAAAAAAATTATTAACCGTCCGCTTTTTTTGTTACATGGCTTAAAAGATACACTCGTTCCTTTTGAAGTACAAAAATCTTTTTACGAAAAACTTCTTCCGCAGTACACTGACAAAACTAAACTGAAGTTTATGGAAGTGGAAAGAATGAATCATTACATTAGCGTTCAAATGTTTAACGAAGCTCTGATTTGGCTTTCAAAAAATTTAAGTACAAAATAAAAGTGAAGTTTGAAAATTTTACAATCACAGAAAATGACGCAAATCGGCGAGTCGACAGAGTCGTGCGAAAAATGTTTTCGTCCCTGCCACTTTCAAAAATTTATTCTCTGTTGCGTACCGGTAAAATTCGGGTCAACGGAAAAAAAACTGACAAGGCATATTTACTAAAAGTGAGCGATACTTTACAAGTCCCAAGTAAGATTGTAAATAACGAACTTGAAAATGTGTCAATGCGTGGTTCTACCCCCAATCGTAATTTTCCGAAAAAGTCTTTTAAGCAAGAGCATAAAAATTTCGCACAGGCTAAACCGAAAAACACAAGCCTGCCAAACTTAAATGTTTTATACAAGGACAAGGACTTTTTGGTTTTGAACAAGGAGCGAAATGTTTTAGTTCACGGCAGGCAAAGTTTAGACGCTATTGTAAAAGCGGAATACGCCCAAGCTGAAAACTCAAGCAAAACTTTTCAGTCTTCACTTTCTTTTACACCGGGACCTCTTCACCGCTTAGATGGAGGAACTAGTGGCATTGTGGTATTTTCGCAAAGTTTAGCTGGAGCACAAAATTTTTCAGAAGCACTAAAACAAAGAAAAGTTTTGCGATTTTATCTTGCACTTTTGGAAGGATTTTTTTCAGGCGAAAAAGAAATTGTTTCAAAAATTGCAGAAAAACCTGCTAAAACAAAAATACGTTCTTTAGCTTATTTTAAAAGCAAAAACTTAACTCTTGCAGAAGTACAAATTTTTTCAGGACGAAAACATCAAATCCGTATTCACTGCTCCGAAAATGGTTTTCCACTTTTTGGTGATAATCGTTTTTCTAAAAAAAATAAAAGAAAAAGCTCCTCCTATTTTTTGCACTTTTATAAAATGGAACTAACTGAAAAAATTTTAAACCTACCAATGCAAATAATTGCAACTCCACCAAAAGCTTTTCAAAAAATTTTGCAAGGCGAGTGGGAAAAAATACATAGTAACTTTTTTTAAAAATGTTTTTTTATATATTGAAATCAAAAGATTGAGGTTTTTATGAAAAAAATTTTTGGAGTTTTTCTTATGGCTTGTTCGACTATGGCAATGGCGATAGACCTACCGCTTAAAGATGTAACTATTTTTTCTTCAGGAGTTGCATTTTTTGAACATGAAATTAAACTCAAAGATTCTACAAGCTTTGAGCTAAGTTTTGACGAAGAGCAAATTGATGATTTTTTAAAGTCTCTCGCAATTAGTGATGCGGGTGCAAAAAAAATAAGCTTAGAATATTCTTCAAGCGACACTTTACAAAAAACGCTTGAAAGTTTGTCGGTTGACCTTTCTACTTGCCCTTCAATTTATGAGCTTTTAAAAAAACAGCTGGGCAGTAATTTAAGCTTTGAAATTTTTGACGGAAGAAATGCACGAAAACTTGAGGGGCAAATTTTAACTGTAGAAAAACTTGTCGCAAGAGATAGCAACTCGGAAGACTTAAGACTTTCAGTTTTGACACAAGAAAATGCTGTTCAGATTTTTAAGATGAGCGAGGTCCAAAGTTTTAAGTTTACCGATGCAAGCAAAAACGAAGCATTGACTAAGGCTATGCAACTTTTAAATGCTGACAATACTTCCCGAAACAAAAAAACAATTCGCATAAAAATCGATGGGGCTGGAGAACGTACTCTTAAGCTTTCATATATTTTAGGTGCACCTGTTTGGAAAACGACTTATCGGCTAGTCTTGGGCAATAATATAGCAGTGTTCCAAGCTTGGGCAATCGTTGACAATTCTACAAATATGGATTGGGAAAACATAAAGCTAAACTTAGTAACAGGCAGACCTGTTTCCTTTAGGCAAAACCTTTATGAGCCTTTTTATGTAGTGCGTCCTGAAATTCCACTTCCAATTGAAGGAAGTGCTTCATTAGAAATGTACGATTCCGCTCTTGCTGAAAGTGAACTAGAAAGTAATTTGGCTGGAAGATATGAATCTTTAGACAGACTAATGCTAAAAGAAGCCACAGCCCCAAGTTTTTACGATGATGCCGCAAGCAAACCTTTGAGTGAAGAAGTCTTTGCCGCAGAGGCTTCGGTTAAAGCTGGTGCAAAGTTTGTATTTACCCCGTCCACACCTGTTTCCCTTGAGCGACAAAAAAGTTTAATGCTTCCACTAAAAGTTACAACCTTACCTGCAAAAAAAATGACCGTCTTTTCGGGACTTGGGTCACAGCCCAAAAATCCAAAACTTTGTGTGGAATTGACAAATACTTCAGGAATGAATTTGCCTGCAGGTGCGGTAACGCTTTACGATGATGGTTATTCCGGTGATTCAATGCTTACCTTTTTGCCAAAGGACGAAAAACGCCTTATTTCTTACGGCGATGATTTGCTCCTTTCTGCTTTCCGAGTATCAAACATAAGCGAAACTATTTCAAAGCTTAGTGCCGAAGGCGGTGTTCTAAAAGTGGAAGTCGAGCGAATTTATACATCAAGCTACAAGTTCAAAAATACAGACCAAAACAAACGCATCGTGATTTTGGAACACCCAATTAACCGCAACGCAACCCTTTACAAAACGCAAAAGCCCACAGAGCAAACCGCCAACGATTATCGTTTTGAAGTAAATATTCCCGCTACATCTTCTGCTGAACTTGTGGTAAGTGAGAGCAAAATTCTCTACAATCAATATAGCTTAATCAATAAAAATCTTGACTCGAGGATTTTTGAATACTTAAAAAGTGGAAAAGCTCCTACAAATGTTGTTGCTATTTTCAAAGACCTTGCCGAAAGACAAAGCAAGCTCGATGCCATTTCTAAAAAACTTTCGACTAGCACAAATCAACTCAAAAAACTTGAAAGCGAGCAGGACCGCGTTCGCAAAAATATGGAAGCCCTTGCAGGCACTAGTGAAGTTACGAGTTTTACAAAAAAACTTTTGGCACTCGAAGAGGAAATCGTTTTAACCAACAAAGAAATCGAAAAAACTCAAAACGAACTCCGTAACGCCGAAAATGACTTCAACGAATTTTTGCAAGCTTTGAAGTTTTAACATTTGTAAGAATATGTTTTTTTGCTTAAAACTCTTTCGTGTGTCTCGTTAGGAGACACACGTCTTTATCCGCTTGTAAAAACTAGAAACGCTTAAAGCGTATTTCGTTTTTTACAAAAATTTTTGTGCAAAATTTTTGTGTGTGTCAAAGCTTTGTACAGCTTTACGCTACAGCGAGTAGCGTAGCTCTGGTTTGCTTAAGCAAACCGTAGAACACCAATAAAACTCGCAGACAGAAAGAACAAAACACAAATTAAATGTTGGTGGTATTCTAACATAGATTTTTATAAATACATTCGCACTATAAATTGCTGTTTCACTTAATTAATTTTGTAAAATTTTCTTTTACAAACAGCGAAATTGTGTATTTTTCTAAAAATAAATATCAAAAAGGTGTGTAGCTTATATTACAAGTTTTAAGATTTGTAAAAAGTTTAAATCCTTATCGTAAACACTTAGAGTGCCGTCCGAATTTAAGGCAAAGAAAAAATTGTCAGTAAAAGTTCCATCACTGGAAAGTGCATAACTTCGTGCCAAGCTTAAAACTTGGGAGCTATGTCCGTCAACTGCAACAAGAAGCTCGCCGAGGTTCGTTACCATAAACCCGCCTTGTGCCTTTATAAAACGGTTCAAAGTTTCGCCGTTATAGCTTAAAATTTTTTTGTACCTACTTTCAAGTGGACGATCTGTATTTAACACAATTTTATAAATAATAGTTTTAACCGTATAATCTTCTTGGGCGATCACATAACAAAAAAGCTCATTTTTGTACAAGGTGTTTTTTGTAAGCCCATAAGAAAAATCGCCACTAATCGGAAAAGGTAATGTTTCGTTTGTGGCGATGTTTATAAGATAAATCGGTTGCACTCCTCCCGCTGCGTTTTTACTTATCAAAATATTGTTTTGATTTATTTGTATAGCACTTTGAACCCCTGAAACTTTTAAGTTAAGCTTTGAATTAGCATTTATGTCAAAAAGATGTAAACCAGAAAATTTAAGAGTTAGTAAGCAAGTTTCACCATAAGTCGTTAAATCTAAAATCGCTTCGTTTGGTTTTACAAAAGATTTTAAACTATCCTGTGCAAAAGAATAAAAGTAAACAGGAGCTTTTGCATCATACTTCCACAAAAAAATTCCACTTTCAGCAACAGTCATTCTATTAGGTTTAAAATTTATAGTAAAAAGATTTGTTAAAAGTTTAAAGCTATCCTCAGTTTCATTTGCATAATAAACAGCATTTTCAGTTAATGCGTAAATTTTTTTATCAAAGCCTTGCACATTTATAATTGGCGTAAAGTTTGGGCTTTTAATTTTCTGTGCTGTAACTTTTAAATTTGTTCCTTGACTCAATGTATAAATTGAACCTTCTTTTGTTCCTACAAAAACAAAGCCACCTAAATGAGCTGCTACAGATATTTCTTCGGTAAAAACAAAATCGGGTGTTTTAGTATTGCCTTGTCGAATACAATAAGTTTTGTTGGTGCTTGCTTCTATCCAAAGTGGAATTTTATCAGAAATTCGAGTTGCAAAAATAGGCTTGTTTGCTGTGTATGTTTGTTTAATTTTTCCTGAAACAGCATCAATTAAATACACAAGCCCGTCCTTGTAACCTGCAAACAATGTAAAGTTTTTTAAAACTGTAGGCGTAGATAATTTGCTTTCAGTTTTAAACTGAACAGGCAAGGCTTTTTTTTGCAAATTAGTGTAAATGAGATTTCCTACTTCGCTATAAGTAACAACGCTACGCTCACTTTCAGCTGTAGTTGCCAAAAGCACAATTCCGGGCTGAGTTGCAAAAACAGAAAGCTCTTTACCATTTATATCAAAAACATTGATTCCACTTGTGGAAGTATTTCCCACAAAAAGATAAGTCCCACGTGCCGACCACGAAAGCGAAACAACTCTTTCATTAAACTTAATTGTGTATAAGGCCTCTTTTTTATTCCAGTTCCAAACGGAAACTTGGTGCAAGTTAAATTCATTAGTTTCGTAAATTGCAATAAGAGGTTCTTTAGGATGTGCCGCTATAGCTTTTATAGCAAGAGCTGAAACCTGCCAAGTATCAGCTACAAAACTAGGATATTCAAAACTCGAAACGAAACCATCGTTCCCTGCAAAAAAAATTTGGTTTTGAGCTGAAAGAACTGAAACTGCTGAAACACCTCCATTAAATAAATGAGTTTCATTATAACCAACTTTTATTTCAGCTGGTGGCAATTCTTCAGGTGGTGTTTCGTGCGGGGTATCTGTAGGAGTTTCATCGGTTTTAGAAGCTTGACTTTCATCTTCTTGTAAAATATTATCTTGCGGTTTTTCGTCTTGTGCAATATCATCTTGTGGAGTTTCAGCCCGCGGATTTTGACTTTCGTCAAGGGGCTCTTGATTAGGTGATAAAGGCTCAGGATTTTCTTGGGGATAGCTTTTTTGTAAATTAAGAAAAGCAAAAAGCATAACGAAAATCAAAAGGCAAATTTGTTTTACAAAGCTTTTTTTATACAATTTATTATCCTCACTCTGTTACAATATTTTTATATGAAATATATTTATCTAAAACTACCGCATTAAAAATCTCGTTCTTTTTTCGCTTTTGAAAATCAGCCAAAAGATCTTCGTAAAGTTTTTTAGGAACATTAATTACGCCCATATCTTCGGACACACCTAAAACATAAAATTGGAGGTTTGCATCGTCGATGGACTTTAGGGCAATATCGATTTTTGTTTTATCGCCTTTTGCTCCGTCTAAAATTAAAAATTTTAAAGCTTCAAGCGGAACAGTTTCAAGCCCAGCTTTTATACTAGTTAGCCTATCCAACAATTCCCAGTTGCCAATAATGGGAGCATAGCCTTCGTCAAAGGGGCATTTTTCTCCCGACTTTTCGGCAGCCTTTTTATTTTTACAAAAGTTCAAACAAAGATACCGCATTTTTTCAGGAATACAAGCAAGCTTTACCCCCTTCGATTTCCAGTCAATGTGAATCACAACTTCAGGTCGAACCATTGTACCACATTTAGGACATTTAAAACTATTAAAAGAGCCGCTTTTAATTTTTTCGACAAAACTAGGTTCGCTATCTAAGTCAAGCTTTTTTACAGGTGTTACATTAAATTTATTTTCACATAAACATTGAACTTTCATAATCTTTCCTCAAAAGCAATATCAAAGTCCATTATACACATTTTTAAAAAAAATGCTAGTATTAAAGTCACAAACAAGCCCAGCATTTTACGACTTAAACTTTTCGGTTTCAGTATTTAAATTAGCGATGCTTTTCTTACAAAAGTTAGATTCACTCGTTTGACAAATTTGTAACAATTTATTCTATCGGCAATAATTGTATAGAAGTATCTTGAATAATATTTTCTTTTACCATCTTTTTTTCTTGCACAGAACGTATAATCGCCCGCACCACAATATCCGTTAAAGCTATGCCCATAGAAACTCCGACAGCTGTAAAAAAAACTTTTTTTTGTTCAGAGGTATTGAGAGGAATTGCAACACCCGCTTTTTTCATAGGCCAAGGATAATAGCGTTCATCACCGGGATGTTTTATCGAACGAGAAATATCATAGGTCCAAAAAGAAAGCATTGTAATAATTGGCATTGAGCCAAAGGTTAATATTTCAAAACGCCTAAGCTCGTGAACCCAAAGCGGAAACTCCTCTTCTTTGTAAGGAGTGGGCGTGCGGTCTATTTCATCTGACTTTGATGTCTGGGCATTAAGTTTTGGTAAAATCGAAAAACTCATAGAAAAAAACAAAAGTACAAAAATAAACCGCTTTACAAAAAACTGAAAACTTTGAAACATTAACGGATTTTTTACAGCAGATTTTACCACAGCCTTAAAACTAATCCTCCCCGTAAAGATGCTCCAATTGATGTAAAAATTCTAGCGTTTTATTTTTACAAGAACCGCAAACCGTTCCTATTTTTGTACGCTCTTGCAAAGCTTCCCAAGTTTTTGCACCTGCTTTATACGCTTCTTCTACATCCCGACTTGTAATATTCAAACAAGAACAAAGAACTTCTGTAGCCTCTTTTCCTTTAAGAGGTGGAAGCTTATTTTTTTCGAGGTAGTCATCAATAGCAGCTCGCAAAGCCTTATCGCCTAAAACGGAACAGTGAATTTTATTTTCAGGTAAGCCTCCAAGCTTTGCAACAATTTCCTTCGGTCCTAGCTTGTAAGCATCTTCAAGCTTCATTCCCTTTACAGCCTCAGACAAAATGGATGTAGAAGCAATTGCACTGGCACAACCATAGGTTTTCCATTTACAATCCTCAATCACACCGTCCTTTACACGAATCAAAAAAAGCATTTGGTCGCCACATTTTATATTCCCAATTAATCCCCGACCATCGCTTGCCCATTCCTTTTCTGGGACAGTTAACATATTTTTAGGATGCATAAAATGTTCTTTTACGACATCCGTATATAGCCAATCATTCATAGCCTGCTCCTATTTGTAAATTTGAAAGCCTAAAACCTAAGCCTTCAAAACTTTTCTTTAAATCATTTGCCAATTTGAAAAATTTATACATAATTTTTCATTTCACTCTGGCGGTGCGCAAATAAATTTATTGCAGTTTTCCGCCTCGTTTATATTATAATAAAATTTAACAAAAAATACAACACAAGCTTGCTTAAAGTTTTAGCTTTTTAAAATAAATAAAGTTCTCTCTTTTTCTGCCGATTTTAAAAGGGTATGAAAGGTTTTAAAAAGATTTTTACTTTATGCTTTATTGTGTTTTATATAGCTCCATCTTTTCCTTATTTAATAATGTACAAGGAGCAGTTTTACGAACTCTATCACGTTCACCATACTCGTAATCCTGACGACTTTTTAGAAAATATTTATTGGCTAGAACGAGCCGTAGAGGCAGACTTTTGCAATCCACTTTATGCCTTTGCAAAAATCGAAAACGAAATCCAGTGGCAAAAATATCGGGCAATATTTATGACGCACTTGAACTTAAAACTAGTAGAGCAACATTTACGATTAGGTGCTCAGTTTGACAAACAAGTTGCTTATTTTTACAATGCTCCTTGGAAAGAACAAAATATCGAAAGCTTACAAATTGCTGAATCTTATTATTACGCTGCCCTTGAATATTGGAAAGAAGCAAAACTTTGGGCAGAGCAGGCAAATATCCCCGCCCTCCGTTTTGTTTACTTGCGAGACTTAAAAGAATGGGAAGAAGACATCGCCCGCATTAAAAGTGGCAACCTAAACTACGAACGCACTATCCGCCGTGAATTAAAACGCTTAGAAAAAGTCCGTAGCGAATTTATAAATATGGACGAAACTACTTATTGATTGCCACAACAATTGCAAAGTTTTTCTAAACCTAACATAAATAAGACTTGTCCTTACTTGCGAAAAACGCTACTTCCGCCACGGATGGTGGGCTAGTGAATAAAGCATTTAGCAAGTTTTTTTGTGAGTAAAAAAACTTGTCCACCTTAAAAAAATATGGACATTTTTTTAAGGTGAGCTTTGGATGGGTGAGCGATCTTAAACTATCGCTGAGCTAAAACACAAATCTGGCAACGAGGGCGGGAATTTTTTCTCCAAAAAATTCTCGCTTAAGCGAGCCAGAGCTACGCTCCTCGCTAAAGCGTGAACAGGCAATGTTTTGAGTTTCATCAAGTGTGCTTGTGGCACTATTGAAAATATTATTCTCAACTACCTTTTTGATTTTTCTAGTGCGTTTTTTACTGCTTCTAAAACTCCGCGGCTTGTGTTGGTAGCACCACTTATTACATCTACATCTGCACTATTTTTGTTGATAATAGTTTGGGGAAGACGCTCAAAAACCTCGTCGCTAAATCCGGGAGTATCGGAATATTCTAAAATATTTATTTCGCTGATTTTGTTTTTGACAATTATCACTTCTACTTTTATATCGCCCATATGTCCCTCACTAACCCCTGTGTAAACTCCGTCAGAATAGCGTTCACTTGAGCAAGAAAAAACACAAAAACAAAAACCTACCATAATCACTTTTTTTATAAATTTTTTAATAAAGCCTTTCATTAGTTTATTCTCGTATTATTTAAAATAATTCTTAAGTGGTAAATTGCCTCTCTATTTAATAAACCCACAAGTATAATGCCAAATGGGAGTTGATAGCTTTGATGAAAAGGTCTGCGTTTTTGTAAAATTGGGAAGCCACGAATAGTCGGGATTAAGTTCTTGATAAAACCCATTATCAATTTCCAAATTCTCCAAAAACTTTCGCAAAGTTTCATTTTCATTTTTATTCAACAACCTATTTTCAAATGCTTTTATTGTACAATTTTTTTTATTTTTTTCAACAGGTGTGTATTGTGTCATTAAAGAAAGCAAGGATTTATTTTTTAGTTTTTCAGAAAACCATTTTAATAAATTATAGCTATCATCCAAATTATCTGGCAATGCTAGATGTCGCACAATGAGCCCCGAAACCAATTTAGCTTTTTCAGTGTTAGAGTTTTCCGCATTTTCAAAACGAAGCTTTGTTTGCTCTGCCATTGTTTCGATAGCAAGCTTTGCGACTTCCACATAATCGGGAGTATTAAAAAGCCCAACTGCAGTTTTAAAGCTAAAAGTTTTTATGTCTGCAAGCCAAATGTCAACAGTTTTTGAAAGCTTGCGAATAATAGCTTGACTTTCATAGCTCGAAGTATTCCATACAATGGGCAATTTTAAGCCTTGAGCTTTTGCCCTTTCAATATAATACGCCAACAAAATTGCGTGATGCGTGCCTGTAACAATATTGATATTTTCCGCACCTGCTTCCTGCAAAGCCAAAGCAATTTCCACAAACTCAGTTTCTCCGACAACTCGACCTAAACCTTCTTGAGAAATTTGATAATTTTGACAAAAGCTACATTGTAAATTGCAACCTGTAACAAAGATTACTCCCGAGCCACCTTTTGCCGTTAACACAGGTTCTTCGCCAAAATGCAAACCCGCCCAAGCCAGTCGCAGTTGAGCATCTTCGCCACAAAAGCCTTTTCTTTTATAGCGATTTACGCCACAAGCATGAGGACAAATTCTGCAAGCGGAATACCAGCTCCTTACACTATCAATAGTTTCGATTTTGCTTTCAATGTTTTCGTCATTTTCATCAGTTTTTTGCAAACTCATTAAAGAAGTCCTCGCTCCAAAAAAATCGAAAGATAAGAATTTAACAAATCCAAATCAAGCTCATTTTGAGAAGCCGTTATACTCGTACGAATTTGCTCCCAATCTTTAGCAGAAAAATCTTGCTCGTCTTCAAACTCGTCCGTCAAAAAACAATACAATGTAAAAAACCATTCCGCACTTTTGTCAGCCGAAAAAACTGCCTTGTACTCATTTTCCCAAAACGCCACAAAATCTTCCGCAATTTCTTCCAGCGAAGCGTCAAAAACTTTCACCGCAAAAATAAATTTCTGCCCAAGTGTATTAGGCGAAACTCTGCTCGCTTTTAAAAGTTCTGAATAAAGCTTTTCTTTTCGTCGCATAATCTAACAATTATACTTATTTTTAAAAATATTTTCAACGGAAATTTTGGGGAAAGATACTCAAGCGTACAATATTTTTTTAAATTAACATTTATAAGACTATCCTTATTTTTCGAAAAACGCTACTCTCGCCACGGACGGCGAGCAAGAATAAAGCAATAGCGATGTTTTGCAATAAACCATTTTGTCAAGTTGCAAAACTCGACGGGTAACAAAAAACACGGATGTTTTTTCTCCCGACAAGGAGGTCGGGTTAGTACAAAGCATTTACGAGTTTTTTTGTGAACAAAAAAAACTTGTCCACCTTGAAAAAATATGGACATTTTTTCAAGGTGAGCGTTAGGGATAGTAGGGGAGTGAAAGCATTTTTTCAAAAATGCTTTCGCTGTACACGAACGCACGCCATTTTAGTGCGTTCGTACCGACAGCCCCGAATAGCCCGACCCGAGCGATAGCGAGGGGAACGCCCATATTTGTTAATTTCCTCTTATTTATTTTCTACTCGATCTTCCAATATTAAAAAAATTGTTCCGATAACAAAAAGAGCAATTAAGCTAAAAACTCCATTTTTGACATCACCTGTAAGTTGGGAAATAAATCCAAGCATTGCAGGACCGAGGATGGCTGCAAACTTTCCGAAAATATTGTAAAAGCCAAAAAATTCGTTTGAGTTTTCTTTTGGGATTAGTTGGGCAAAATGGGAGCGACTGATAGCTTGAATGCCACCCTGTGAAGTTCCAACTAAAAAGGATAAAAACCAAAAGTCAAATTCGGATTTAATAAAATAAGCTTGAATACAAATTATTGTGTAAACAATAACACCTACAAAAAGCATTGGTTTTGTGCCGAATTTGTCAGCAAGTTTTCCGTAGATAATTGCAAAGGGAAAAGCAACAAACTGAACAAAAAGTAAAATTGCTAAAAGAGTAGTGCTTTTCAATCCTAGTGCTGTTCCAAAACTTGTTGCCATTTTTATAATTGTATCAACTCCGTCAATATAAAAAAAATACGCAATCAAAAAGTAAAGAACTTTTTTATTTTTTACAATTTTAGCGAGACTATTTTTAAAGTTTTTAAATACATCTGTTACCTTAAAAGCTTTTTTTTCAGTGCCATATTTTTGTTCAACATTTTTTAACATTGGCAGGGTAAATACAAACCACCAAATTGCTGTCAAGAAAAAAGCTAGTCTACTCGCTGTGATTACCGTAATAGGAATAATTTCTTTTTGTGCTAAAACTATAAATAAAACCGAAATTATAAAGGGAATTGTGCTTCCGATATAACCTAAAGCAAAACCTCTTGTTGAAATGACATTCATTCGCTCGGCACTTGTTACATCAGTTAAAAATGAGTCATAAAAAATATTGCCCAACGAAAAACCCACCGCTGTGAAAATGTACACAATCATCAAAGGCAACCAAGCACCAAATGGAATAAGGGCTAAACTTCCAGTAAATAATATTCCCATAAATGAAAAAATTGTAAAAAGTCTTTTTTTCATTCCCATTTGGTCAGCAAGTTTTCCGAGTATAGGCGAAAGAAGTGCAACTAAAATCGAAGCAAATGAATTGCCATATCCCCAGTAGCTTGTTGCGGTGAGCTCGTTAGCTCCTGCTGCCACAACCATATTAGTAAAATAAATTGGCAAAATCGCACTTGTAACTGTCATAGAATAAGCCGAGTTCGCCCAATCATAAAAAATCCAAGATTTTTCTGCTTTATTTGTTTTCATAAATTAAGCTCCTTACTTTTATTTTTAGTTTATTGAGTAGCTTTAATAGCTTTTTTAGTACTCATTAAATTATAATATTTTGTAATAAGTTGTCCAGTGTAAAAACTATATTCCTTATTTTAGTTTTTTTGCGTTATTATTTTAAACATCAATGCGTTAATCGTATGCAAGATAACCACGCGTATCTTTTTTACCTAAATCTTTTGTTTTTTGTTTAATCTCTTTTAATATTTTTTTAACATCCTATACTTTGTTTGTAAAGTTTAGTAGCATCTTTTGTAAACTTTTTGTAAAAAGTAAAATAGCTTTTTCTTTATGTACTTGAAAAAAATATTTTTTTGGACTAAAATAAAATTATGATACGAAAAAAAGAAAAGCCTAAAAGCAGAGTTGGAAACTTAACTTATTATACAAAAGAACAACTTGAATGTCCTGTTTGTAAAACCAAATTTAAAAAAGAAGAGCTGCATCAAGGTGGTGGGCGTTTAATTGCTGGGGACATAACTGATGAGTTGCAACGCCTTTACACACCATCGGAAAAATACGGTGAGGTTATTCCTCTTATTTATAATATTATAGTTTGTCCTCGCTGTTTTTATGCCGCCCTCCCATCCGATTTTAGAATTCCAAATTCTGCCACAATTGCTGAACTTTTTGAAAATATGCAAAATCGCTACGATTCAATGAAAAAGCTTTTTGATAACTTGGATTTTGCCGAACCGAGAACGCTTGACGAGGGGGCTGCTTCGTATTATCTTGCCATTATGTGTTATTCTTTTTTTGACAAAAAATTTTCACCAACGATAAAGCAAGCAATATGTTCATTACGAGCGGCTTGGCTTTTTAAAATGCTAGAAGAAAAAAACGAAGGGCAAAATTACGGATACATTTCAGACCTCTTTTACGATAAAGCAACCTTTTTATATCGAAAGGCTTTGTTGAATGAGGAAAAGGGAATAGAAATAATGTCTAGTGCACGCAATCTTGGTCCTGACATTGATAAAAACTATGGCTACGACGGAGTTATTTATTTACAAGCCATCTTGCTATACAAATATGGTTTCAAAAACGATCCCGAACGCCGACTTATAGAAATGGACAGACAAAAATCGAATCTAGCAAAAATGTTCGGCTTGGGAAAAACTTCAAAAGAAAAACCCGGACCAATTCTAGACCTTGCCCGTAATCTCTATGACAAATTAAAACTTGAATTAAATGTAGACGACTAATATTTATTTTAACAACTGTACAACTTGTCCTTTTTTTCCGAAAAACTTTTTCGTGTGTTTCGTTAGGAAACACACGTCTTTGTCCGCTCACAAGAGTGTAAACCGTTTTAGCTTTTTTCGGTTTTTACAAAAATTTTTGGGCAAAATTTTTGTGTGTGTCAAAAGCGTAATACAGTTCTACGCAAAGTAGCGTTGTCTTACAAATTCTGTTTTTAAACTGCTTTTTAAAAATTATGATTTGAGCTTTTTGTTAAACTGGGGCATAAAAAACTTTAGCCTTTTAAACGCTCTGCCCAAGCAGTTTCGTTAAAACCCAAAAGCACAAAATCCTTGCCCACTAAAATTGGGCGTTTTACGAGCATACCATCAGTAGCAAGTAGTTTATAAGCTTCGGCGTCAGTCATTGTGGGCAATTTATTTTTTAAGCCCTGCTCACGATATAGCTTACCACTTGTGTTAAAAAACTTTTTAATTTCAAGTCCACTAAGTTTATGCCAAGTTTTAATTTCTTTTTCGCTGGGATTTTTTTCTTTGATATCTCGCTCTTCAAAATCAAAATCATTAGCTTCAAGCCAAGCTCTTGCCTTTCTGCAAGTAGAACATCTTTTATAACATAAAAACAACATATCGTCTCCATAAATTCAAACAAAATATATTCTATATCTTAATATAAAATTAAAAATATTGTAAGATATAAAAACTTATATTTTTGAAATTTTATGAAAAAGCTTTTTAGAAAAATTGTTTTTGTATGCTTAGGATTTACACTTTTTTTTGCTTGCAAAACACCGAGCATTATTCCAGAATATACACCACCAGAGCCACTTGTTCCAATTGAAACAAAACCTGAACAAATTTTTGATGCAGCAAAAATTGAAGGACTTTATGTTGGTAGTTTTTTTACAAGCAAAACTAATCCAAAGAAAACCTTAACTTACGCAGTAGAATTTAATGAAGACAAAACTGCAAGGCTTTTAATATTCAAAAATGAAGAAAAAACACCTTCAATTTTTTATGGCAAATGGTTAAAGTCAAAAGACAATGTAATAATTCTTTATTTTGAAAATCGCATCCTAGCTTCGGAGTTTTTTCTAAAACGCCCCGACGGAAGTTTAAGCATTTTACAAGCTAACCGCAAAGAATACACAGGCGAGCTATACGATTATATGCATTTAATAAAATTGGAATAAATGTGTCAATACAAATACACGATTTTTCTCCTGCCTTCACATATCCTTGTTGGGAATTTACGCCCCAACGAGGAGCGTAGCTCTGGTTCGCTTAGGTGGGAATTTTTTGGAGAAAAAATTCCCGCCCGACTTTGCCAGATTTGCGTTACAACTCATCGATAGTTTAAGACCCTGAGTTATCCAAGACGAAGGGATAAACGTTTTTCGAAAAGCACGGACAAGTCTTATAAATGTTAATGTTTTAAAAAGTACATTTAAAATATTGTATCCTTTATTGCTACTTTTTGCTTTCAGTTTTTTCTTTTACTTTTTTATCTTCGGCTTTGTCCATAGATTCGTCTGTAGTTTTTTCTTCACTTGAAGTAATTTCTGTTGCTGGTTTTGAATCTGGAGTTGATTCTGGTGTAGCAGATGGTGCAGGTTCAACAGTTGCATTTGATAGCAAATTAGCAATCTCAGGTTTTTCCCAACGCTTTGCCATATCAAGTGGAGTTTGTTCTTCAAGATTTTTCGCATTGCGATTATGACCATCATTCAAAAGCTGTTGCACAATTTCAGCTGTGGAAAGTCGTGCAGCATAATGCAAAATTGTATCTCCCATTGCGTCTGATTTATTATGCAAACTTAAGGAAAAGTTTTTTAAGTATTCAGTTCCCTCAGTGAGTACAAACGATAAGGGCGAAACACCTACATTGTTTGAAATAAAGACATTAGCATTGTTTGATAAAAGCACAGGTATTATTTCACTTCGTTTTAATTGAACAGCTAAATGCAACGGAGTGTTTCCATTTTTGTCTCGCTTATTTATATGAAAACCACTAGATAATAAAAAGCTTACTTTTTTGACATTTGCATTTTCTATCACTGCAATGTGAAGTGGGCTTTCACCGTCACTATTTTGTAGGCTTATATCCTTTCCGATTAAAGTTGCAACCATTGCTTCTGATTGATTCATTGCAATCGAAAGTGGAGTTTGTCCGTAAGTATCCTTTGTCATAGAGTTTGCACCTATAGCTTGCAAAAATCTAACACAATCGATATTTTTAGTTTCCACTGCAAAATGAAGAGGTGTCTGTCCGTACATATCTTGTTGCATAGCGGAAGCACCATTAACAAGTAAGTATTTTACCGCCTCAAGTTTGTTGCCGTTAATTGCGTAAACTAAAGCACTGCGACCGAGTTCATCGCTTTCGTTTACATCGATTCCATAACCTAAAAGCATTTTGATAAAACGCAAATTTCCTTGCGAAGCGGCAATGTGCAAAGCCGTCTTGCCCGAAAGATTTCTAGCTTCAATGAGAGAGGCACCGTCTGTCATAGAAACAACCTTTGTCGCAGCCTCGTATGAAGACCATTGAACTGCAGTGTGTAAAACACAGTTACCTAAAAAATCTCGAGTAGCAATATCAATATTTGAATTAGGATAATTTATTAGAGCATCAATACAAGTAGGACTATTTCCTTTCATAGAACTAAAAAAAGGAGTTTCACCATTGTCATTTTTTGCATTTATATTTGAACCCTTGTTCAATAAGTAAATAATCATATTTGGATTATTCCATTCAGCAGCCAAGTGCAATGGAGTATTTCCCGTTGCGTCTTTGCTATTGATAGTTTTGTTACTAATCAACCAATCTTCTCTACCTGCATTTAAATCATAGCTTAACTTGAGCGGAGATTCACCTAAGTTATTTGTAATAAAAATATCAGCATCTTTGGAAATTAAAATTAAACCAAGTTCCTTATTATTATTTTTTACTGCAATATGCAATGGACTATTGCCATCTTTATCTCGAGTATTGATTTCAGATTTTGCATTGATTAAATAATCTATAATATCAAGACTTGCATTTTTTAAACATGCAATGTGTAAAGGTGTTCGTCCATAACTATCTCGTACTGCAATGTTTTTATTATTCACCATTAGCTTTACTGCTTTCAAACCTAAATCAATCCCTCGCATAAAAGAACTTTGCCCGTCATTATCTTGGTCGTGAACATTAGCCCCCAATTGAATAAAAATCTCAGCTTGCTCTAATTGATTTCGCTCCACTGCAAGCATTAAAGGCGTTTGTCCTTTTTTGTTGCGTTCATTTGGGTCAGCTCCCGCATCAACAAGCTTTTGAATAATTTCTTTATCCATCCCAAGTCTCGCAGCAATATGTATAGGTGTTTCTCCATAATTATCTTGGGCATTTACATCGGCACCATATTTCAAAAGTTGGTCAAACAAAATAGAGCGACTCGCTTCGGGCATAACTAAATGAAGAGGTGTATTTCCATTTGCATCACAAGAGTTTGGATTTGCATTTGCTGTTAAAAGCATTAACGCAGCTTCGGTATTTCCATTTCGTACAGCTTCGTGAAGTGGTGTAGAGTTTGCAATATTTTTTGCATCAATTTGAACTTCTTTATAAATTAAAAAATCAACAATTCCTTTTTGTCCTTTCTTTGCCGCAATATGAAGGGGCGTATTCCCTTCTTCAAAACGCATTCCAAAATTTCGTCTCAAGGCAGCTGTTTCAAACTTTGCATATTCTCCTTTTACAGGCGTCCCTCCTGCTAACAAAATGTCAACTGCAATTTCTACAGAAGTACGATTTGAAATAGTTTCATAAGCCAACTCAATCGGAGTTTTTCCAGAGCTGTCCTTTTCGTTATTAGGTTTGTCGAGCGTTAAAATAAAAGCAACAAGTTTTCTATTTTGTAAACGCACTGCATGATGCAAAGGAGTTGCAAGTTTCCCATCCTTTTGTTGTATATTTTTTTTTGTCAAAAGATGAGGATAACTTGACTTTGCAACAGCATAACTAAAAGGTGTGTACTGGTCATAGTCGCTTGCAAAAATACTAGCATCGTGTTTAATTAAAACTTCACAAGCTAGAAAACTGTCGGCATACATTCCAAGCAAAAGAGGGGTGCGAGAATAATTGTCAACCGCTTCAATTTCCAAACCTTGCTCTATTAAATATTCTGCAATGTATGGACGATTGTACATTGCTGCTGCGTGCAACAAAGTTAAGCCTTCGTTATTTGTTACCAAAAGTTCACTAGCTTTATAAGTTTTTAGCTCTTCTAAATCACCTGTTTCCACTAACTTAAAAAGATCGTTTCCCGCCTGAAACGAAGAAGTTTTACAAGCAAAAAACAACAAAGAAAAAGCTATTATTAAACCAAATATTTTTTTCATATTTTCTCCAAACACCAATTCGAAATTTCAAAAACTTATCGTTATTTTTTCCAAACGTCTAAGCTCTTTGAGTATCGGCAATTAAAAAAAAAGTTTTATAATTTTTTTTTAATCAAACTTTGTTAAAAACATTTTTGCATTTTCTATAATTTCTTTGTTTTTGACATCTTCTTTTGCAAAAAGTTTTTTCATTAGGTCCTTATTTTTTTCAATTTGTTCTAAAATACAATTTGCAACTTTTAAAATATCTTTTTGCGAAAAATCTATTGTTTTTGTTTTTAAAGTTGGTAAAGCTTTTTTCTCCAATTGATTTTCCAAAAATATTGTTTCGCTTATGCAAGAAAGTTTTAAGCCCGCAATATAAAGTCCCGTTTTAGAAAATGTAAAAACTTGCAAGTCGTATGCACTTATTTCGCTTTCAAACCACCAAGCATACATTTGCATTTTACTGTCGGTTAAAACATTATCCGAATTTCCTTTAGCTAAAAAAAGAGGCGAATTAAAAATTGAACTTGCAAGTTGAGTTGCACTAGAGTTTAAAAGACTAGAATTTTTGTGAGTTGTTTCTTCGAAACGACTCCCCTTAAAATGAGTTAACTTTTTTGGAAAACTTAAATCAAGTCCTGAAAAATAAATTTTACTTGCACCTAAAAACTTTGCCAAAGAATAAGCTGAAGTTGCAACAGAACCACCCGACTTTAAAACAGGTAGTGAAAAACTTTTATATGTTTTATTTAACTCTTCAAAAAACAATTCCTCTAATGGCAGGTTTTGAGAAAACAAAAAAGTCTTCTTAGTTTTTAAACGCAAAGTTTTTGGGAAGGTGCTAAACTCGGACACAAGCATTGTGTTTTGTAAAGGTTGGTTTTGTAAGTGCTTAAAATTAAAATACTGAGGGTCTCCTGTAATTATAAAGTCAGGCTTAATACCTGATTTTAAAACAGCACTTGTAGCTGTATCCACCGCAATTACGATAAGCTTTGAAAGGTCTAATTTTGAAAGTGTAACCAAGTCTTCATTTAAACTAGGTCCTCCTGCAAAAATTAAAACTGTAGCATCCTTATAAAATTTTTTTAAAAGTTCAAGCGAATAAATATGCGCGTGTTTTTTTTCAGACAAAAATAAAAAATTTTTTACAAGGTTTTGAAACCAAAGCTTAAAAAATTTTTTTGCAGTGTTTGCATTTATTTCATTTCTCGCTTCGTTGCGTTTCGAAATAGTTTTAAACTCTTTGTACCAAGTCGGAATTAAAAGTTCACTGGAGCGTAAAAAAAAATCATTACCTTTTTTATTTGTTTCTTGTAAAAAGCTAAAAACTTCAAAGGGCTTTAAACCAACCAAAAGACTTATTTTTTCGTGAGCAAAAAACTTATCTAGCTTTCTACTCGATAAAAATAAAAAGAATACAAAGACATCAGGCTCTATAATTGTTACGGAGCTTTTGGTAAATTTTTCGATATAGCGTTCCTGTAAATAACCTAAACCCAAACCAAAAAAAACACAATCTTTTTTTACAGAGCTTTGCAAAAAAAAGCTATCGTTAAAAAGTACTTCGGCTTCAGCTAAGGCATCGTATTTAGAATGCAAAAACTTTTTATCTATTTTTATCGTTAAAGCATTTTTATTTTTTACACAAGCTTGCAATAAATAATTTTTTGGTATTTTTTGAAAAGTTTTTTTTGCATTAGCTTCGTTGTCTACTTGCATTAAACTTGCAAGCTCAGGAAAGCGTTTTCTAAAAAGTGTTAAGTTATGTTTTATAATTTCGAGATTATACATATAATTTTTATTCAATGGCTACAGCTTCCAAAATAATTTTTCTATAAATATCAGGAATAAATTTTGGTGGAAGTTCGTAAGCAAGCTCATGCCAAAAAGAAACTCCTTTCCGTCTGTTTAATTCAGATAAATAAAAAAGTTTTATCACCTCTGTTTCTTTTAAATAATTTTGTAACAAATAATCTTTGCTAGTTAACTTCTCAAAGTCAATATTTAATGAATACTTTTCTGCTAGTTTTTTACAATATTGTTCATCTCTAATAGTCCGTGTAAAAAATGTTGACTTTTCATTTTCACTTAAAAATAAAAACTTATCAAGCAAATGATAAGTTTCAAAACCCAACTTTTCCAACAACTCTTCTTCAAAGTCTCTGTAATATGTTGTGTATAAATGCGGGCGTCTATTTAATCTTGACTGAATTACTGAATAGTCATCATCATCTCTATCCACTACACCTAAGTTATTTATTTTAAACGCCTGCAAAATTTTCATTACTAAACTTACAGATGCTTTTCCGTCCGCTTTAATTATTGAAACGCCAAATGTGTCAAAATTATTTCCGCCTAAAATTTTTTCAGCAAATTCAGGAATTGCAACAAACTCTGAATCACCTTCCACAACAATTACAAACTTTGCAAAAAAAGCTTCCTTAAAATAAATAAAATTTTTAAATAAATGTTTGTCGTTTTGAACATTTATATTTTCACCACAAACTACAGCACTCTGTCCCGTATTTTTATAAAAGCGAATAAACTGTTTGTAATCATTTAACAAAATATTTGGCGAATGAGTAACAATAAAAATTTGCCCTGAAAATTTTTTTATACCAAATTCGTTTTTTAATATTTCACAAAAAAAAGAATTTTCATTATTTATAATTTTACTTAAAGCTCTTACTGTGGAGCGTTGAATGTAAGGATGCAAATGCATTTCAAGTTCATCAAAGGCAAGCATAATAGGAAACGAAAAAGGCTTGTCTGGTTTTTTTTTGTTCACTCGTGCTTTTTTATCAAAGGCTTCTTTTATTTTGTCTTTTCGAGTTTTGTTTACCATAGAAACTTTTTCTAAAATTAAAAATTCTATTGCCAGTAAAAATTTTTTTGAAAGGTCTAAATTTTCAAGACTGCCGTATCGCGACTTATAATATTTATAAATTCTCCCAAAATTTTCCAGCTTCAAAAAACGAAAGTCAAGCCCTTGTTCGGCAATTGCGCCATCTCTAAAAAAATTAACACAGCGAATTGCTTCAACAGAAATTTCGGTTTTTGTTTTTGCATTGAAGTAAACAATATTTGAATCAGGGTTTTTTTGGATCGCTGTAATAAACAAACTTTTATTTCTAGTGGAAAAAATAGGTCTTTCTCTTGCTGAAAGTTTTAGTTCCATCTCGATGCGAATCGGCACATTGAGCTTAAAAAAATCTCCTTCTGAAAATCGAGTAAAATCAAAAAGTCCTTGTAGCAAATCTATAAAATTACTTTTACCTAAATTATTTTCACCTATTATAAAATTTAACTCATCATTAAAAGTAAAACTCAAGTTATCTAAGTTTCGATAGTTATAAATTTTTACAGAACAAAGTTTCATTTTTCACCGACAACAAGAGAGATTTTAACTTAAAAAGCAAAAACTGTCAAGAGGACAGGCTAAAACATAAAACAACTGGCACTGAACTAGTGAAAGCTACAAGCAATATCACAGGGCGAACTTCTGTAGAACTTGTAAGCCAAAACTTAAAAGAAGTGGAAGATTTTTTTTCAAATTATTGAATGCCAAGACGAAATTATCGAAGTTTTGAAAAATTTACGCAAAGCAAATAATAAACTTTTTTCGAGTCTTTTGATAACAGACATAACTTGGCTTTCAAGTATTATGCAAATAAATAAAAGACTTTATTTTTTTTGTGTTTTATAGTATAATATATATGCAATGGCTAAATTGATTTATTGTCTCGAAGACGAAGATTCGATCAGAGAGTTAATTTGTTATACATTAAAGGCAGCAAATTTTAATCCAAAAGGTTTTGCAACACCAAGTGAATTTTGGGGAGCATTAAAGGAAAAGCGATGCGATTTTATTTTACTAGACATTATGCTTCCAGAAGAGGACGGAATTTCAGTTTTGAAAAAGCTAAAGTCCCGCAACAAATATAAAGATATTCCCGTTCTTATGACAACAGCAAAGGGAACAGAGTTTGACAAAGTGCAAGCACTAGACTTGGGTGCTGATGATTATTTGGTAAAGCCCTTTGGAATGATGGAAATGGTTTCTCACATCAAAGCAGTTTTAAGGCGTAGCGAACCTTCGAAAAAAAATTCTGAAATTTTTCAATTCGAGGAAATCTTTGTAGACAAAAAAAAGTATTTTGTACAAGTGAGAGATGAAGCTATAAACTTAACATTAAAAGAGTTTGAGCTTTTATGTTTGCTTGTAGAAAGTCCGGGAATTGTTTTTACAAGAGAGCAACTTTTGGAAAAGGTTTGGGGTTTTGACTTTATGGGGGAAACAAGAACTTGTGATGTGCATATTGGTACATTGCGGACAAAACTTAAAACTGCAGGAGCGTATATTAAAACAGTTCGAGGGCTTGGTTATAAACTAGAAAAATAAAAAATGAAAAACAAAATTTTTTTTGCAGTTTTAATTAGCTCACTTTTCGTTTTATTTTTTGCAAGCTTTTTTGTTATTAAAATCTTAAACACAAATTTTGATAAAACTTTATTTGCGAATATAAAAACCAATTTAGAAACAATAGAACAAAGAACAAACTTAGATGATAATTTTTTTCAAAACTTAAACTTGAATAATTTAAACCTTATGCTTATTTCTCCAAAAGGCGAGGTTCTATATAAAAGTGGATTTGACTTTGGTCCTGTAAAAGATAATCTAAGTCGTCCTGCAGTCAAAGAAGCCTTGAAAAATAAAATAGGATATTCAAAAAAGATTTCTAATAATTTAAAAACAAAATATTATTATATTGCAAAACAGCTACCAAATAAAAATATTCTATATCTTGTCACTCAAGAAAAAACTATTTACGAACTTTTTTTACAAAATAGCGGTAAAATTTTTATTCTTTTGATTTTAATTTTTGTCTTTGTTTTTTTCATTTCACTTTTTTTGACAAAAAAATTAGTCCTTCCAATTAACAATATTAACATAGACAATATTGATTTAAATAACCATAAACAAATTTCAGAGTACCGCGAAATAAAACCACTGTTAATAAAAATATATGAGCAAAAAAAACATCTCGAAAAGGAAAAAGCAAACTTAATGCGTGCCGAAAATATTCGCAAAGACTTTACCGCAAATGTTTCCCACGAATTAAAAACTCCCTTGCAAACTATTTCAGGATATGCAGAATTATTAAAAAGTGGAATTCCGAAAAAAAAAGATGTTGTACCTTTTGCAGAAAAAATATTTTCGGAAAGTTTTCGTATGCGCAAACTTGTGGAAGATATAATAAACTTGTCGGGACTTGAAGCAGAAGAAAAAGATCTTCAATGGCAAAAAATAAATTTACTTTTAATTTGCGAAAATGTAATCGACAGTTTACAACCCCTTGCCGAAAAAAAAGACATAATAATTAAGCTTATTTACAAGCCGTCCCAAAAATATGAAATTAATTCTGTAGCGGAAGTTGTTCATACGATTATTCATAATCTCGTGGATAACGCAATTAAGTATAATCGCCAAGGCGGAAAAATTTTTATTCACTTAATAAAAAACCAAGCTAAATATAAAGATGCTCCCGTAGCCTGTATAAAAGTTCAAGACACAGGAATTGGAATAGCTAAAGAAAATCTTCCTCGCATTTTTGAAAGGTTTTATCGAGTTGATAAAAGTCGCTCAAAAAATCTCGGTGGGACAGGACTCGGCTTATCCATTGTAAAACACAGCGTTGCCCGTATAAAAGCAAAGATCAGCGTTAATAGCATTGAGGGCAAAGGCTCAGAGTTTACCTTAGAGTTTTAGCTCTAAAAAAAACAAGGATGTTTTTCTCCCACCACGGACGGCGAGCTGGTAATTTGCTTTTGCGAGTTTTGAATTTTCACAAAAGTTCTAATGCAAAATTCAAAACTCGACCACTTTAGTTTGCACAGGACTTGACAAGATGAACTGCATTCTCTATTATTAAGTCCTATGAAAATTTCAAAACATACACTTGATATTTTACAGTATACTGATGTAATAAAAATCATTGCAAAAAAATGTGTAACGGATGAGGGGAAAGCAAAGCTCTTGGCTGAGCGTCCTAGCTATGATTTTAATAAAGTGTCTTTATTTAAAAAAATTGGTGAGTGTTTATTGGAGATGGAAAAGTTTTTAACAGCTCCGCCTGTAAAATTTTTTCCGCCGGTTTTAAATATTTTACAAGAAGATAAAACAAGTTTGGAAATTGAAGAAATTTATTCGCTTGGGCTTTTTACAAAACGAGTTACTGACTTATGTCAATGGAAGGAAAAACTTGTAGATGAAGATAAAACTCAAATGCTAGCGGAAAACGAACTTGTGAAGTTTGTAGAAAAAATTCCGAGTCTTATAGAAGTCCAAAAAATTATTTTTTCACTAATCGATGAAGATGGAAATTTGAAAAGTATTCCGAGCTTAAAAAAAATTGAAAAGAAAATTTCCATTTTTGAAAACGAAATTCAAAAACTTTTTAATCATTATTTTTTGGACGAAAGTTTTTCCGGCATTTTACAATCAAACTTGCCAACGATAAAAGACGGGCGTCAAGTGCTTGCAATAAAAGCTAATTTCAAAGGTCGCATTCAAGGAATCATTCACGAGTATTCGCAAAGTGGACAAACTTTTTATTTGGAGCCTAGTGATGTTGTCGAAAAAAACAATGACTTGTTTAAAGCTCGTGCAGAATACAAAGCCGAATTAAAACGCATTTTGCAAAAAACGAAGCAAAAAATTTTTGAGTATAAAAATGAGCTTTTAAAAGCTCTTGAGCTTTATTCAAAACTAGATGTGATTTATGCGGGAGCAAAAATTGCAAAGGAAGAAAAGTGGAATTTTTTGAGCTCAGAAATTTCTGCCGAAAACGAAACGGCTAAAATTCTTTTGTACGCAGCTCGGCATCCTCTTTTAAAAAATCCTGTTCCCATCGATTTGATTTTACCTGATGGTGTGCGTGTTTTAATTATAACGGGACCAAATGCTGGTGGTAAAACTGTAAGTTTAAAAACTCTCTGCCTTTTTGCTTTATTAAATCAAACTGGTTTTCCTGTCCCTTGCGACAAAAATAGCAAGCTTCCTTTTTTTGATTTTGTCGCTTGTGATATTGGAGATGAGCAGTCAATAGATTTGTCGCTTTCTACATTTTCTTCTCATATGAAAAATATTTCGTATATTTTAGAAAATGCCACAAGCAAAAGTTTAATCGCTATTGATGAATTTGGAAGTGGTACCGAGCCACAAGAAGGCAGTGCAATTGCTATGGCGGTTTTGGATGAGCTAATTGAAAAGCGTCCCTTTGTTTTTGTTACAAGTCATCACGGAGCATTAAAGAATTATGGCTTTGCAAAAGATTTTTGTGAAAACGCTTCTGTTGAATTTGATAATAAAAGTTTACAACCAAGTTTTAAAATAATTATGGGTGTACCCGGTGAAAGTCACGCTTTTGATATTGCAATTAAAAGTGGCTTAAATAAAAAAATAATAGATAACGCAAAAAATCTTTTAGATGAAAATAAAACTGATATTTCAGAATTGATAAAGGGCTTGATTGAAAAAAATAAAAATGCAGAAAAATTAATTGCGCAAGCAAAAGAAAAAGAGCAAGCGGCAAGTGAAAAAATTCGCAAGGTTGATTTAAAAGAACTTAGTCTTAAACAAAAAGAATTTAATTTACGCGAGCAAGGTTATAAAAGAGCAGAAAATTTTTTCCTAGAAAAACGGCGAGAGCTTGAAAACATAATTCGAGAAATTAGAGAAGGTGAACTTACAAAGGAAAAAATTTCTAACACAAAAGATTGGCTTAATAATTTTGAAATGCAGTTGCAAAAAGAAAGCAATGAATTACAAGTTGAAAAGGAAGAACTTGCCGAAGCTTTTGACAAAGACGAAAATATAAAAAACGATTTTGTAGAAGGCGATTTTGTTTTTTCTGCGGAGTATAATCGAAGTGGCGTAATTTTACGAAAAGAAAAAAAAGGGCTATATTTGGTTCAGCTTGGCAATATGAAGTTGCAAATTCCTGCGGAAAAACTTCGTATTGAAACGAAGGCTCAGCCAAAAGTTTCGGTTGGTTTGGAGTTGGCAAAAAACGAAAAGCCCGTTTTTGAACTTCGGCTTTTGGGAATGCGTGAACAGGAAGCTCGGAATGCTTTAAGGCATCAGTTGGATTTAGCTTTGCTTTCTAACTTAAAAGAGTTTTCGATTGTGCATGGAAAAGGCGAGGGGATTTTACAAAAAATGTCTCACGAAATTTTGGCAGAAAATTCTTATGTGTCCGAATTTTATTTTGCTCTTCCAGAGGATGGAGGGACGGGTAAAACTTACGTAAAAATGAAATAGCGTTTTACTTGCGTTCTGTGCTTTTGTTAAATGGACCTTATAGCGAGTTTGATTGCATGGTCCCGGTTTTCTTAAAATAGGCACACGAATGTGTGCCCGAAAATACGGCTTTCTTATTTTAATTTATTTCAAAATTTAAGTTGCATCTTAAAGTTTTAAATTAAATAGCAAGCTTGCCGAACCTATTTTTGCGTCTTTTAAAATTGGATGAGAATAAGTTAAACCAAGTTCACCCATTCCGCTGAGTGTAAAACTAAAGTTTGCAAAAACGGATTGCATAAAATGCCAGTCGGATGAAAAGGCTGATTTTATTAAAGCTTTGTATCCTAAGTCGATGTTAAATCGGTTATAACAAATTGGTAACCAAGCACTGCCTTTTTGGATTTCTACGCTAAAGATTTGCAAGCTAGTCAGGATGCCGAAGTTAGTGTTTAGTTTTTGGGGACTGCGCGCAGTATAATAGTTTTTGTGTTCATCCATTTTTGGTAATAAAGTTTTTGCTAAAGAGCTTGGTGAGTTTGCAAACATATACTTACCTGATATTGGGTCGAGGTTTGCGTTATAACTAAAGTCGCCAGAAAGCTCTAGCGTAAAAGGCAGTACAGGCGTTTTAAAAGTTATAGCGTCTTGAACTTGAACGGCAGGAAGTTTTTTTTGCACATTGTAAGCAAGTGTAAAATTAAAATTGTTTGCTACACCGTAAATGTCTTTGGCAAAAAACTTTTGTGTTAAACGGTCTCGTTCTGTAAAATGCAAAACGCCAACGCTTTGATCTAATGCTAAAACCGTGTCGGTGAATTTTTGTTTGTAAGCATTTTTTAAATTTAAGTTTATATGTGCAAACCAAAAAGAGCTAATGTTTGTATTAAATTTAAGTTTTGTTTTATTGACAAAAATTTGATTAGCATTATTAAAACCAAAACCTGTTTTGCGAATACCAGTTATAATTTTGTTTTCTTCGGTAATGTCTTTGATATTGTCTTTTACAAACAAGCTTAAAACATTTCCCTTTACATTTAAGTTTCCTGTAAATTCAAGTTGTGCAAAAGTTGGAATGGGCATTATTGCAAATGAAAATTTATATGACAAACGATTTATAACATCTTGCGAAACAAGACTCAAACCATAACTTGTGTTTTTAAAATTTGTTCCCTGATAAAGTGCAGGAAATATTTTGGGTATCCACATATTCATAATCGGGTTGTATTTTTTGCTTTCGTTGGTTGTACTTATTTCTCGTACCTTTTTTACTTCAATGTCTTGTATTGAGCTAGTAACAGTTTCAAGTTCGGTTTCATCAAGCTCACAAAGAAAGTCATACGTAGAATGATTGGCAACAGTTATAAAAGTTTTGTTGTCTTTATTTTTTTTGTCCACAAGGACAGGATTATTTGTACCGCCTGAAAAATCTTTGTTTAATACTTTTAAAGTTTTTGTGTTAATGTCGTAATAAGCCATTCGTAAAAGGCTAGCGTCTAAAATATAAGAAAAAGTAAAAGAGGGATTTTCGGTAAACGCATTTGAAAGAGCTGAAATAGTTTTTGCTTCAAATGGTAAGTTTAACTTTTGCGTAACTCCGCTTTCCGAAACAAAAACAATGTCCCGTTTAATTCCGTTGCCTAAAATTGCAACAAAGCTTGTGTCGGAAATAGCAATTACATTATAAATATTTGAATAGTTTGTTTCTGGCGTGCATTTGAGTATTGATTTTTCAGTTTTGGTTTCCCGGTCAAGCAAGATAAGCTCTGCACTTTGGCTTGTATTTTTTACAGCAATAATATTTTTTAGCTTAGGTGTAAAAGAAGCGTAACGCAAGGATTCGTATTTTTCGTTTGTAAATTTTTTAGCTTTGTAATCATAAACTTTTATTTCAGAAAGCATAGCTCCGTTTTTGTATTTAAAATAAGAAACTAATAAAAAATGTCCATCATTCGAAAAGCTTAAATTATAAATACTTTTATTTAACGAAAAAAGTTTTTTTTGCTTACCTGAATTTAAGTCGCAAGAATAAACTGCATTTTTGTTTTTGTCAAAAATTATAAATTCATTTTTGTAATTTGCAGTCGTTTTGTAAATGGAAGGATTTTTTTTGTCTAAAAAATATTTAGGTTCGAAAATATTTTCAGGAACTTTTACACTTGTGTAAAAAGCTTCAAACAGTTCGTTTACACTTTTACCAAAAGCAAGTTTAAAATTACGAGTTGTAAACCACTTTGGGTGCATATTCCAAAACTCAACATATTTTTCTACACCGTAAATTTCTATTAGAAACTTTGCAAAAGCACCACCATAAATATATCCAAAGGTTGCAGTTGGATAAGTGTCTCGCATTTCGATGTCATTCCATTTTCGTAAAGTCCCATCGATTTTATCTTGCACAATCATTTGTAATGCACGAGGATCGTTTAAGCGTCCTTCGCCTTTTAAGCTTTCAGCTAAAACAGTTGGAGCTTCACGCATTTGCAATGGAAGGGTAAGACTAAAAAAACTGTTAATCGTAATGGCGTGTGTAAGCTCGTGCTTAAAAACTGAAAGCAAATTTTCACTATTGTTTGAAATAATATTGTCTGTTGGTAGAGTGTCGTAAAGCACAATATGTCGATATGGTGCTGTGGTAAAGTAAGCGTTTAATAGTTCTTCGTTTGGTTTAATGTACACGGGCATTCGGGACTTAAAAGGCTTAGCTCTGAAATAAGTAAAAAGCTCATCCGCAATTTTGTCAGCATTATTTACTAAATGTATAGCAACTTTTTCAGAAATTTCAGAATCATATACAATACAAAAATATTTTGTATTTATTGTTTGGAGCTCTGCAAAAACAAAATTTGTTAAAAAGCAAAATAAAATTGAAAATAAAAATTTTTTCATAAATTTGTATACCCCAAAGTCTTAAACCTATTTTAATTAAAAATATTTTTTTTTCAAGCCTTTGAAAATACTTCCTACAACTTACATTTTAGTTTTAAGAAGTCGTTGCGCTAAATTTTTTTGTGTATGTGTTGCAACAAAGTTTTTGATTTTTTGGATGGCTGAATTTAGCTCGCTTGGGTTTTCTAGATTTACGATTGTGCTTTCGGGAATTGTTTTGAAAAAAGTTTCTTGGCGTTTTGCATAACGCCGAGTGTTTCGTTTAATTAAGTTTTTGACAGCGTCAAGGTCAGCATTCAAAGGAAGGATAGGGGAGAGGGAAAAAAATTCTTTATAGCCAATAGCTTTCATAATCGGGCTGGTGGCAGTGTAACCTTTTTTATAAAGCTCGGCGAACTCTGCAACTAAGCCCGCAGTAAACATTTTGTCAACTCGTTTGTTAATTCGTTCGTATATAATTTTTCGTTCTCTTGTCAATGTAAAAATTAAAAAATCGTAAGTTTTTCGAAACTCTTCTGAAAGTGAAAAACTGCTCAACGGTTTTTTTGTTGCTTCGTAAACTTCAAGTGCACGCAAAATTCGATAATGGTCGTGTATGTTTATTCTGCTGGCACTCACTGGGTCGAAATGTTTTAGCTTGGCAAACATAACTTCTTCGCCTTTTTTTTCAAGTTCTGCTTGAAGTTTTTTACGAATTTTTGGGTCAGCCTTTGGGGTTGACGGAAGACTCATTAAAAAGTTTTTTAAGAAAAAAGCTGTTCCACCCAAAAGAACGGGAACTTTATTTTTTTTGCAAATTTCCAAGCAAAGTTTGTCCGCCTCTCGTACAAAATCACTTGTGGAAAACTCACGGTCGCCCTCATATATAGAAACCAAATGATGGGGCACCTGCTCTTTTTCATAAAGCGTAGGACCTGCCGAAGCGATAACGGCATCCTTGTAAACTTGTACCGAATCTGCATTGATAATTTCGCAAGTATTTGCTAAACCTGTTTTTGTTTCCTTTCCAAAAACCGAAACAGCAAATTCAGTTTTACCACAAGCGGTCGCACCAAAAATAACAATTGCTGGAATTTTTGACTTATCTTGAGCCAAGCTAAACTGTTTCTTGTGGGAGTTGGTATTCAATTTCTTTTAAAAATATTTCTCTTGCAGCTTCGGAAACTACATTGATTTTTTGATCTATTTCGTCAGAAGCTTGCAAGGAAGCAAGTTGGTCAGCTCGTCTTGTTGCTGCACAAGTTACTTCGTAAATATTATCTTCGTATTCAATTAGCTCATTAAGTGGAAAAATCATATTTTATATTATACATTAAAACACAAAAATTGTCAAGATGTTAAAAAAATTAGTTTTGTATCAAAAGGACATCCTTGTTTTTCTAGCGTTGAGTTTTACGCTTTAGTGTTTAACTTGCGTTATGCTCTCATCGCTTTGAGTTTCATTGCTGTTCTACGGCTCGCTTACGGACAAGAATTTTTGAACAAAAATTCTTGTCCCAACTTTGCCACTCTTGCGTTAATGCTCATAGCTAGTTTAAGACCCATCGCCCATCCAATGCGATGGGCTGGGCGTTTTTCGCAAATTAAGGCTTTCTTATTTTTGTAAAACATCGCAAAAGCAAATTACTAGCCCGCCGTCCGTGGCGGGAGTGCGTTTTTCGCAAGGCACGGACAAGTCTTACAAAGGTTAAATACTAGTATTATTTATTTAAAAAATAACGGAACGAATGCAAAAGGCTTGCACGAAATTTTTCCAAGTAGGCATACTATTTCTTTTAGTCGTTAGAAAAGCGAGACTCATGAATTGTGATGGACTGAACGCTTGGGTTTGTTTTAATTTGGTTAAAGAGTTTTAAGAAAATTTCTTTTTGGTTAATATGAAAACTTATTTTGTAAACTAAGCCTTTTTCTCGACTATATTTTTGTAAAACAATCTTTACTTTTTTTACCTTGTGTTCTTGGAAAATCTTTGTTATATATTCCTCAAAATCTGTTGCTGTGTCGTCAACCATTATGTAAAGAACTCGTGGTGAAGGAGTCAAAAAAGAATAGACTTTTAAGTGAGAAAGAGCTTGCATAAAAAAAATAATAACAGTAGTTCCCAATCCCAATATGTACATTCCTGCACCAACAGAAATTCCTATTCCTGCAACTGCCCAGATTCCCGCAGCCGTTGTTAAACCTGTCACCTTGCCAGAGCGTGTTAAAATTGCACCTGTTCCCAAAAAGCCTACTCCCGTTACAATGCTCGCCGCAATTCTTGAAAGATCAATACTCAAGGGGGTGTTGATAAATTTCAAACTGGATGAAATACTGTAAACAGAAAGACTGGTTAAAAGTGCTGAAGCTGTTGCCACAATTGCGTGAGTTCTAATTCCTGCAAACTTAAAAGCTCGCTCTCTTTCATAACCGATTAAAGCACCACAGGCACCCGCTATCAAAAGTCGCAACAAAAGTGTGGATTCAAAACTTGAAGTAAAAATAGTATATATGTTTAAAACTTTTTCTAAAAACATTAGTGTTGAATTATCTAATTTATTTATAAAAAAGTCAAGTCTCAAGTTTCCAAGACAACAATGCCCACAGCTATTTCCTTTTCATGACTTAAAGAAACAAAAGCCTTTTTTGCTCCAGCGTTTTTCATAGCAATTTGTGCCGTGTCATAAAGCAAAAGTTCAGGCTTACCATTGTGTGATGATTTTACACAAATATCTTTGAGCCTAATTCCTTTCAAACCTGTTCCTAAAGCTTTTCCAAAAGCTTCTTTTGCTGCAAAGCGTGCCGCTAATCTTAAAGCTGCGGTTTTACGATCTGCAAGAGCTGCCTCCAATTCTAACTTGTGAAAAAATCTATTTATCAAACCTTGTGCATTTTTTCCTGACAACCATTTTTCCAAACGCTCCACCTTTACAATATCAATCCCAATTCCGTAAATCACAAATCTATCCTTATTCTTTTTTGTTTTTTAAAAGTCGTGCTCGAGTTAAAAGATTTTTACCTGCTTTTTTTGAAATCTCTAATGCTGTTTCTTCGATTAGCTGTTGTGATTTTTGTTTTTCAGAAGTAAAAAGCTCTCCTTGTAAAGTTTTTTCTTTATCGCAGACTTTTAAAACTCCTACACCTAAAAGACGAATGGGTTTTCCTTTTTCGTACTTTTGATAAAATAAATATCGCACACGATTAAAAAGCTCCAAACCATTTAAAATAATGCTACCAGTTTTTTGTACTGTGTAAGTTTTAAAATCGCTATAGCGTATTTTTACAAAAGCCGTATTCGAGCTTACCTTTTCAGCAACGAGCCGATAATTAACTTCTGAAACAAGTTGAAATAAAACATCTTCGATTAAACTTGTGTTTGTAATATCGTTTTCAAAAGTACGCTCGCTACTTATCGAATGGCTTTGAATTTCTTCATTAAAAATATCTTCGACACGGGCATTTAAAACATTGTACAAAAATTGACCACCTGCATTTCCTAAAATATTTTTCAAAGACTTTAGAGAAAGTTTTGCAAGTTCTTTTGTTTCCATTATTCCACAGGAGTTTAATTTTTCGATGCTTACCTTGCCTATGCCCCAAATTTTTCGCATCGGTAAGTTTCGTATAAAATCAATTTCGTCTTCAGGTTTTATTTCGTATAGACCGTCGGGCTTAGAAAAATCTGATGCGAGTTTTGCAAAATATTTTGTGCGAGCAATTCCAATTGAAACTTTTAATTGTGTTTTTTCAAAAAGAGTTTCCTTAATTTTTTTTGCAACATCTTTTGGTTTGCCTAAAAGTAATTCGGTGCCACTCATATTTAAAAAACCTTCGTCAATAGAAAGCTGATGAAATTCGGGAGTGTAAGATTTTAAAATCGTCATAAGCTCGTCAGATTTTTCTTGATAGCGTTCCATTCGTGTGGGAAGAAAAACTCCATTGGGACATAATTTTTTTGCTCGCGAAAGAGGCATACCTGCATGAACACCAAAGTCGCGAGCTTCATAAGAACAAGTGGAAACAACACCGCGTGAAATTGTCCCTCCAACTATTACAGGTTTTCCTTTGAGAGTGGGCTGATCCAAAATTTCAACACTTGCAAAAAAAGCATCAATGTCAATGTGAAAAAATACTTGTTTCATATTTACTGCCCTGCTTTTAAAGTGAATTTCGTTTCAGCTTGGAGTAAAAAATTTTCATTGTATTTTAAATTATATTGATTTAAGTCTTTTAATCTAGTTTCAAAAATATTTTCATAGCTAAATATTTTTACCAGAATATTTAAGTTTGCATTTTTTTCAGATGAAAAATTTATTTTAAAAGGCATTTTAGGTTTTTGAGAACTCAAAAATTTTACTCCCTCGTCGTCTAGAAAAAAATCTCTGTCTGCCTCGTAAACAGAAACGCCTTCATCATTAGATATAAAAACTTGAACTGCTTCCACTTCAAGAGGAGAGCTTATACTTATTGTCCCTAAGCTTCGGTCTAAATAATTTTCAAGTTTTTTTTCTATTTGAAAAAACTCGTTGGAGTTTTGGTTTTGCTCTGGTAAATTATCTAGCTCTAGATTTTTTTTTGTATCATATTGACTTTTAATAATAGATGAATTTTTATTGTCAGTAAAGATTTGGCGAATTTCTATTTCGCTTCTATATTTTTTTGAGCTGAATGAAAAAGTTAAAAGGACAATAGCCAATAAAAAAATAAAGGCTGCTACTGAAATAAAAAACTTTCGCTTAAAATATTTTTTTGAAAAAGTATAGATTGTACTAAAAATAAAAACAACAGGAATTGTTAGCAAACTTAAAAACAAAATTTTATTTTGAAAAATATCTACAGTCGATATTGGATTACCAACAACAACTATAAAATAAATTATTGTTGGCAAAAATCCCAAGCTTAAAATTAAAGTTCGCCAAAAAATATTTTTTACAAAAAAATAAAGATTAGAAACTAAAAAATTAAAAAACGCAAATGGGTAAATTGAAAAATCAAAAATAACTAAAACAAAAAAGTTTATTAAAGAAATTCTTGGATAAATATTATCAAGCACTTCAAAATTTAAGTTTGTTTTTTTTTGTATTAAACTCAATAATGTGTGAAAAATTAAAATTTGAAAAAGTACAATGCTTATATAAATAATAATATAATAAGCATTAAATTTTTCTATCGTCTTTGTACTTCCGATAAATGCTTTAAAAATAAAATTAGATAAGGATTTAGCTATTTGCAAAAAAATAAAACTTTCCACAACAAAAAAAATATATATAATCCCAATCGTAAACAATTCTTTTTTAGTTAAAGTTTTTTTTCCTATTACTAACTGGAAAAAAAGAATTAAAAAAATTATAACGCAAAACACACTTATAAAAATTATATTTGTTCTTTCAGATAAAACTTGCAAGTTAAAAAAAATAAAATAGTTTTGTTCCCAGTCTTGCGAAAAAAAATGTAAAAAATTTTTTGATAAATTATTTATTAGCAGTTCTAAATCAATATTGTCTTTGACTTTAATTAAAAGAGCAGGAATATTTTCATTAAAAAAAATATTTAAAGTTTCAATGTTTTGCAAATCGTTTTTACCTAGAGAAAAAACTTTTGAATGAATATCAAAACCAGTTCCTTCAGCGCTTTCATTAAAAAGTTTTATCATCCATACGGGCGACTTTGTACTATCGGCTTTATACGAAATGTTTTGTTCATCACTGTCATCAAAAATAAAAACTGAAGCCCGCTTGTACTTTGTAATTTCATCCACAAGTGTTCGCATCCCGACAAAAGTTTTTACTTCGACATCCTCAGGCAGATTAGTATAATCATTGTGAGAAATCGCAATTAGCAATTTAAAATCCAAATTATTTTTTTGCTCTTCAGAAAATTCTTTTGCAAATTTTCTCACCCTGTTTAAAAGTTGTGTTTCATTATTTAGATTATCTAAAGCAAGACTCGAAGTAAAACATAAAACTAAAGCGTTATCACTTTCCTTTGGACCAAAAGTAAAAAGCTCAAGCGAACTATTTTCAGCTTGTGCAAAAACAAAGCTCGCTAATAAATTAAAAACAAAAAGCAAAACGAACTTTTTTTCAAACTTGTCTCGCTTATTTTTCCGAAAGAATTTTACCCGTTTCATACCAATACTCAATTCGCTTATAAGAATTATTTATACGCCTGACAAGGTTTGCAGCTTCCTCCACAGTTATACTTTTTTTAAAGGTAATTGTGTCAGGGTGAAACTTTTTTAATAAGCGTCTCCAAGAATTTTTACAAGAGTTCAAAGAACTACCGGGCAAAAGTTGCAAGATAGCAAAGTCTTCAACCAAGTCCTGTGGCACAGGCACTAACTTTTCTACTTCGCGTTTTTGCTCTTGCGACTCCTCACCTATTGTCTTATCAATTTTTGGAGGCGGTCGGCGTTCTATTGTGTTTCCCATTCGTCGATAACGAGCACGCGTATTTGATTTAAGTTTTACAAAAGGATCTTCTTCTGCACTTAAATTTTTATTTAAAAATTCTCCAATCGTTGAATAATAATCTTTTTTTTCGTCCTTGTTCATTGTTGTTCTCTTTTAATAATATCGCTAAGTTTTGCACCATCACCTGATGTTACATTTTTTTGTAAAACACTTCCTATAAAATATTTTAACATTATCGGGGCTTCGCCTACGCTCAAGATTTTTTCTGTGCGTAAAATTTTTACATCATCATCCGTTAAACGATGTCCCACATTAAAATCTTTTGTATAATGAAGGGAGCGATTGCTTCGACCGTAATTTTCTTTTTCCGATTTTGCTAAAACTTTTTTACCATCTCCTAAAACTTTTTCAATTTGTATTTTCGAAAAGTCTAAACTTAAAAGCTTTTCGTTACATTCCTCTTTTGATAAACCTGTACATTCACGAATAAACTTTACCATCTGTGAAAAAGTTTTTGCATCCAAAGCAATTGTATCATCCAAGCCACCATCATCATTTGATAAACAAAAATGTTTTTCAACTATTGTTGCTCCACAGGCTACACTTAAAGCAGGAACCAAAAAAGGATTTTTTGAATGATCGCTAACTCCAACTGTAATTCCAAAAATATTTTTTAAGTTTTCTAAAATAGAAATATTATATTCCTCTTCTGGTGCAGGATAGCTTGTAATGCAATGTAAAAGAGCTAAATCTTTTTTTAAAAAACTTTGACAGGCATAAATAGCTTTTTCAATATCAGACAAAAGTGAAACACCACTAGAAAGAATCATAGGAAAATTTTCTCTTGCAATTTTTTCCAAAAGCTGAATATAATTTAATTCAGGCGAAGCAATTTTTACAAACGCAGGTTTTATTTTGCAAAGCTCATCCGCTGACTTAAAACCAAAAGGCGATGCACTAAATAAAACATTTTTCTTTTTGCAATATTCAGCACAAGATTCAAAAAAACTTTTATCCACTTCCAGCCGTTTGAAATTTTTGTAAAGTGGAATTTCACCTGTAGGTAAACTAACCAAGCCTGTATTCGGATGTAAAATTTCATCCGCATAAACAATTTGAAATTTTACAGCGTCCGCCCCCGCATCAACCGCTGCACTAATTAAAGTTTTTGCCTTATCCAAAGATCCTGCATGTGCTGTTCCTAATTCCGCAATAACTAAAATCTTTTCTTTGTTTGAAAACTTTTTTCCACCACATTGAAAAATACTATTCATCTAAAACCGAATCCAATTTTTCTGCAAGCCTTTCTTTTTCTCTTTCATTTAACTCAGTAGTCTTGCCATCCAACATATACTTAATTGCTCGAACTTCTTTGTCGGAAAAAACTATGCTATTTAAAACATGAGCTTTAAATGACTTTGTTGCAATAGGAACAACTTTTTCTACAATTCCCAAAATCACAAAAGCATAATCACGAATTTCTTTTTGAGCATGTGCATCACAACGCAATTTCAAAAAATGAAACAAATTATGCAAGTCCATCTGCCAATAAATTTCTGTATAAGTAGAAAGAGGTAAATTTATTCTTGCCAACTCTTTTGCAATATCATCACTTAAAAGCATTTCATAATTTTCAAACGCAAGCTCTTGCCCCTGCTTCAAAACCTCTAATGTTTTTTCCGCAAGCTCGTCCGAAATTTTTTCTTTACGCCTTCCCTGCTTGTTATCTTTTGACTGCAAAGCCAAAACATTTTTTTCAGGGAGATAGGCTTCATTTTTCAAAACCGAATAACGTCCAGAAACCTCGTTCAAACGAGCCGTCCTATGTCGTACCCACTGACGTGCAACAAAAATAGGCATCTTAATATGAAAGGTAAAAACCACTTGCTCAAAAGGAGAAGTGTGCTGATTTCGCAAAAGATAATCAATCAACGCTGCATCCTCCCGCACCGTCTTCGTGCCCTCGCCATAGGAAACTCTCGCCGCCTGTACAATCCTTGCGTCCCCACCCAAATAATCCACCAATCGTACAAACCCGTGATCCAAAACGGGAAACTCTTTATCCAAAATTTTTTCTGCTTCATTAACAATGCAATGCGCCATAAAAGCATTATACAAAAAAGACAAAAAAAAATAAAGCCCTTTGTAAATTGACATTTATAAGACTTGTCCGTGCCTTTCAAAATTCGCTTATCCGCTCACTTCGGATGGGTGAGCGGTCTGTAATTTAGCAATGAGTTACAACGCTGAAGTGGTAAAGTCGGGACAAGAATTTTTGACACAAAAATTCTTGTCCTTAAGCAAGCCAGAGCTACGCTCCTTGCTAAAGCGTAAGTTTCGTAAAAAACAAGGATGTTTTTTCTCCCGACAAGGAGGTCGGGTTAGTACAAAGCATTTGCGAGTTTTTTTGTGAGCAAAAAAACTTGTCCACTTTAGAAAAACAAGGATGTTTTTCTAAAGTGAG
>JARGFC010000020.1:0-33171 GCA_038397925.1 Treponemataceae bacterium
AGCAGGGAATTGAATCCTCGTGTCTAAAAGCAGGGGCAAAAAGAACGATGTGTTATTATGCGCATCCGTACAGCTCGTGGGAGCGAGGTAGCAATGAGAACGCAAACAAGTTTATCCGTCGCTTCATACCTAAAGGTTCAAGCATTGATAATGTTAGCGAAGAGCAAATCCAAGAGATAGAAAACTGGATGAATAACTACCCAAGAAAGCTACACAAATACCTAACCGCACTGGAGGTTTATGAAAATATTGCAAAATTTTTATAAAAATTGGGCAATACCTCTTGCAATTTATACACATTTTATAATCATTGCCAAGCATCTTGAAAATTTTTCAAAAATCTGTATAATAGTTTAGAGTTTTATTTGAAGGAGTGAGTTTTTGCACAAGTTGTTAAAAAAGCTAGGTAGATTTTTAGTTTTAAGCTTTTGTTTTTGTTTGTTTGCTTGCAAAAGTGTAAAAAAAGTGGTAGCTCCTATTGATTATGATAGCTCTTCTGTGGTACTTTATGAAGTTTCTTTAGGCGAAAAAGTTCTTGTCAAAGAGCCTTTGAAAGCATTGTCTCGCTCCCTTGTTTTAAAAAGCAAAACTTCAGGTTATTCTGAAGTTAGCGACCTTTATACCCGTGCTCTCGCTGAATCCCAAAAACAATTTGATCTTGCTATTGAAACAAAAGATTGGGATAAAGCTTTGCTTTACTTTTCTTCGCTTGCTAATGTTGGACTTCCTCCTGCTTACTGGACAGAAACTTCATTAAAAGAAAAACGCGAAGCCGAATGGAAACGACAAGGCAATGGTGCTTTAATTGCTAGTCAAAAAAAAGTCAATGCAGACCACACTCAAGTAAAACCTTCCACAACAGTGATTGAAAAAATGATTAAAGGCACTGTTACCGTTTGGGTTGATAAGGGAATGAACATTGAAAAAGGCGTTGCCTTTGCAGATAGGGTTATAGGCTCAGGTTTTTTTATTGATGAGCGAGGATATTTTTTAACCAACTACCATGTAATTCAAAGCGAAGTTGATCCTTCTTATGAGGGCTATTCTCGTGTTTACATAAAAGACCCAAACAATTCCAGTATCAGACTTCCTGCCAAGGTGATAGGTTGGGATAGTATTTTAGATGTTGCTCTTGTAAAAACTGAGTTTACTCCCGAAGTGATTTTTAATTTTGGCTCCTCGGAAGACCTTACTATTGGAAGTCGAGTTTTTGCAATTGGTTCGCCTGCTGGCTTGGAAAAAACTCTTACCTCAGGTATAGTTTCTGCAAAAAACCGCCGTCTTTTAAGTCTCGGAAGCGTTTTACAAATAGACGCTGCAATAAATCATGGCAACTCAGGCGGTCCTCTTATAGACGAATATGGTAATGCCCAAGCTATTGTCTTTGCAGGCTTAGCTCAAAATGAAGGCTTAAACTTCGCTATTCCTATTGAACTTGTTAAAGCAATTCTGCCTGCACTTTTTGCTGGTGGCGAAGTTAAGCACAGCTGGTTTGGTGCTTATGGGCATTCAATTTTAGCAGCAGAAAAAAAAGAAGTAGATTCTGGGGTGGTAGTTGATTATATATTGCCATTTTCACCAGCCTATTTTGCAGGTATAAATGAAGGGGATATAATCCAAAGTATAAATGGTTTGAGTATAAAAAACCTTGAAGACATTCAAGACTTAATTTTCGCCACCCCTACCCAAACAATTATCAAGGTAGAAGGGCTTGTTCTCCAAGATGACGAAACCTATAAAACTGAAACTTGGTTCGTTCAACTTGATAAACGCCCAGAATTTCCGGGTTTTAAAGCATACGAAACAGATATTCCTGCTAGAATAATGCTCCCACTTGCTGGGCTTAAACTTGAAAAAGTTTCAAGTAATTCTTATCGAGTTTTAAAAACTATCAAGGGTAGCACTGCAGACGAAATTGGTTTTACCGAAAACGACTATGTAGAACTCAAGGGCACACGAATTGATTCCAAAAACGAAGTTCTTTATATTCAAGTTTATGCAAAACGGAGAAAAGCAGGCTATTTGGAAGGTTTTTTAGGCTTTTTTGCTTATTTGGATAGCCCCAACTTTTTTTAAACTCCTATTCTTTTAAAACAAAAAAAGCTCTTGTCATAGACAGGAGCTTTTACTAAAATCTAAAACATCACAAAACTTAGTCGTTTACTCTTTCTTGATATTCGTTTGTTTCAGTGTTTACTAGTATTTTTTCACCTTGTTTAATAAATAAAGGAACCCGAACAGTTAAACCCGTTTCGGTAACTATGGGCTTTGTAGCACCTGAAACAGTGTCGCCTTTAATATAGTTTTCACTGTGTTCCACAACAAAAACCATCTTAGGGGGAATTCGTAAATCAATGGGGCTTCCTTCCCAAATTAAAATTTCGTATTCATCTCCTTCACGCAAATAAAACTTTTTATCACCCATCACTTCAACAGGAATTAAAATTTGATCAAAACTTTCAATATCCATAAAGACAAAGTTTTCACCATCTTCGTATTGATACTGCCCCTTGTGAACATCAACTATAGCATCCTCTACCATATCAGCAGTTTTAATAGTTTGAGTTAAAACCGAGCCATCCATTAAGCTTTTCATTTTAACTCGAGCAAAGGCAGCACCCTTTCCCGGGTTAACAAACTCTCGCTCAACTACCAAATAAGGATTACCTTTGGATAATAAAACTGTACCTTTTGCGATGTCACCACCACGAATCATAAAGCCTCCACGACTGAGCCATGCAGGGGTTGAACCTGCGACCCACAGATTAAGAGTCTGTTGCTCTACCAACTGAGCTAATGGCCCGAATGTATATTCAAGTTTTAAGATTATATCAAAAATACAAAAAAAAGTCAAGCATTTTATAAATATTTTTTAGTTTTATTATTTATTGCAAAAGAGGTTGTATACTTAATAAAGACGGAAAGTCGCATATTGAAAAGGCGTTATTTTGTATGATGACTTTTTGTGTCTTGCAAACTTTTTAAAATCAGCATATAATAATTGGTACAATTAAATATTTACAGGAGATTTTTATGAAATTAAAACGCGGATATGTTCAAGTTTATACGGGAGATGGAAAAGGTAAAACAACTGCATCATTTGGTTTGGCTTTGCGTGCAGTTTGTGCGGGATATAAGGTTTACATTGGACAGTTTATGAAAGGTGCAAATTATAGTGAGTTAAAAGCTCCTGAATATTTGCCAAACTTAAAAATCGAGCAATATGGAAATACTCAATTTATTCATAGCACGCCAAGTCAACGCGACATTGATATGGCAAACGAGGGACTAAAAAAAATCCAAGCGATAATCAATTCTGGCGAATATAATGTCGTCATAATGGAAGAAATAAATGTTGCAATGATGTATGACATTTTTACAACTGAAAAAATTTTGGAGATTATTAAAAACAAACCTGAAAATGTCGAATTGATTTTAACAGGGCGTTATGCCAAAAGAGAAATAATTGAAGCAGCTGACCTCGTTACAGAAATGCGAATGATTAAACATTATTATCTTGACGGAGTTCAAGCACGAAAAGGGATTGAGTTTTAAAAGCGTTTTTTAGCGTTGAGGTTTTTATGAAGTTTAAGCACTAGCGAGGAGCGTAGCTCTGGTTTGCTTAGGCGGGAATTTTTTGGAGAAAAAATTCCCGCCCGACTTTGCCACTTCAACGTTGAAATTCATTCGTTAGTTTACAGACCCATCGCCCATCCAAAGCGATGGGATAAGCGTTTTTGCAAGTCAGGATAGTTGTACAAATGTTAAAAATGACAAACTACAGGTCGTCTATTTTAACGGAACTGTCATTTGTGTCTTTGAGTTTTTCCCAAACTTTATTAAAGTAAGGATGGATTTTTTTTAGGATATTTATTAGTTCAGGATCAAAGTGGGTTTCACTATCTGCAATAATCATTTCAATGGCAGTGTCGTGGGGTATAATGTCTTTGTATGAGCGTTTTGCTCGCAAGGCATCATATACATCTGCAATGGTTACGATACGTGCCGAAAGAGGAATTAAGTTGGCGGAAATACGAAAGGGGTATCCGAAACCGTCCCAGCGTTCGTGATGTGAAATTGCAATATCTTGTGCCATAGATAATTCAAAACTAGAAAGTATCATTGCTCCGTTAATAGTGTGTTCTTGCATAATGGTTCTTTCGGTATCGTTTAATTCAGATGGCTTGTGAAGTATATAATCAGGTGTTCCAATTTTTCCTAAGTCATGCATTGCTGCATATAAGCCAATGTTTTCTACAAAGTCAAAGTTAATGATGTTCGGATACATTTGTTTTTGGTGCATATATTTTGCAATGAGCTTTGAATAATAGTTGACACGTAAGGTGTGATATGTAGTGTCCTTATCTTTCATTTTAGAAGCTTTTAATAATCCCTGTAAAATATTCATTCTACTTGTAACAAATTCTTTTGTTACATTTTCAAACATTGCAATATAACCTTGTAGAACATTACTCAAAAAAAGTGGAGTAAAATTTAGCTTTGTATAAATGCTTTTTTCAACTTGGCTTTTATGTCGGATAATACCCGACCACGAAAAACCTTGTTTTTTTGATTGCAATGCTATTTGACATTCGTTTAAATCTTTTGGAGAAAATGAGTTTTTAAAAATATCAAAAAAGTTTTTTATAGTTAAATTATAATAGTCAGAAAAAAGTTTTATACTTGCTTTTGTCATTCGCAAAATATCAAAATTTTTATTCAATACCATAATTGAATGCGTTGTTGGACCAAGTATGTTTATAATATCATAATTTAAAAATTTTTCACTTTCGTTTTTATATACTTCCATACGGTTTACCTTTCCGCATCACTTTTGCGAACATAAATAGGCGCTAAATAATCGTCTTCTTTTTTTGCTAATAACGCATCTTTATGCGTATTAAAAAAATCTATCATTGCTAAAGAAAGTGTATTTTTTACTTCGATAAATTCGATTTTGTTTTTTATTTTTTCGGATAGGTTGTTGTCAAGTTCTGAAAAGTTTAAATTTGCAAAAATGGATTCATAACCAATGCAAGCACAAAGTGTTTTTTTGTTTTGAAGTAAAGTTAAAACTTCTGCAAAGGGTTTGTCGAAAACTTCGGTTAAAGCTTTTTGGTTTTGGAAAACTTGTGCGTAAACAGAACTACGCTTTGCATCCACCGCAACTAAGATTTGCCCTTTATATTTTGTAAACATATGAGCAATGCAAGAAAGTGTTGGAATAGGAATTAACTTTGCATTGTTTGCCAAAGTAAAAGCCTTAGCAGCAGAATAAGCTAATCGCAAACCTGTAAAGGACCCCGGACCTTCCAAAACTAAAACGCTAGATATTTCCGTTGGAGAAACTTGGGCTTCATCGCAAAGGCTTTTTATAGCAGGTAAAAGCTTTTCTACAAATACTCGTGAAATAAAATCATAACGGCGTGTGAAAACTCCCCGCTCTGTTTTTAGTGAAATCGAAAAAGAGTTTGTCCGCAAACCTGCAGTATCTATCGCGATTATACTCATAACTTTTTTACCTCTTAAAATAAAATTGTACAATAAAAAATTACTTTGTTCAAGTCATAATATTATTATTTTATGTTTTGTGTTTTCCAAAGTCTTGACCTTTTTTATGTTTGGAGTATCATTATATAAGTGAGATAATGTTATGAAAAGTATGACTGCTTATGCAAGAGTTGAAAAAATTATTGAAGGGATTAATATTAGTTTTGAAATACGAAGTTATAACGGAAGGTATTTGGATTTAAAAGTTGATCTGCCGTTCTGGCTTAGCAAGTTAGAGTTTTTTATTCGAGAATATTTTTCATCAAAAATTTTACGGGGGCGCGTAGAAATTTCTATCCTAAGTTCACGAGCTGGAACAAGTTCAGGTTTTACTGTCGATAGAGAAAAAGCTCGTAGTTACAATGAAGCTTTATGTGAAATTGCTGATGAGTTAAAAGTTAAATACAATCCTAACCCAGAATTTATTGCAGGACAACAAGGCGTTTTAATTGCAAAAGAAAATGATGATTTGGAAAAATGGAAGCAGGAGCTTGTTTGGATTTTTGATTTAGCTCTCGAAGCATTTAACTCAGCGAAGTTGGAAGAAGGTTTTGCCTGCCAAAAGAATATTGAAACACAGCTTGAAAAAATAACGCAAGCAGTTTTATTTATATATAAAGAAAGCCTTAAAGCAGAAAACTTTTTTGAAGCAGCTTTGAAAAAAAAGTTAAAAGATATTCTTGGAAATAATTATGATGAAAATCGTATTTTACAAGAAATTGCAATTATGCTTGTGAAGTATACAATCAATGAAGAGCTTGTTCGTTTGCAAGCACACTTAAAGGCAATGAAAACAGAAATGGTAAAAGAAGGTGCAATAGCAAAAAAACTGGATTTTATTTGTCAAGAAATGAACAGAGAAATAAACACAGTTGCTTCAAAAAGTCAAAGTTATAAAATTTCTGAGCAAGTGATTATTGTAAAAGAAGCTTTGGAAAATATTCGTGAGCAGTTAAAAAATTTAGAATAGCTATTAAAATAAGAGGAGTGCAAAATGAAAAAAGAATATTTAAAAATTGCGGTGTCAGGGTTTTCAGGTTGTGGCAACACGACTGTTTCAAATATGCTTGCAGAAAAATTAAATATTCAATGCATAAATTATACTTTTAGAAATTTAGCAAAAGATTTAAATATGGACTTTAAAGATATTGTCGAAAAATCAAAAAAAGATTTTTCTTTTGATAAGATGGTTGACACAAAACAAATCGAACTTACAAAAAATACATCTTGTGTTTTGGGTTCACGACTTGCGATTTGGCTTTTAAAAGATGCAAACTTAAAAGTTTTTTTAACCGCCTCACCTAAAATTAGAGCGGAGCGAATTGCAGACAGGGAAAGTTCAAGCATTGAAGAAGTTATGGCTTTTACAAAAAAAAGAGACGAACAAGATTCGGCTCGCTATATGCAACTTTATAAAATTGATAACACCGATTATAAGTTTGCAGATTTAATAATAGACACGGAAAAATATTTGCCCGAACAAATTTGTAAAATTATTATCGATGTGCTTAAAACTAAAAGCTTAATTTAACAAGAGGTTAATATTGGGAAGGATTTTATGAACGACTTTGGGTTTGTTAGACTTGCAACTTGCTCACTTGCTTCACAGCTTTTAAATTGTAACGAAAATGCAAAAAAAATTATTTCTCTCGCACAGGATGCAAACAAAAAAAATATTGCTTTGCTTTTATTTCAAGAGCTTGCAATTACAGGAGCAACTTGTGGTGATATGTTTTTTTCGCCAGAACTTTTACACAATTCTAAAAATGCAATTTTAGAAATAGCCAAAGCGTCAACAAATTTTTCCACAATTCTTGCTGTTGGTTTTCCTTTTGCAATAGAAAATAATCTTTACAGTGCGATGGCTTTAATAGCTAGTGGAAAAATATTAGCGGTTATTCCTTTGAGTGTAAAACAAAGACCCTTTACTAATTGTTTTAAAAACTATAATGATGTCAAAAAAAATTTGCAAGATATTTTTTTTACTGAGTACGAAATTCCTTTTGGGAATTTTAAGTTTGAGTTTAAAAACAATTCTTGCTTGCAAAATTTTTCTTTTAAATTTACAAGTTACCACAAATTAAATAACGCAAGTGATTTACAAGATGCCGATTTAATTTTAGTACCTAGTGCATTGCCGAGTTTTGTTACAGATGAATTACAAGAACGACTGGAATTTTTTTCTGCTGTAAATAATTCTATTTTACTTTTTGCAAATGCTGGACTGAACGAAACAAGTGGCGAAAATATATTTTTGGGAGAGTGTGGAATTTTTGAAAATGGTAAAACAATAAGATTCAATAATATTTTTTCAAAAAAAAATAAACAGCCAAATAGCACAGAAAAAATAAATTTTAATTTTTCACCACTTTGTATTTCAGACTGCGATGTTCATCTTGTGCAGAATGCAAAACTAAAAGAAAAAAAAATCTTTAACGAAAATTTTGAAACTCTGCAAGCAAGTGAAAACAAAATTACTTTTGTCTCTAATAACAAAAATATAACCGATAACAAAAGTTTTTTACGCGATATAAAAAAACATCCTTTCCTCCCTGAGTTTAAAAACGAAGCAACCAAAAAAGATTTTTTTATTAAGCTTTTAGATTACTCTGCATTGGCACTTGCAAGAAGATTAAATGCAATCAATGTAGAGCGACTTGTGCTGGGAATTTCCGGTGGACTTGATTCTACATTTGCACTTTTGGTTGCTGTGCGAACGATGATGCTTTTAAAAAAAGATACAAAAAATATTTATGCAATTACAATGCCTTGCTTTGGTACAACAGAACGCACAAAAAATAACGCAGTGAATCTTGCTGAAAATTTGTTTTGCACTGTAAAAACAATAAACATTTCTAAAACAGTAGAAAGTCATTTTAATGATATTTCGCATAACATTAACGAGCACGATCTTTGTTTTGAAAATGCACAAGCCAGAGAACGAACTCAGGTTTTAATGGACATATCAAATAAAATAAAAGGCATTGTAATTTCTGCAAATGATCTTTCGGAAACTGCACTTGGTTGGTCGACATTTGCGGGCGACCATATTTCGATGTACAATGTAGCGGCAAGCCTGCCTAAAACGCTTTTGCGAAAAGCTTTAAAAACTTTTGCAAAGTTTCCCGAAGTTTTTCAAACACAAGACGCAAAAGTTTTTTCTAAAATACTCTTGGATATTTTGGACACGCCTGTTAGTCCTGAACTCTTGCCTCCAAGTAGCGAAAAAGAAATTGTACAAAAAACAGAAAACATTTTAGGTGCTTATGAATTACATGATTTTTTTATTTTCCATTTTATAAAAAATAATTTTACAAAAGAAAAAATTATTTTTTTAGCAAAGCAAGCATTCGCCAAAGATTATACAGATAAGCAAATTGAAAATGTAGCAAATGTTTTTTTTAAACGCTTTTTTACAAGTCAGTTTAAACGTTCTTGTTCGCCTGAAGGTGCAAGTGTTTTACCGTTGAGCTTGTCGCCGATAGGAAGTTGGGAAATGCCTGCCGATTTAAATATGGACTTTCTAAAAACTTTTTAAATTAGGAAATAATAAAAATGGATTTTAGCTTAAGCCAACAACAAAGACAAACTCTTAATTTATCACAAGAGCTTATACAGTCATTAAATATTTTAGCACTACCCACAACTGACTTGCGTGAAACTATTTTAAAAGAACTCAATGCTAATCCTACTTTGGAAATAGTTAATGATAAAAGCGAAAAAAAAACTCATCATAAATTACGACCAAAACAATACGAAAGAATAAAACACAAAACTAAAATGGAAGCGGATGAGTATCAAAGTTTTTTGGAAAGCATTCCTGACAGTTCTGAAAGTTTACAAATGCATTTGATAAAACAGTTTTCACTTTTGCCGTTAAAAAAAAATGAACTTGAGTTTGGCAGAGTGTTAATTCAAAACTTGGACGACTCAGGTTTTAATATCACAAGCACAAAAGACTTACGAGAAATTTTTAACAAAGAAAACCCTAATCTAAAAATAACAAAAACTTCATGCGAAAAAATTATTGGCTTAATTCAAAAGCTCGAACCGATTGGTTGTTGCACAAAAGATTCAATTCATTCTCTTGCCTGTCAAGCTAAAATTTTATTTGCAGACAAAGCACAAACCGATAAATTTTTTTTTGCAGTTGTAGATCTTTTAGAAAATCACAAAGCGCTTTTTAAACTTGGAAATAAGACGAAATTTTTTAGTGAACTAAAAAAAATAAATTCAAATTATAATAAGCTAAGTTATGATGACAGCAAAAAAATTTTAGAAATTATTTCTACACTTGATATTGCTCCCGGTAAAAAAATATCATCAAGCAAAATAATTTTTGCCGTCCCCGAAATTTTTATTATCAAAACAGAAACAGGTTTTAATGCATATCTTAATGATATTGAAATACCCCAACTAAAAATTTCAAAAGTTTTTGAAGGCAAAAATTTTAATCAAAACGAAGCATTAAAAAACGCACTCCAAAATGCAAAACAATTTATAGAAAGTTTAAATTATCGACGCGAAGCAATTTTAAAAGTGGCAACAGCAATTTTAGCTTATCAAAAAAAATTTTTTGAAAAGGGTCCAAAATTTTTGCAAGCAATAAAACAAATAGAACTTGCAAGCGAATTAGATTTAAGCCCTTCTACAATTTCTCGAATCGTAAACGGAAAATATTTACAATGCGACTGGGGCGTTTTTGAATTAAAATATTTTTTTAGTAGCGAAGTACCAACCTTTGGAGCAAAGGCAAATGTTTCAACCAGCAAAAACGCTGTAAAAGAAATTATTAAAACTATCATTGATGAAAATCCTAAAATTACAGATGCCAAAATTACGGAAAAGCTAAAACTAAAAGGCATTAGTCTGTCCCGTCGCACCGTGAATAAGTATCGCAATGAATTGTAATGAGCTTGGCTTTTATTACAAATTCAAAACACAAACTCCTTCTTGAAAAATCTCTCGATTTTTAATATAATAGAGTTCTAATGAAACTAAAATATAACGCACCTGTAACTTTAACATTTGCTTTTTTATGCATTGGAGTTCTTGCACTAAAGATATTAGTCTTTCCATATTTGGTAAAAGATTTTTTTACAGTTCCTCCACACGCTGCCTTTGTGCCGACACAAGCAAAAAATTATTTACTTTTGTTTAGTCACATTTTTGGACACGCCGACTGGAATCATCTGCTTGGAAACCTTGCTCTCATTTTGCTATTAGGACCGTTACTCGAAGAAAGTTACGGCTCACCTATGCTTTGTGTTATGATGCTAACAACAGCTCTTGTTACAGGTGTCTTAAATGTTTGCTTTTCGCCAAAAGCTTTAACAGGCTCTTCGGGAATTGCTTTTATGATGATTTTGCTAAGCTCATTTACAAATACTGACAAAAACGAAATTCCACTTACCTTTTTAATTGTTTTGATTTTATATCTTGTAAAAGATATTATGATTGCTTTTGAAAAAGATAATATTTCACATTTTGCACATTTAATCGGAGGTGTGTGCGGTAGTCTTTTTGGGTATTTTCGCCCAAGCTCCACTCGCCGTGCCAGCCGAACAACGAAGAGTACTTCAAAACGAAATACGAACCACAAAACCGCCAATCAAACAAACGCTGATGGAGAGTAAACGCTAATGTCCCGCACAACAGCCTTTTTAATCTGTGGCAAAAAAATAAATCTCGAGCGTAAAAAAATTAAAAGTCTCCGTTTAAAAATCAATCCTAAAACTGCGGAAGTTTTTTTTAGTGTTCCCGAAAATACAAGCAACGAAACAATTTACAACTTTGTAGAAAAGAACATTAACTGGATAGAAAAAAATCAAAGAGCAGTTTTAGAGCGAATTCAAAAATCAAAAAACTTAAAAGAAAAAAACACACTCCAACTTTTTGGTAAGACTTTCGAATTAAACTTAAAAAAAGCTTCTCGCTTTTCATACAAAATTGAGGGAGATAAAATTCGCTTGTCCGTCCGAAGCTTCGATGACACAGAAATAAAACGTTGTATAAATTTATTATATAAAAAGGAACTCAACTCCTTTATCCAAAAAATTTTACCACAAATAGAATCCGAAATGGACGAAACCGTTACAAATATAAATTATCGAACAATGAAAACAAAGCTTGGTTCTTGCAAACCTGACGAAAAGAAAATTACACTCAGCACAAACCTCGCACGTCATCGACACGCTTGCATTGAAATGGTTCTCATTCACGAAATCGTTCACTTTAAAGAATTTTACCACAACGCAAAATTCAAAAACTTTATGACAAAATATTGTCCCAACTGGCGTGCATTAAGAAAGGAAATGAAGTCCTTATAATTATGTAAAACGATTATATTTTAAAATAAACACGAACAAAGAAATTACTCTTTTTAGAATATGTTTTTGCGGTCAGTTCAACGAACCAACCACAAATTTCACTCCAAAATACAAAGAAACTCTAGCCCTATTTATTAGGCAACCGCATTTTAATCTTTGCACCTTTGCCAATTTTTGTGCGTATGTAGTAAAGCTTTGAACGGCGAACCTTACCGGTACGCACAACTTCCACACCTGCAATTCGGGGTGAGTGGCAAGGGAAAACTCGTTCTACGCCCACACCGTAAGAATTTTTTCTAACGGTAAAGGTTCGGCTCAACCCCTTATTCTTAAAACAAAGCACCAAGCCTTCGTATGCTTGAATACGCTCTGTTTTACCTTCAATAATCTTAAAAAGTACCCTTACTGTGTCTCCAACTTGAAACTCAGGTAGTTTTTCCACCATTTGTGAAGTTTCAATTTTTCTAATTAAATCTGTTGCCATTTAAAATCTCCTCTAATAGCTTTTCTAGTTCTGCATTCCAGCTCCCCGAAATTTTCTTCGCTTCTATTAAATCAGGGCGATTTTTCAAAGTTTTTTCAAGCCTTTTTTTAAGTCGCCACTTGCGAATATTTTCGTGATGCCCAGAAAGCAAAATCTCAGGAACAGCCCGTTCCCGAAAAATCGATGGTCTTGTGTATTGCGGATATTCTAAAAGCCCATCTGAAAAGCTTTCTTCTAAAAGAGACTCTTCAGAAATCACGCCTTCTAAAAGCCTATACACACAATCAATAACTACCAAGCTTGCAATTTCCCCAGACGACATTACATAATCCCCAATCGAAATTTCGTCAGTTACATATTCGTCTATAACCCTTTGGTCTAGTCCCTCATATCGCCCACACAAAAAAGTAAGCTCCGTTTCCTCCGAAAGCTCCTTTGCATAAGCTTGGTTAAAAGGAATTCCCGATGGCGTCATATAGATTACCCGTTTTCCCTTTGCATTTATTGAATCCAATGCCAAAGAAACAGGTTCAGGCATTAAAAGCATACCCGCACCACCACCATATGTTAGGTCATCACAAGTTTTGTGTTTGTCAAGAGCGTAATCTCGGATATTTATTAGCGAATAGTCTATCAATTTCCTTTCTACGGCTTTAGCCATTATCGAAGCTGTAAAAAAGCTTTCAACAATTTCAGGAAATAAGGTCAGCACATAAAATTTCATAATAAAAAGCCCTAAATTTAATGCTTCATTTAACAAATTGCTAAAATGAAACCTAGGTCCTTAATCTAGAATCCAGCGGTGCATTAGCTGTACGGTAAACTCTTGTAGATTAATTTTTCCGATAAATTTTTCGATAAAAGGAATATACACCAGTCTACCAGTTTTAGCTTCGGTCAGCTCTAATAATTGCGAGCCTCCGCCTTCTATTACGCCTGTAATTTTACCGAGTTGTTCTCCCTCATACACAAGCATACAATTACAAAGATCACAAACATAAAACTCATCCTCTTTTAGAGGAGCAGCTTTATCCCTTGGAACCAATAAAGTCGCCGACTTAAATTGTTTAGCCTGCTCATTATTGTCAATTCCTTCAAATTTTATTAAAACATCATTTGCCCTAACCAAAACCTCAGCAACATCAAAAACGCCATCCTCCAAGGTTTTTTTTTGCAAGGGGGCATTATAAAATCGTACAAAAACCTCTTTTAGCTTTATAAGATGTTCTAAATCCCCGGAAAAACTTTCTAGCTTTAAAAAACCTTCCAAGCCAAAAGTTCCCCGAACTACCGCAGTAGCTAAAAGTTCATCACTAGTCCAAGATTTCAAGTGAGTACTTTTTTCCTGTTTTTCCGGCTGCTGCATTAAGAAGGGTTCGCATTGCCTTAGCGATACGTCCTTGTTTACCTATCACTTTTCCAATGTCCTCTTCTTTCACTTTGAGTTCCAAAACGATGCCTTTTTCGCCATCCTTTTCAGTAACTTCCACAGCACTAGCGTCATCAACAAGAGCTTTTGCGATAAATTCAATCAATTCCTTTTGCATAACTACCTCTCTTACTAAAACTTAATGCGAAAGTCTAAAATCTTTTTTGTTTAAAAGGCGTTTCACAGTATTGCTAGGCTGTGCACCCTTTGACAACCAAGACCGAACCTTTTCGGCATCAAACTTAATTTGTGAATCTTCCACTTCAATCGGATGGTAAATTCCAACCTGATCAAGTGTTTTCCCATCTCGAGGCTCTCTGGAGTCTTGCACAACCATTCTATAATAAGGTCGTTTGTTTGTCCCAAACCTCTTTAACCTAATTTTTAACACTATGTCCTCCACTGAACATTATAATTCGTTAATTTTACAAAAAAATCAAAAAAAAGTCAAGCCCTTTAATTATTTGTTTTGACTTTTTTATTTAATGCTAGTGTGTCAAGCAGTAAAAAGTCTAAAGCTAATCCTTATTTTTCCGAAAATTATAATAGTGAAGGAGAATAGAAATGAAAACTTATGCTATTAAAAGCGTTCCAAACGAAATTTCTTATTTTTCTATTTTGGACAAAACAAGCGAAGGCTACAAAATTAAAATTAGCCGAGAAGTTGATGGTTATAAAAAAACAAACGAAAGCTTTTTGAATGAAGAGCTTTTTGAAACCTGTTTGCGTACGGGCTACATCAGTGAAATCAGTGATAAAGCTCGAGTAAGTAACTAAACCATCAGCTAAATTTGGCGGGGCTTTTGCCCTGCCATTCACGCTTATTCTGATTACGGAGTTTTAGGTTCTTTTTTACTCTGTCTCCAAAATTCGGGATAGTTGGCAATATCATCAACACAATAGTAAACATTTTTAAAGCCGTAGCTTGAAAGTTCGGCAGCACATTCGGTGGCATTTTTAACATTTGCAGAAAAAACTACATAACCTGAAGAATAGTTGATTACATTTAAAAGCTGATCAATATTAGGATATAGTATGAAGTTTGAGTTTTTAACCATATTTTTTTCTCTTGCAGTGTGACGCCTATAATCAACTAGTTGGTAATTGTTTTCTTTTGCCATTTGAAATCCGCGTTTTAAACGGACAGGATTAAAAAACACAAAAGGATATTCTGCCTCATCAAGTCCCGCACAGTTGAAGATTGTTTTAAAACCTTGTTCACCTAGATACTTTGCAACTTTAAAACTTTCTTCTGAGTTATTGCCATAAACATAGGTTCGGATATTTTTCAAGTCTTCTATTTCATAAAAGCGAGTTTTTAAAATTTTGATATTATAATTCATAGCACCAAATAAATGCCCATTTAAATATTCGTGTTCTGGACGCGTGTCTATAATTATATACTTTTCATTGTTAGCATTATTTGTAACTAATTCTTGGTCAAATCGTTCTTGCGAAATATCGTAAACAACTACAATTTCATTATTACAAGCTACAAACAACAAAATGCTAAATACTAAAAAAATGTTTTTAATTTTATTCATTAAACTTTACCTCTTATTATACAAAATAAAAAAAACCATTCAAGTATTTTTTATTGGCTAAATTTTAGTTTTATTTAAAAAAGTTTTTACACTTTGCAAACAAGCTTCAAGCCAATCTTTTGGGGCGACACCGGTATTTTTCCACGGGAATGTAAGTCCACTAGAACTGTTAATCCTTACAAGGTTTAGGTCATAGTTTGCTTTTTTTAATGTAGCTATAACTTCGTCTGCACTTCCGCCTTGGCTGCCAACACCCGGTATTAAAAGAGGAACTTGTATAGAGTTTGCATAAATTTTTGCCAAAGTTTCAAGTTCGTTTAAACTTGTTGCACCGATTACAGCTCCCGTTCCCGGAAACTCTTTAGCATACGCTATAATTTGCTCTGCGACTTTTTCGTAAATTGTTTTACCAGAATTTAGTTTTAAGTTTTGTAAGTCGCTAGCTCCTTTATTGCTAGTTCGGTTTAAAACATAAACACCTTTTTTTTCAAAACCTTTACGAAATGGTAAAACTGAATCGTGTCCCATATACGGGCTAACGGTTGTTGCATCAGCCTGCCAGCCATTAAAAACTTCTTCAGAGTATTTAAAGCTACTCGTGGAAATATCGCCTCGTTTAGCGTCTAAAATAATCGGTGTGTCGGGAAAAAGTTCGCGAATAGTTTTTAATGCCAAGCTCAAACTTTTATAACCGCTAAAATCGTCTTCATACGATTTGTTTAAACTTGAAAAGTATGCCAAGTTAGGTTTGAAAGCGGCAGGTACTAAATTATGTTTTTTTAAGCCTTTTAAAAACTCAGCAATAAAAGCATCAACGCCAACTGACTCGGGCAAAAGCTCATACACAATGTCAAGACCAACGCAAGCACAATTTCCACAAAGATCTGCCGATTTTAGTAAAAGCTCCAAATAATCCATAGCTTGAGTATATAATACTTTTTTTCAAAAGTCAAGTGGCTAGTGATAGTTCACATTGAAAAAATGTCCATATTTTTTCAAGGTGGTCGAGTTTTTAATTTTCTATTTATAATGCAAGGAAAATTCAAAACTCGCAAAATCAAAATACTTGCCCGACATCCGTGTCGGGAGCGTGTTAAAAAACGTCTGTGTTTTTTGTTACTCGTCAAGTTTTGCAACTTGGCAAAATGGTTTGTTGCAAAACATCGCTGTTGCTTTATACTGGCTCGCCATCCGTGGCGAGTGAAAAACATCCTTGTTTTTTTAAGGTGGACGAGTTTTGAATTTTCTATTTATAATGCAAGGAAAATTCAAAACTCGCAAAAGCAAATTACTAGCCCGCCGTCCGTGGCGGAATAGCAATTTTCGAAAGTAAGGATAAGTCTTACAAATATTAAATATTCTTAAAAATTTTAGTTGACAAAAATAAAAAATAATTTAAGAGTAATGTTTTCATATGAAATACTCCAATCTTTCCCTAAATAAATACTTATATCCAACGCATAATTAAACCAAAAGTTAAACTTCAATAAATGAACTCATCCTTGTGTTCAAGCATCCAACGGGCTGTATCTTGCGAGAGAATGGTCATAAGTCTAGTTTCGGGATTGTCGTCGGGGTTGATTGCTAATGCTTTTTTTAGGTTTGCTACAAAAGCGTCACCATCTTGAACTGGAACACAAAAAGCTGTAGCGTAAGTAATATAAATCGAAGGCGTTTTACCTTGAGAATATTCCATAGCTTTTTTATAGGCAGCTTTTGCCTTTTCCTCGCCACCGCCAAAACCTTCGGGAACAGCAACATAGTACGAAGTTAAAACTTCCCAAAGAGAACCTCCGTTAAAACTCGGGTTTAATTCGCAAGCTTTTTCAAGCATAAGCCTAGCAGCGTCAACCCTGTCCATAACTTCAGCGTCTAAAGGCTCTAGTGCAAAAGCCGCAAGCAAACCTGAAGCTCCGTAAAAAATTGCTTCTACATTATGAGGTTTTAACTGATTGATGGCAGAGCTAACCTTTGTTTCGTCAAGGCTAAAAACATTTTCGCTAAAGCTGGGGTATTCTAGGTTAAGCGCATTAAAAACATATTTCACACCCCGCAAATAAAATTTTTTTGCCCGCATAAATTCGGCGTGTTTTTCGTTATAAAAGTCATCGCTCATTTGTTTTGCGGGGCGTTCGACAAAGGCATTGGCGTACATTATAAAAAGCTGTCCCGCCATAATAGAAACTCCTCTGTGGCTCGGATCGTTAAAATAAAGCATTTCCACAGTTTTAAGTAAAACAGGAAAAGCATCCGCTACGAGTTTTATATCGGTTTCGCTAGTAAATGCTAAAATCGGGTCGCCCGCATTTTTCTTTTTGGGTTTGTTTTCGTTTTTTAGCTTTTTTTCAGGAAGTGGTGCAATAGCATTATAAGCCATCTGCTGAATTGAGCAGGAACTTAGGCTAACAAAAGTAAGAATAAATAAAAAGCGTAAAAATATTTTTTTCATAATTTTCTCCATAAATTTATTTTATTGTGTTTTTTTTGCTTCGTTTTTTAGCTTTGAAATTATAGACTCGTATGCCGCTATCGAGGCAGAAAGAGAAAGTTGCATAATCAAACTTCGTCCGTCTTGATTATTGTCATCGAAAATATAAAGACTTTCGAGTATCCCTTCTAGGTCAGCAAGATCTGTTTTTCCACGCTCCAGCCTTCGTTTTAAAAAATCACATTCTTCCGAAAAAAATTCGGTATATTTTCTAGTCTGCCATTCGTCTAGATTTTCATCTTCATTAAGTTTAATTTCATTGTTCATTATCTTTAGCTCAGCATTATTTTTTCTACAGTTATCGGATCTATATGTTTGCCATCTTTATAGGCTCGCATATTTCCACCAGAAATTTCATCAATCAGAGCGAGCTGCATATTTTTACCAACCCGACCAAACTCAAACTTTATATCATAAAGCTCCAAGCCCTTTGCTTTAAGTTCAGCTTTCACAAAGCTTGCAATTTTTTTTGTAAGACTCACAATTGTTTCGTATTCTTCGGCAGTCATAATCCCAAGCATAATGAGGGCGTCCTTTGTAATCGGAGGGTCTTCGCGTTCGTCATCTTTGAGGGTAAACTCCACAAAAGCGTCTAGATTGTCGCCCTCTTTTGCGTAAAGTCCATATCGCCTTAAAAAAGAGCCAACAGCCTTATACCGACAAATTACTTCAACGCCCTTGCCAAAAGGCTTTGCAGGCAAAACATCCATTGTATTTGCTTTTAAGTCTGCACTTATAAAGTGGGTTGGCACTTTTTCTGCATTTAACTTTTCATAAAAAAACTTTGTTAAAGCAAGGGCGGCGGCTCCCGCTCCTTTTATTTTTAAACCGACATGGTTAGCACCGGGATCAAAAACTCCATTTGCACCTGTTACATCATCTTTGAAAACAAGGCGATATTTGTCATCAGTCAATTTGTAAACATCTTTTGTTTTACCTTTGTAAACTAATTCCATAAAAACTCCATAGCTCAAACAACTTGAAACGCCATTTTTAGCTATGTGCCATTATACAACAAAGTTAAAAAAAAATAAAGAGAAAGATTAAAAAACTTTTACACCTTGTAAATTTTTAATGAATGGGTTAACATTATATGTATGCAAAGTGCTTTATTTACTGATTTTTACGAGCTTACAATGGCTCAAGCTTTTTGGAAAAACAATTTAAATTATGAAACTATTTTTGATATGTTTTTTCGCAAGCATCCCTTTGAAGGAGGCTATTCGATTTTTTCAGGGCTAGAACCACTTTTGAAAACGATAACTGAATTTCGCTTTGATAAAGACGATATTGCCTTTTTAGAAAAGCAAAAGATATTCTCCGATGAGTTTTTAAACTTTTTAGCGGACTATTCCTTTTCAGGTAATCTTTATGCAATGGAAGAAGGTTCGCTTATTTTTCCTAATGAACCGATTATTCGAGTAGAAGCTCCGGTAATCGATGCGATGATACTTGAAGGGGTGATTCTAAACACTATCAACTTTGAAAGCTTAATTGCTACAAAGACTGCTCGAATTTGGCTTGCGTCAAACAAGGCTCCCATTATGGAATTTGGTTTAAGACGGGCACAGGGGTACGATGGAGCAATGAGTGCAAGTAGAGCCGCTTATGTGGGAGGTGCCGCTGGCACTAGCAATACTCTTGCTGCAAAACTTTACGATATTCCTGCTATGGGTACAATGGCTCATTCTTGGGTTATGTCATTTGATAGCGAAGAAGAAGCTTTTGAAAAATACGCTGAACTTTATCCAAAAGGTTCAGTGTTTTTAATCGATACTTATGACACACTTCAAAGTGGAATAAAAAATGCCATAAAGGTTGGTAAAAAATTACAAGCTAAAGGGCATAACTTTGGCGTTCGTTTGGACTCAGGCGACCTTTATTATTTAAGTAAGGCTGTGCGAAAACTTTTAGACGAGGCGGGTTGCCCTAATGCGACAATTACTGCTTCTAACGAGCTTACCGAGGAAATCGTGGAATCACTTGTTCTAAACAAAGCTCCGATAAATGGTTGGGGGGTTGGAACTCATATGGTTACTGGTGGAGATGAGTCTTCATTCACGGGAGTTTACAAACTAGCTGCTCGCAAAATGGAAAACGACAAGTGGACACCTGTAATGAAGTTTTCGGACAATCCTGCAAAGCAAACCATTCCCGGTATAAAGCAAGTTTGGCGACTTTATAATGACGATGGCTCTTTTAAGGCAGATATTATCGCCTTGGAAGATGAGATTGTAAAAGAAGGCAAGGAGCAAACTTTTTATCATCCCAATAATAATGTTCAATTTTTCAAATTTGCTCCTGCGAAAGTTGAACCACTTTTGAACATTAAAATTAAAAAGGGCAAACGCGTTGCCGAGCCAAAATCCTTAAAAGATATAAAAAAATACGCCGAAAAACAACTGGACTCTTTAGACCCAACTTCAAAGCGTATTTTGAATCCACACATTTACAAGGTGTCATTGACAGCAAAGTTAAAAAAATTAAAAGACAAGCTTATACTGGCACATTTGGAACATTAAAGTTTTAAACAGAATCAAGTAAGGGCATCTCGCAAAACACAATAATTTTCTACAAGATGCCCAACATTATCCGCTTATGCTATTCTTCTATTGCATCAATATACGAAAGATCAAAACGCCCCTGTCTGTCGATGTCTAAAAGCTTTATAGGAACTTCCTGTCCCTCTTTTAGCACATCCTCAACCTTTGCTACGCGTTTTCTAGATAGCTTTGAAATATGGCAAAGTCCTTCCTTGCCCGGCAGAAATTCTACAAAGGCACCAAATTCCATTATTTTTTTAACAGTTCCCTTATAAATTTTACCAATTTCTGGTTCTTTGTTTGACTCTTCTACATATTCTTTAGCTTGTTTTGTAAGCTCGCCATCAGTTCCGTAAATCATTACAGTGCCGTCATCTTCAATGTTAATTGTAACAGAATACTTTTCCGAAATGGCTTGAATATTTTTTCCACCGGGACCTATTAAAGCACCTATTTTATCCGTAGGAATTTTCAAAGCCTCAATTCGCGGTGCATATTTTGAAATATCACTTGCAGGTTTACAAATCGTTTCATTCATTATCGACAAAATATGCAGTCGTCCACGCTTTGCTTGCTCCAAAGCATTTTTCATAATTTCAGCGGAAACCCCTGCAATTTTTATGTCCATCTGAAAACCAGTAATACCTTCAGCAGTTCCAGCAACCTTAAAGTCCATATCACCAAGGTGATCCTCTTCGCCCAAGATATCCGAAAGAATTGCATACTTGTCGCCTTCGGTAATTAAACCCATCGCAATACCTGCTACTGGCTTTTTCATTTTAACACCTGCAGAAAGCATAGAAAGAGTTCCCCCACAAACAGTAGCCATTGAAGATGAGCCGTTAGACTCAAGTATTTCGGAAACCAATCTAACCGTGTAAGGAAATTCTTTTCGTGAAGGCATCATCGGTTCAAGGGAGCGTCGTGCTAAATTCCCATGTCCTATTTCTCGCCTTCCCGTTCCTAAGCGTCCGACTTCACCTACAGAAAAAGGTGGAAAGTTATAATGAAGTATAAAGTTATCCTTTCGCTCCCCTTCTATATCGTCATGGACTTGCTCGTCAGCCACTGTTCCAAGTGTTGTAACAGAAAGAGACTGTGTTTCACCTCGGGTAAAAACCGCCGAGCCATGCGCTCGAGGTAGAATATCTATTTCACAAGTTATAGGACGGATTTCGTCAAGTTTTCGTCCGTCTACTCGTTTGCTGTGGTCTAAAATATTGTTGCGTAAGACATTGTATTGTATTTCATCTATTAAGCTATTAAATAATTTTCCCTGCACTTCGTCTTCCAGTTGCTCGGCATACTTTTCTGCAAATTTATCATACACAGCTTGCAAAGCATTGCCTCGTTCAATTTTGGAAGGCTTGTAAAAAGATGCTTCAATTTCAGGTGTTATTTCATTTTCAATTTGTTCTTTATTTTCAAGCACTGCTTCAAATTTGGTAAGAGGAAGTTTTTCTTTACCACAAGCCGCTCTAAGCTTTTCTTGTAATATGCATAATTCTTTTATAACCTCGTGTGCCTTGTCCAAAGCTTCAAGAATAATTTCCTCGCTAACTTCTTTTGCTCCGCCTTCTACCATTGTAATGCCGTCTTTTGTTCCCGCCACGACAATTTCCATATCTGCCTTTTCAATTTCTCGAAAAGTAGGATTTATTATAAATTCATCGTCTAAAAAAGCAACACGCACTGCCGCAATAGGTCCGTTAAATGGAATATCTGAAATTGTAACGGCGGCAGAACTTGCTACCATTGCTAAAATATCGGGTGGATTTTTTTTATCGGATGAAATACAGGTAGGAATAATTTGTATTTCTCTACCAAACTCTTTTTCAAAAAGCGGTCGCATTGGTCTGTCGATTAGTCGTGAAACCAAAATTTCTTTATCCTTTGGTCTTCCCTCCCGCTTTATAAAACCGCCCGGGATTTTCCCCGCAGCATAAAACTTTTCATTATAATCTACCGTTACAGGTACATAATCTAATCCTTCAACTCCATTGCTTGAACAACAAACTGTTGCCAAAACAGCCGTTCCCTCGTACTCAATATAAATCGATCCATTCGCTTGCTTTGCTAAATGCCCCGTTTCTAAAATTAAATCCGAATCTCCAATTCTGTAAGTTACTCTTGTTTTCATTAAATAAATCCTTTATTCCTTTTATTAAAATTTCCATAAATTCTCTTTTTCAAAAAAGACTAAAATAAAACTTTTAGCCTTTTTTGAAGTGGGCTTAAAACCCAAATTATTTTCGCAAGTTCAATTCTTGAATGAGCTCTCGATAAGCATCAATATCCTTGCGTTGATAGTACTTTAAAAGACGACGTCGTTGACCAACCAATTTCAAAAGTCCTCGGTTAGTCGCTTTGTCTTTTTTGTGTTCTTTACAGTGATCAGTTAAGCGATTAATTCGCTCTGTTAAAAGTGCAATTTGCACCTTTGTATGCCCTGTATCCTTGTTGTTTGCACCGAATTTTCCAACAATCGATGCAGTTGTTTCTTTTGTAAGTCCCATTTTTTTCTCCTTCAACTGAACTTCAAATATTTTAATTTTTTTCCAAATAAGCTTTTTAATGCTCCCTTTCGGTCGCTACTTGTATTTTGTCTTAAAGGTTTATCCCGTAAAAGCACAAACTCACTCGTAAAAGTACAGCTCATTTTTTGCTTAAAACCATCCGACGTAAAAAGCTCAACCTCGTACTCGCCGCTATCCGGAAGTACTTGCGAAAAGTCAGCAGTGGACGCTTTTAATTCATTTTGCGAAACTTGTTCAAAGCCCACATTTGAAAGATCTAGCAAAAACGAGTACCCAAGTAACTTATTAGCTTTCGCAAAATTGCCTTTTTTAACAGCATTGCGAATACTAGAAGAACTTATATCAAGTCCATTAACTTTTACGCATTCAATGGAATCAAAACTGAAAGCGTAAGTTTCAGAAATATTTTCTATGTCCTTGACTCTAGTACTGTGGCGAAATCCACATGCAAAATCTTGCCCAACAAAAAGCGATTTCATGTGAATTGTTTTTACTAAAATTTCAAAAAACTTTTCTCCACTCATTGTAGCAAAATTCGTAGAAAAGTCAATAAGTATTAAAAAATCAAAGTTTAAATCTTTAAACATTTTTAATTTTAAGTCTAAGCTCAAAATATCTCCAGCATAAAAGCCATTTTTTTTTGCTCGAGTTGGTCGGACAAAAGTTACAGCACATCTAGCAAGCCCTTTTTGCTTTGCATTTTTAAGCAAGGTTTCTACCAATGCTTTATGTCCTAAATGCAAGCCGTCAAATGAACCGACTGTCACTGCCAAAGACTTGCCTTTTAGTACAGACAAAACCTCGCCTCTTTTATATGTCTCTATTACCTCATTCCAATAAATAACCTGCATTTAGCTTTCCAAAAACTTTTTTTTAACACCTATTTTTTTAAACGATTTACACCTTTTGAAAAATAAAGTGTATATTCTTCCAATTTTGCAAGTTTAGCTTTAGCTTGCAAAAAACTAAAAGAAAAAAGTATAACAAAACAAAATATTAAAATTTTATTAAACATAAATCAATCCTTCTGAAGTATTTAACTTCTACCTCTTACAAATTCACTTTATCACAAACTTATAAAAAAAGCCTTTTTTAGAATGTTTTATCATTCCACAAAAGTTTTTTTCACAAAAAACCGCCAAAGGATTTTCTGTTTTTTTAAGCTTTACAAACCATCCCTTGCGAAGTCTTTGCCCAAGCTTAAAATTGGGCAAAAACTCTTTTTTCAAAATTGCAAAATCCAAGTTTAAGCTTTCAGCCATTTCTGGCGTAAAGGCTAAGGCTTTTTCCTTTATTTGCGAAAGCGTAAAATCATCATCAAAAGAATAATTTTCCTTGTTTTCAGCATCAAGTTTTAAGCTTTCATCAAGAGTTAAGCATTGGCTTTTAAACTCAGGAAGGCGTTCAGCCCCCAAGCTTTCCTCAAGCTTAAAAAAGCCCAACTCCGTCCGCCTTAAAGCCCCAACATACGCACAAGAGTTACAAGCTTGAGCAATATCCCGACACAGAGCCCTAATATAAGTTCCCTTTGAACATCGTATATCAAAGCAGGCATTTTTTACAACTTGGGTGTTAGGCTCAAGTTCGTAGCAGAGTAAATCCAATGAATAAATTGTAATTTCTCGCTTTGGTAACTTAATTTCGTTACCCGCCCGTGCAGCCTTATATGCCCGTTGTCCTTCCACCTGCACTCCAGAATAAAGAGGTGGAACTTGCATTTGCGTACCTTTAAACCTTTTTATTATTTCCAAAAGTTTCGAAAGCTCGGGCAATTTTTTTTTCGCTACTATGTCCCCAGAATAATCAAGAGTTTCCGTTTCTACACCAAAAACAAAAAAAGCAAGATAGCGTTTATCACAGTTTGTAAAATATGTAGAAAGCTTTGTACCATTTCCCAGCAAAGCAATCATTAAACCATCTGCAAAATTATCCAAAACCCCTGTATGTCCAATTTTTTTTGTTTGAAGGATTTTTTTAAACTGCCAAAGTGAAGAAAAACTTGTAAGCCCTGCTTTTTTTGCAAAAGGAATAATTATTTTATTATCCATAATCGGTGATTCGTTTTATTATTCATTATTTGGGATTTTGTCCAACTCTTCTTGCGGAGTTATTTCAAGATTATTAAGCTTTTCTACCATCTCAATCCCCGCCTTCATCCCCTCATCGTAAAAAAATTTTAATGCGGGAAACTGTCGGATTCGCAACCGCTTTGAAAGTTGCGTTTGAATAAAACCACTAGCACTTTGTAAGCCTACCACACCTTTTTTAGCTTTTTTTTCGTTATTATCTATTCTAGAAACATAAACTCGAGCATAAGAAAGGTCTGAAGAAACAACCACCTTGTTTATCGACAAAAAAGAACTCACTCGGGGATCTTTAATTTTTTCAGTAACTATCATTTGTGCAATTTCAGCCCGAATCTGCTCGCCTATTTGTTGTAACCTAAATTCACTCAAATTTTTTCCTCTTTGATTTTTGCATATCTTTATAGTTTACTGAATATCAAACCTTTTGTCAAGATGTCCGATTTTTGTTTTAGCGAGGAGCGTAGCTCTTGTCTGCTTAAGCGGGAATTTTTCTATCAAAAATTCCCGCCTTTAGTTGCCAGATTTGCGTTAAAACTCATTCGCTAGGTTGAAGCCCCTGAGTTATCCGAGACGAAGGAATAAGCGATTTTCGCAAGGCACGGTCAAGTCTTATAAATGTTAATTAAAAAAATAAGCTAATTAGCAGTTTTCTAAAAAGGTTTGAAAGAGTGCTTGCATTTTGGGGTCACGCTCGCGAAGCATTTCAGGGTGCCATTGTACGCCGAGTAAAAAATCTTCGTCCTTACTTTCGAACATTTCCACAATGTCGTCACTTGCCTGTCCTGTGCACTTGAACTTGTCGGCAAGTTTTTTTATGGCAAGATGATGATAGCTATTTACCCAAACTTCGTCACCAAAAGCTTTGTGCATAATGGAATCTTTTTTAATATTTACTTTGTGAATGGGTTCGTTGTATCGAAGTTTTTGGACATGGGAAAGTTTAGCCTTGGCTTCGGTAAAAATATCTTGGTAGAGGCTGCCGCCGAAAAACACATTCATAAGTTGGGCTCCGCGACAAATTCCTAAGATTGGTTTTTTGAGTTCTGTTGCAATTTTAAAAAGTTGCAACTCAAAATTATCTCGCTCATTACTCATTTGTTTAATGTGATTTAAAGGTTCGTCGCCCCATAGTTTTGGATTTACATCTTGTCCGCCTGAAAAAATAAGTCCGTCAAAAGTTTTAACGAGTTCGACTAAAGCTTCTTTTGGGTAATTGCAAAGAGGAATTAAAAAAGGAATTCCGCCTGTAGCGAGTATTGCTTGAGAATAATAAATGCTCACTCGTGAATATTGATAGCCTTCAAAATTTACAGCTGTGTTATAAATTAAATCGGTGGTTATGCCAATTTTGGGTAGTTTCATATTTTACTCCAGTATGATATTTAAAAGAACCTTGTCGGTTTCTTTCATTCCTTTGTTTGCTAAAACACCAACTGCACTGATGGTGTTTTCAATGTTGTCTTTTACAACTCCTTCGCCTTCAGAAAAAGCAATATCGTTTATAGCCATTTCATAAGCAAAGTGAGATGCTCCCAATGCAACAATAGCTTTTGCCGCACAAGAAACCTTTGCACCATCGCAAACCATACCTGCAATGGTTGCTAAAGAATTTTCCATAGTTTTTGAAACACCTTTGTATCCATAACCAAACATATACGCCACTGCTGCCATTGCTGCTGTTGTTGCACTAACTGCTCCACAAAAAGCCGAGAGCTTACCGATGCCTGTTTTTTGATGGTTAGCTAGCAAGTTGCTGACAAGCAAAGCCCGAATCATTTTTTCTTCGCTTACGCCTGCTTCCCGAGCAAAAATAATAACAGGAATTGAAACACACAAGCCCTGTGTTCCGCTTCCTGAGTTTGCAACAACGGGATAATTAAATCCGAGCATTCGAGTTTCAATTGCACTTGCTAATTTTACCCTTGCTTTTGTAATGGTAGAAATATTGTTAATATCAACGCCTTGAGTTTTGCAGGCATTTTTTAAAAGTACTTTTGTAATACTTTTTTCGTTGAGCAAATCAAAACCCTCATTTGCAATTTTCATATTTGTGTCAATTTGGTTTTTTATAACTTCGGACACTTCATCAATCTTTACTTTATCTGCAAAATTCAAAATATCTTTTACATTTAAGCAAGAGCGGTCAATACCGGGAAGTTTAACTTCATTTACATCAAATGGTTTTTCAAAAATAACTTTTCCATTTTTTATAAGCTTAACAATATTTGTGTGGGTGTGAATAAGTTCAGCAAAGGCTGTATTGTTTTTTGATCGTCCTTCGATTTGAATGTGCAAAACAGCGGGGGTATCTAAATGTTCTGTTTTTACTATATCTTTTTTTAAAAGAGTTTTTATTTTTTTTATATCGTCTTCAGATAAGTTATTTAAAACTTCAAGTTCAGCCTGCCAATTTTTAGAAACAACTCCCGCTAAGGTTGCAACTTCGAGTCCCTTTAAGCCACCTGTATTTGGTACTAATACCGACTTTACATTTTTGATAATATTGCCACTACAACGAAGTTTAATTTCAGTCGGCTCTTCCTCAATTGCATCAGCAAAACGACTTGCTAGCAAAGCAACAGCTATAGGCTCTGTGCAACCTAAAGCTTTGACCAATTCATCTTTTAAAATCTCAGCATACTTTGTCATAAAACCTCACATATTGTGTTTTAAATAAACATTTTACAAATATTATACTTAAAATAAAAGTTCATTCAAGTGGGTTTTATTTATTTTTAGCCAATAGTTCTATTCCAAATGCATAACTGCAGTTTTTAGTTCTTGTAAAAATTTACTTTTAGGATTATTTAACATAGTATGAACATTTTCATATTCTTCGATTTGTGTAGAATCTAAAACAAAGCAAGGACTATTAAGCTCTAAGGGTATATCTAAATCATGCGTAACAATAAAAACGGTAATTGCTTTTTCAAAAACCAAACGCTGAATCAGCTGCAAAATTATTTTTTTATTTACACTATCCAGAGAAGCCGTAGGTTCGTCCATAAAAATAATTTCAGGCTCACTTATAAGGGCTCGTGCAATTGCAAGTCGTTGTAGCTCACCACCTGACATTTGATGTGGAAATTTTGAAAGAAAACTTTTAGGTAAATTTACAAAACTCATAGCTTTTAAATAAACTTTTTTCTTTTCTGTTTGTTTTGTAAAAAAATTATTGTTGTAGTTTGAATTTGTTTTTAAGCTTTCAAAAAGACTTTGTTCAGCCGTGTATTGCGGGTCAAAACTTTTTCTTGGATTTTGAAAGACAAGTTGAATTTTTCCCGGAGTGTGAATATTATGCTTTATAGGATTTGAGTTTTCATTTGCATTTGTTATATTGTTATTTGAGTTTAAAATTCCCGATAAAAGTTTTAATAAACTTGTTTTACCTGAACCTGATTTTCCAACCAAAGTATAAAGTCTTGCTTTGTGTAAATTAAACGAAACATTTTTCAAAATGGTTTTGTCTTTATAACTAAAATTTAAGTTGTTCACTTTATACAAAAGTGGAGTTTTTTCTTTAGAAAATAATTTTTGTTTTTCTTGTACATCAGAAAAGTTTTTAATTTTTGCGTTTATATGTTCCTTTGTTGCATCTGTTTTAGGTGCATTAAAAATTTCTTGTGGTGTTCCAATTTCTTGGATCAATCCATCTTTAAAAATAATAATTTCGTCTGCAATTTTTTTTACAATATTTAAATCGTGTGTTATAAAAATAATAGAAAGCGGTTTTTGATTTGAGTTTAATCGTTCATTACAAATAAGTTTAATAAAATTTAAAATTTTCATTTGAGTAATTAAATCACAGGCTGTTGTTATTTCATCGGCTATTAAAAGCTTAGGCTCTAAAAGCAAACTTAAGGCAGAGCAAACTCTTTGTACTTCGCCACCACTCAACTCATACGGTAACTTTTTTTTAAGTGGCTCAAATGAATTAAAGTTGAGTAGCTGAAATATTTTATTTATTTTTTCATTTGACATTTTATAATTATGAAGTTTAAAAATTCGTTTTACAAAAAATTCTATTTTACGTACAGGTACTAAAGCATTTGTGCTATCTTGGTAGACAAAACTCATTTCGCTATTTCGTAATGTAGCTCGTTCTTTTTCGTTTAAATTGAAAATATTTATTCCGTTAAAAAAAACATTCCCTGAAATATTAAAATTTTTTTTATCCAACAAGCCGAGAATTGCTTCGCACGTCATAGACTTGCCACTGCCTGACAAACCAACAAGAGCGACAACTTTGTTTTCAGCTATTGAAAAATTTACAGGTCCGACTAATACTTTTCCGTTTTTTAATTTTATGGTTAAGTTTTCTACTTTAAGCATAGTTTTCATTTTGTTCTATGCTCCTTGAAATAATATTTATGCTCATCACTGTTAAAAAAATTAACAGAGCTGCGGGTAGCCAAAGATGCCGATGCACAGCAATCGTAACTATGTTTATTGCTCCTGTTAACATATTTCCCCAGCTTGCATTAGGTTGTCGAACACCTAAATTTAAAAAGCTCAAACTTGCTTCCATCATAATTGCTTGTGCCATTGAAAGTGTTGCTCGTGTAAAAAGCAAATGTTTGATGTTCGGAATAAAATGTTTAACGGTAATTTTTACTGTGTCTTGTTTTAACAGTTTTGCATACATTATAAACTCTTCATTTTTAATGCGTAAAATTTCTGTGCGAACCATTCGAGCACAAGGTGCCCAAGTAAAAACAGCAATTATAATAATTAAGTTTTTAATTGAGGGACCTACAAAGCCTGCTATGCTTACAGCTAAAATATAAAAAGGAATAGTCATTATAGCGTCAATAAATCTCATAAGAATATTTTGCAAACGTTCAGGAAGTATTGCCGCAAGTATTCCAAAAAATAAACCCAACGCAAGTTGTACAATCGTAGCAACAGCACCGACAAAAAGTGAAATTCTGCCACCTGCCATTAAACGAGCCAAAACATCCCGCCCAAGTTCGTCTGTGCCTAATGGATGAATTGCGTTCGGTGGCGTGTTTATATAATTTAAGTTTATTTCATTTTGATCTACTTTCCAAAAAAGAGGACCCAAAAAAACAAAGGCGACAATTGTCAGCAAAATATAAACAGCAATTTTGGCTTTCATAAAATTAAAGTTCCTGCCTTTTGTCCAAAAGATGATTTAAAATATCAGCAATAAAATTACTGAACAAAACAAGCGTTATCGAAAAAATTAAAATAGCCATCACGACTGGATAGTCTTTATCAAGAACGGCGTCATAGTTTAATTTTCCTATTCCGGGAATAACAAAAAAACTTTCCGTAATTAAAGCTCCTGATAATAAATGTGGTACTTCCAAAAAAACTAATGTTACAATCGAGCTTAAAATATTTCGCAAAGCATCCTGTTTTACAGCTTTCTCTTTTGTCATACCAAATCCCATAGAAGTTTTAAGATATGGCTTTTTTAATTCGGCTGAAATTAAGCTTTTTATATAACGCACAAAGTCAGAAAAATTGATTAGTGTTAATACGATTATCGGAAGTGTAAAATGATAAACACTATTTAAAAAACTCGAACGTCCAAAAGTTCCTACACCACTTAAAGGAAAAAGATTTAAATCATAGCTTAAAAACTTTACTAAAATCAATGCAATTAAAAAAGTAGGTAACGAAGAAATCGTCAAACTTATTCCATCTAAAAATTTTGCAAAAAAACTTTTTTCATTTAATGCCCATTTTATTCCTGCAGGAATTGCAAGCATAATGCTAAGTATAAGTGCAGGCAGTGTTAAAAAAATCGTATTTGGAATACGCTCTTTTATAATAGACAAAACTGGTACTTTATGACGAATAGAATAACCAAAGTCTCCTTTGAATACATTGAAAAGCCATTTTTTATATTTTATATGAATAGGATCATAATAGCCTTGTTCGTGTAAATATTTTTCTATCTGTTCTTCCGACATTCCCGGTTGCATTGCATTATAATACGGATTTCCGGGTTGCAATTGTCCAAGCACAAAAAGAAAGAGACTCATCATAAAAAGTGTAATTGTCAAAATTGTTAGGCGTTTAAAAATATATGTTTTCATTTTTGTTACAATTAAAAACAGCTCAGCACTAGTTTTAACAAATAAGGCTGAGCTGAAGTTTAGAAAAAAGTTTTATTTAACTTGCCACTTGTGAACATTATAAAAGCCCACGAAGGTATTAGGCTCATAATTTTTTAAAGTTGGACTACAAGCCATTGTTAAAGTTTTTATATAAAGTGGGAGCCAAGGAAGATCTTGGTTAACTATTTTACCAAACTCATGATAAATACTTGCTCGCTTTTGAAAGTTTGTTTCAACTAAACCTTCGTCAATCAATTTATCGGTTTTAGGATTTATGTATCGTACAAAATTCCAAGGCGAATCAGAATACCAGTTATCGCTTGGGTTTGGATCGAGGTCAGCAGGATTGCCCATTAAAAACAAGTCGTAGTTTTTTTCTTTTGGGTGAACAACTTCATCCATTACGGCACTCATAGGTTTTGGTTCTAGTTTTATTTCTATCCCCAAATCTTTTAAGTTGCTTTGAATGATTGATCCTGTTTGCTCTCGAATTGTATCACCTGTGGGGATAATCAAAGCAAGGCTTAATTTTTTACCGTTTTTGTCTAGGTAACCGTCACCATTTGTGTCAGTATAGCCTGCTTCTTTCATAAGTGCCTTTGCTTTTTGAATATCTCTTGTATAATCAATAAGCCCATCTTTGGGATATGCCCAGCTACTTGGTAACAAAACTGTGTTACAAATAACACCGTGTCCACCCAATAAATTTTTTACGATGCTTTTTCTATCGATAGCGTGAGCAAATGCTTTTCGAACTTTAAGGTTACCAAGAATAGGACTTGTACAGTTAAAGCCCATATATTGAATAAGCTTGTGAGAGTAATTTATAAGCTTAATTCCTTTCGCTTCAAGTAGCTTAACCTCTTCACCTTTTGGGTCTGTAATTTCGGCAATATCAACATTGCCACGAGTAAGTTCGGCTACAACAGTTGCTTGATTAAAAACCTTCATATAAAAATGTGGCATTATAGGCTTTCCACGAAAGTACTTTTCGTTTGCACTAAAAAATACACCGCTACCTGATTCAAACTTATCCAATTTGTAAGCACCTGTACCAATGGGGTTGTGCAGTAAATTAAAAGCGTTTTTCCATTCGCTGATTTTAACCTTGCTCCAAATATGCTTGGGAATAATTTTTAAAGTGGCAAGTTTTGTTAAAGCCGTAGCTTGTGGCTCTAAAAATTCTAGGATAATTTTATTACCAGATACCTTGATTCCCTCAATTTTTTTTGTCTTTCCTGCTTGAAAATCCTTCGCTCCCTTTATACCTTGCACTCTAGAAAAAAGAGCACCGGGATAATCTTTGTCTGCCAAAGATTCATATGTAAATACAACATCCTCAGCAGTAAAGGGGGTTCCGTCGTGCCAAGTTACACCTGTACACAAGGTGAACTCCAATGTTTTGCCATCATCAGAAAACTTATAACTTGTTGCCAATGCGTTTTCTAGAGTATGGTCTGACTTAATCTCAATCAGACTATTGTAAACTAAGTCGTTTACGCCTTCGTCTTCTCGCAACTCTGCAATGAGTGGATTAAAAAGCCCATTTGGCGTTTGGTAAAGAGCATAAACAATAGTGTCCTTTTTTTCTGCTCCACCAAAGGCGAAAAGAGCTGTCCCAAAACAAGCGAGCACTAAAAAGCTCGCTAAACCAGAAATAATTCGTTTCATAAAAATCCTCCATCGTTCGAATTATATTTTAATATTATATAAATAAATATTTATTTATTCAACAGGGGGGGGGGTTAACAGTTTTTATAATAATCTTTTATGCAAGCGTTAATTTTTTCAGTTTTGCTTACTTGGTCAGTAAACATTTCAAAACCGAAAACAAAGGTTTCACCCGCATTTGCTTTTGCATTGTGTCCGAGCTGATTCATTTCGTTTTTTTTCAACTACAATGTCATATTTATGTTCTGGGTCTTCAGCATCATTGTTTTTTGTCCAAACGCCCAGTGCAAACTTTTTACCTTCGGTTAGCGAAAATTCTTCAGATAATTTTTTTGTGTGGTAGCCTGCAGTTTCTTCAATTCCGTCAAAAACAACAGTGCAAAAGTTTTCATCCGTTAGTAGTTCATCAAAATCATCTTC
>JARGFC010000021.1:0-20383 GCA_038397925.1 Treponemataceae bacterium
AAAGGCGAAAAAGGAAACAAAGCCTTGATCAGTTTCCTAAATGCATTTTTGGCGGACACCTATGGCGAAATAAAAACCGCCGATGTTTTAAACACGGAAATAATCCGTGAAAGTCCAAATGCCGAAACTTACCGTTTGGACTTATTGGTAAAAATGGACAATCGTCTAGTTGTGAACATTGAAATGCAGCAGTTTTGGCAGACTAGTTACCCTCGTCGGGTTGCGATGTACTTATCCAAAACGGTTGCTCGCTTTTTGAGCCTGCGTCCAAAGCACAACGAGCCACTTTACGCCATTAGTTTTACGGTTTTCGGTGAAAATGTGCCTGAAAAAATCCAACTACCCACAGGTTCGAAAGATTCGGGCTTTGAGTTTTTCTATCTTGAATTAAATAAAGAAATAGCGTACACTATGAATAAGAACATAAACAATTACACTGCAAAAGATTACTGGATACGCTTTTTAGCAAATTACAAAAATGACACAAAGACAGATGAATTGGAAACTTTATGCAAACGAAATCAGGGGGTAAATATGGCGAATGAAGTATTGCTTACAGTTACCGAAGAAGAAAGACGAATTGCACGCGAAATTTCTGAAAACAATTATCAAAGAATGCTCAAATTTGAAAGTGAAATAGCCAGAGAAAAAGGGTACAACAAAGGACGAGCTGAGGGACGCACCGAAGGATATGCTGAGGGTGTATCTGAAGGATATGAAAAAGGCGAAGCGAGTGGCATACAAAAGGGCTTACTTGAAGGTGAAAAACTTGGCTTAAAAAAAGGACTAAATCAAGGTTTAGCAGAAGGTGCATACAAAAACAAGTTAGAAACGGCAAAGAATTTGTTACAAATTGGACTTTCTGTTGAACAAATATCCAAAGTTACAGGTCTTTCTGAGTTAGAAATCGATGAGTTGTAGAATTTCCTAAAAGGCAAAAGTACTAAGGCTGGGTTACGTTTCCCACTTACACTTTTCGCTAAAGCGTAAAACTGTACAAAGCTTTGACACACACAAAAATTTTGGGCAAAATTTTTGTAAAAAACGAAATAAGCTTTAAGCGTTTGTAACTCTTGTAATTGAGCAAAGACGTGTGTCTCCTAACGAGACACACGAAACAGTTTTAAACAAAAAAGCATATGTCTTATATCGGTTAAAATCCAAAAAACTAATTCTATTCCTCAAGTTCATCGTCAATAAGCCAGTCCATTGTTCTTTGAACAGCTTTTAACCAATAGGCGTATTTTTTGTTTCGTAAGTCGGCGTCCATATTGGGCTGAAATACTTTTTCGATTTTTATGTTGGAGGATATTTTGTCCAAGCTTTCCCAAAAACCAACAGCTAAGCCCGCCAAGTATGCTGCTCCTAAGGCTGTGGATTCGGTGTTTTCGGGACGCTCCACTTTTATGTTTAAAATATCAGCTTGAAACTGCATTAAAAAATCATTCGCTGAAGCTCCGCCGTCAACCCGTAGGCTAGGTAGCTTAAACTTGGAGTCATCTTCCATTATGCCGATAATATCTCGTGACTGATAGGCTATTGACTCTAAGGTGGCTCGTACCAAATGCTCTCGCTTTGTGCCTCGCGTAAGCCCAAAAATTCCACCCCTCGAATACATATCCCAGTATGGTGCTCCCAAACCTGTAAACGAAGGGACAACATAAACTCCACCCGTATTGTCTACTTTTCGGGCATAATATTCCGACTCAGGTGCATCGTAGAGTAGGCGGAGTTCGTCTCTAAGCCACTGGATTGCAGCTCCTGCCACAAAAACGGAGCCTTCTAAAGCGTAAGATATTTTACCGTTTAAGCCCCACGCTATTGTCGTTAAAAGTCCGTGAGGCGAAACGATTGGCTTGTCGCCTGTGTTCATTAAAACAAAACAACCTGTGCCATAAGTGTTTTTGACCATACCGGGCTTAAAACAAGCTTGACCGAACAAGGCAGCTTGTTGGTCGCCCGCAATTCCCGCAACAGGAATTTTCGCAGCACCATAAATTGAAGTGTCTGTGTATCCGTAAACTTCGCTGGAGTTTTTTACATCGGGGAGCATTGATCGCGGTATTTTAAACAATTCTAAAAGCTCATTGTCCCAATCTTTTGTGTAAATATTAAAAAGCATAGTTCGGGATGCATTTGAATAATCGGTAACGTGTACCTTCCCGCCTGTTAAATTCCAAACAAGCCAAGAGTCAACAGTCCCAAACAAAAGATTTCCTTCTTCTGCTTTTTTTCGAGCACCTTCAACATTGTCTAAAATCCAAGCAATTTTTGTAGCCGAAAAATAAGCATCAATCATCAAGCCTGTTTTTTCCTTTATTTTTTTTAGCAAGCCTGAATCTTGTTTTAACTTTGTACAAGGTTCAGCAGTTCTGCGACATTGCCACACAATTGCGTTGTATATAGGTCTCCCTGTATTTTTATCCCAAATAATAGTAGTTTCCCGCTGATTTGTAATTCCAATGGCAGCAATCTCTGAAGGTTCTATCCCCGCAACTTCTAAAACTTCCATTGCGACACCCGACTGTGCTCCCCAAATTTCCATTGCATCGTGTTCCACCCAACCGGGCTTTGGGTAAATCTGTCGAAATTCCTTTTGTGCCACTCGCACGACTTTTCCAAAACTATCAAAAACTATTGCTCGTGTACTCGTTGTTCCTGAATCCAAAGCTAAAACATATTTTTTCATAAACACCTCAAACTTGCAATCAATAAGCGATTTTTTTCACAACTTTTTTAAAGAACTATTTTAAGTAAAAAGCCCTAAGCGAATTTTCGTAAATTTTTTTAGCACAAACTTCAAAGTCCATATCCAAAACTTCCGAAATAAATTCAACAGTTGCAAAGATATTCACAGGCATATTTTTACTTCCTGTGAAAATAGATGGAGACAAAAAAGGACTTGAGGTTTCCACCAAAATTCGGTCAAGAGGAATACGCAAAATAGTTTTGTGTAAATCTCGTGAATTTCTAAAAGTTAAATTTCCCGCAAATGAAAAAAAAGTTGGAACTTTAAATTGTTTTAACAAACTTAAAGCATATTCCGCAGTTCCCGAATAGCAGTGAAAAATAACACCTGCATCGGGAGTATTAGCGCGTAAAATTTCTTTAACATCGTCATCTGCGTTTCGATTGTAAACGATAACGGGCTTTTGTTTTTTTCTTGCTAAATCAAGCTGTTTTATAAAAAGTTCAATTTGGGAGTTTTTATTTTGTGTGCCTTGTGAATAATCCAAGCCAGTTGCCCCAATCGCTAAAACCTTTTTTGTTTCGCTTATTTTTTCCATCTCTGCCAACCAATTGCTCGGGAGTGTATTCGCTTCGCTGGGGGCAAAACCCGCTGCATAAAAAACCGAAACAAAGCTGTCAGCCATTTCTCTAACCCTTGCAAGCTCTTGTAAATTATTGCTAATGTTCACAATGTGCGTAACACCACCGCGTTTTGCTTCTTGAACCAAACGCAAAAGAGAAATTGAATCCGAAGCAACTAAACCAAGATGTGCATAACAATCAAAAAACTTCATAAATATAACCTTAAAAATAATATACTTAAATTCTACCAAGCATTCGAAAAATCGTCAAGGGAATTATTTTTTTGCTTTTTGTGAAAATTAACCTTTGTAAGAAAAGTTTTTTTGATTTAAACTTTTTCCTCTCACTTTTGGATGAGTGAGAGGTCTTAAATTCACGCTGAGCAGTTTTCGCAAAGCTGAAAACTCATCCTTCAACTAGCCTTGAGATTTTTACGCCTAATTAAAGCGTAGCCCAAAACTTACGCTTAAGTGTTTGACTTTATATAAAAATTTTTATATTTTTCCTTTTTACGAAGTTTACGCTTGAGTGATTTTCCTTACACAATTCCGTAATCTCACAAAAAAATTCAAAAACTTTTCGAATTTGTGTGCAAAAAAAACTTTTTTTTCTAATATTTATATAAAAGGAGTTTATTTTAAATGCTCAAAGAAACTCGAAACAATAAAGATTCGGTTTTTACCGATTTGTTCGCAAAAGACGAAAAAGCAAAGCTGCGATTTATGAATTTGTACAATGCACTTTTTAACAAAAACCTACAAGACGAAAGTCAGCTTAAAAATGTAACTCTTGAAAACGTGATTTTTTCTCGTTTAAAAAATGATATCGCTTATGTGGTTGAGAATAGGCTACTCGTGCTTTTGGAACATCAGTCAACAATAAACGAAAATATGCCTTTGCGGTGTTTACTTTATGTTGCTCGAGAATATGAAGAACTTGTTGACGCAAAAAAACGCTATGCCCGACTTGTGCAAGAAATTCCAACACCTGAGTTTTTTGCTTTGTACAACGGTGTTGAAAAATATCCGCTTAAAACACAACTTAAACTTTCGGATGCTTTTACCGAAAAAGCAAAGCCGAAGTTAGAACTTGTTGTTACCGTAATAAATATCAATGCCGAAGTCGAAAACGAGCTTTTGCAAAAATGTACTTACTTGAATGAATACGCTTTATTTGTTAAAATGGTACGAGATTATAAAAAGCTCGACAAAGAAAACGGTTTTGTAACGGCAATCAAGGAATGCATTAAGCAGGGCATCCTAAAAGAGTACTTAGAGCGAAAAGCTCGGGAGGTAATAAGTATGCTATCAATAGACTATGATTACGACACAGATGTAGCCGTGCAAGTGGAAGAAGCTCGTGAAGTGGCTTTACAGGAAGGCTTACTCGCAGGTAGATACGAGGGTGCTCACCAAAAAGCACTTGAAACGGCAAAGGCTTTTAAAGAAATGGGCTTACCTATTTCGCAAATTTCACGTGGCACAGGTTTAAGCACCGAGGAAATAGAAAGGTTATAAAATGGAATTTGTGTAAAGTTTTTTGTGTCCTGTTCTTTAAGGGAATACGAGTTTTACAACTTTAATATTTTGCTTGTTGCAAAACATTGCAGATGTTCTATTCTAGATCGCCGTCCTTGGCGAGAGGAAAAACGTCCTTGTTTTTTACGAATCCTACGCTTCAACGAGGAGCGTAGCTCTGGTTCGCTTAAGCGGGAATTTTTTTGGAGAAAAAAAATTCCCGCCCTCGTTGCCAGATTGGCGTTGAAACTCATTCGCTAGGTTTTAAGCCGCCTTGCCCATCAAAGGCAAGGGGATAAGCGTTTTTCGCAAGGCACGGACAAGTCTTACAAAGGTTAAATATAAAAAAAATCGGAATAACTTGCCCTCTGAGTTTTGAAAACACGCTTGTTGACTTTTTGTAAATTATTTTGTATAATTGCTGTGTGGGAGCAATAAAAGATTTTACTTGCTTAAGTTTGGTTGCAGGTTTGATTTTCTCTCATTTATTGTTTTGATATTGTGAAGGCGATTTCCAAAGATTATTGGCTTGCGTCTGTAAACGAAAATATTGCACTTGATAAACTCATAATTGGTAAATAATAAAATCGGAGCTTTAATTTTATAGGTTTTTGTGTAAATTGTCATAAGTCTAAAGGAAGAAAATAAAATACCGAAAATCAAATAGAGTGTTTAACTATGAAAAAGTTTGCTAGTTTTTGTGTATTGCTTTTTTTATTTTTGACAAACCTAAATTCGATCGATGATTTTGCTTATAAAAAACTTGTAGCAGGCATTGTAAAAGCAGGACCTCCTGAAATTAGAAACGGCTGTTTAATTTTTACGCAAGACCAAAAGTTTCGGCACGCAGGAATTGCCTTTGAGTTTGAAGATTACAAAACCGTTCATAACTTTACACGAGTTCCGACAAATCGTGAGGGGAAAAGCGATGATGTGCTTTTTTTTATTCTTGAAATTCCTGAAAACATAAGCGAAATAAAATATCGAGTTTCATTGGATGGACTTTGGACAAAGGACCCTCAAAACGAAAATTGTTTTTTTGACTATACTTTGGGAGTTACAGTTTCCACAGTAAAGGTTCCTTTTGCTCACACCAAAAAAACAAAAATCCTAGAAAACGGTTTTGTGCAGTTTTATTTTGAAGGCGAGCCAAATGAATCTGTTCGTCTTGCGGGTACTTTTAACAATTGGGATCCCTTTATGTATGAGATGCAAGAAGTCCGTCCTGGCGAATACTTTTTAACACTGCCACTCCTTTCGGGTAAATGGCAATATGCGTTTTTTGTAGGCACCACTCAATTCAAAGACCCCACCAACTCTAAAACGGTTTTTAGCAAAGAAGGAAAGCAGGCGTCTGTTATTGTCGTACCTTAGAGGCACACTAAGTCGGAAAAAATCAATTGACAAAAATGTTCTTGTTTTGTTAATTTAACGAGTTTTACAACTTTGTATACTTTGTTTGTTGCAAAACATCGTTAAGTGATTTATACTCTCCCGACATCCGTGGCGGGCAGATTTTCGCAGGGCACGCTCAAGTCTTACAAATGTTAATTTTAAAAACAATTATTTTTTCAATTTATACTTTTTACAAACTTACTTGGTTCATAATTCTAAACCCAATCGTCGCCCCCGACCTTGTAAAAATATTTTCGGGTAAAATTATTTCCACCGCAAAGAGTTGGAGACGAGAAAGTTTTGGGTTTGGGTTGTAAAGAGCGTCTCCAAAAATCGGCAAACCTAAAAAACTTAAATGACTTCTGACTTGATGGCGATAGCCTTTTGAAAGTTGCACCTTGGCTGAAACGCAGGAATTGTTTTGACAAACGATCTCGGGTTTTGAAAGTGAAATTATTGTTGAAGTATAAACTCTACCTTTCGTTCGCTTTGCTTCTTTTGAATTTAAAAGTACAGGTTTAACTTTTTTTCCGCCAACACCATAGGGACGAAATTTTGTAGCAATTTCAAAAGGAGTTTGGAGCGTGTTTAACTTGGCGTGATTTTTTGCAACACTACAAAAGGCAAAATAGTTTTTGTAGAGCAAGTTTTTTTCTTGAATATTAAAAAGTGCATCGTATGCATTTTGAGTTTTTGCAATTAAAACCAAACCTGAAGTTGCAGTATCCAAACGATGGAGCAAACCGTGTTCAATTATTTTTTTAGCACTGCGTACGCTTTTAGCTTGTGGTCGTTTTTCTAAAAAAAATGCAAGCAAGGTGCCAGCTTCATTTTCTCGCAAAGGAGCTGTTGGCATATTTGCAGGTTTGTAAACAATAGCAAAGTCTGAATTTTCAAAAAGTATTTCAGCCCTGTCATAAGATTTTAAGTTTAGCTCTTGGATTTTTTCTGCTTGCATTTTTAATCTTTATGAAGTATTTTTTCGACCAAGTTTTCAAACTTAGAATTTTTTTCAATGTTAGCGTAAGTGTTTACAATTTCAAATAAGCCATCATCGGTTTCCATAATTGAGTTGGCACTTCTGATATTTTCTTTTTTTATCGATTTATTCAAATGTTGTTTATCAGCCTTTGTGGAAAGAGCTGCGGGTACACTTTGCCCACTTAAAAACATTTGCGGAATATAGTTTTCATAATAATCTAAAAACTCAGCTTCAGTGTACTCTTTATTTTTGGCTTGTGCATTGTGTAAAATATATTCTGCTTTTTTTAGAAAACTTTTTTTCTTTATTTTGTGTTTTTTATTTTTCTTATTCTTCAATGTTAAACTTAAAGTTGAAGGTTTTTCAAAATAACTCTCAACTGTTTTAGGGTCAAAAAATTGTTCGCAATTTTTATCTAAATGCTTTATTGCCATATCTTGTGTTTTCATTGCATTTGTGATATTTATATTTTCCGTGTCATTTTCGAGTGGTTCAAGCTCGGGAATTATTTTTTTTAACACAGGATAATTATTTGTTTTTTCTGTATGTAAATTCATTTTACTGTTTATAAGTTTTATATTAAAGTCAAAAATATTTTTTAGCTGGTGTTTAATATACTTTTTGTCTTTTTGTTTATTGAGTAAAATATCATAGCATTTAAAATTATTTTTGTAAACAAAGCATTCTTTAAAAATATTTAAAGTCTTATCTTTAACTTCCCTAGTTAAGACTTTTTCGGTAAAATATTTTTTACTCGGCATTAAATTAAATAAAAAAATCAAAAAACTAAAACTAATCAGCAAGAAAAAAATAAGCAAAATTTTTTTTCCAAATGGAAGCGCATAAAAATTTGCAACCGCTAAAATACTTTCATTTCCCAAACTAGTTTTTTTTGAAACTAAATAAAAAGTTTCACTAAAACTTGAAAACTCAAATTTATCCTTAAATGTACTATAATGAATAATCAAAGGGTGGTTTAAAATCGTAAAACATAAAAGCCCGTCCAAACGCTCTGGATAATTTCTATAAACATTTTTAAGCGTACTTGAGCTAAAGTCCTGCAAAGGCTCGTCTGCATCATCATTAACAAAATCACAGCGAGCCATTATGTTGTTGAGCATTATGCTTTTTTTGTCTGCCCAGCTACTTATTTTTTCTACAAAGCTACTTGACTCTTTTTTCAATTCTTTGGTAATATTAAAAGGGCATAGCTTTGCTTTAGAAGTTTTACAAAGATGAGACATAGAAACAAAAAACGCAACAAAGCTCAAAGCAATTATTAAGCTTACCAAAACCCTTAACCGTATTTTCAAAAGACACTCAACTTTAATTTAAAACAAAGAACTTTTTAGTTTAGGAAATCTTTTCATTTACAATTTTCAAAACTTCTTCTTTTAACTGTAAACCTTTTTTTAAAAGCTCATCGCATTCATTTTTAGTTTTACTTATTTTTTCCTCATCGTCTAAACCAAGCAAGTTAATTTTTACATTTAACACAGCTCCATTCAAACCAGCTTCTCCTAAAAGAGCTGCCACACCAACATCAGAAATTGCGTTTTTATTTCCGTACAAGGCAAGCACTTTCAAATGCTGCAAAGCTTCACAACAAGCATGAGCCGTTTTAAGAGGCACATTTAACGAAAGAATTGTTGCTTCTTTCATCGCTAAACTTCTCTTTGCTTTTTCCTCATCAGTTTTTTTTGGTAAAGCAAGGGCTGCCATAAAACTATTAAACGCATCAGTGTCTTCATCAATTAGTTTTATTAAATCGGCTTGTTTTGTTTCCAACACCTTAAGTGCATCTAAAATTTCATCTTGTGTGTTTTTAGGCAAAGCCGCATACGCTTTTTTTCCCTTTGTTAAATTAACAACCATTTGCCCAAGTGCAACACAAAGACTTCCAGCCAAAGCCGAAACGGAACCTCCACCCGGAGCAGGAGAACTACTTGCAGTTTCTGCAATAAAATCTTTAACTTTTTGTTCAACTAATTTCATTTTGATACCTCTAGAGTATTTGATATTTAAAGTTTACATAAAGCTTAAAAAAAGTCAAGGGCTAAAGCGCCTCAAGCTCTTGACTTTGAGTTAAGTTTTTTATCCAAGTTTCTTTTTTCAAAGCAAAATGTGCCCACACAGGTTTTATTAAACTTGAAATCTTTATAATACCGTACAAGGCTACGGGTGAAACTCTTGTAAAATGAACCATTAAAAAAGCAATCGGAAGAGACACAAAAATATTGATAGTCGTTTCAATCATCGAAAAAGAAAATGAATCTCCACCTGCCAGCAAAATATAATATTGAGCATTTTGCCAACTCCAAACAGGCATATAAAAGGCTACCATTATAAGCAAGTTTAGTGCAACCTTTTGTGCAACAGGTGAAAGCTCTCCGAAAATCAAAGGTACTAAAATAAAGCTTGAAACGATTTCAATAATCCCCACTCCAATTCCCACAATAAATCCAAGGCTCAAAAACCATCTTGCCTTTTCCCGAGCTTCCTCCAACTTATTTTGACCTAGTAAGCCTCCGACAATAACCGTAATTGCCGTTCCCAATCCTGCGTGAGTTAAAAAAAACAAATCACTAATTGTCCAGCCTGCCGACATACCCGAAACCACCGCCGAACCACCAAGCCCATTATAAAGAGCATTAATAATTGTTTCGGTAAAAGCCCAAAGCAAATCTGACATTAAAAGCCAAGATGAGCGTTTAACGATTTCTTTAAAAACACTAAGCTTTACTTTCCAAATGTCCAAGAACTTAACATAAAAGTCCTTTTTTCGTGCCACTGCAATAAAAAGCAACATTTCCACTATTCGAGCAAAAACTGTAGAATAAGCAACCCCCGCTACCTCCAGTCTCGGCATTCCCAATTTACCAAAAATCAATGCATAATTTCCGACAGCATTTACAACTGCCGCAATCAACGTAATTACAAGTGGCAAGCGTTGCGAACCTGTTTCTCGTAATGAAGAAGAAATAGCAACAGAAATCCCAAAGGGAATAAAACTCCACAAAAGGATCCACAAATATTCTTTTCCATAGGGTACAATTTCATTGGCACTTATATTTCCTCTAACCATTGCAAACAACAAGGTCTGTCCAAAACAAACTACAACAAACATTGAAATCAGCGAAACACTTAACGCCAAAAGCATCTTAAATCGATAAGCTTGTTGCATTCCGTCTTTTTGTTTTGCCCCCGAATATTGTGCCAAAAAAATTCCGCCCGCCATTGCCAAAGCCGAAGTCGCCACATACACAATGAAAAATATTTGGTTTGAAATATTAACGCCACTCATTTTAATATCGCCAAGTCTAGCTACCATAAAACTATCAATAAGCGACACTAAAGTCGTAACAAATAGTTGTCCCATCGCAGGAATCGCAATTAAAAATACACTCTTATAGAATTGCAAATCACCAAAATATTTTTTTCGCATAAAAACCTCTAAAAACACATTTACTTTTTAAAATTAATCAAAGATTATCGAAACATGTATCAATTATCAAACGATACGCTATTAAATATCACGCCATAAAAACTTTAATTTTGGTAAGACTTTTCCGCATATTTTGCAAACTTATCTTTAAACACAAGTTTTATAGTCCCTGTTGGACCATTTCGATGTTTTGACAAAATCAAATCGGTTTCAATACCATCATTTTCGGTTCTTTCGCTCTCTGAAACATTTCGCTCTCTGTTCAAAAATATAACAATATCGGCATCCTGCTCTATTGCTCCTGAACCCCGAATATTCGCTAGGGATGGGCGCTTTCCTTCCGCCTCTCGCCCAAGCTGAGACAAGGCAATTATCGGTATTTGAAGTTCCCGAGCTAAACTTTTCAAGGATCGAGAAATTTCTGCCATTTGATCAAAGGGTTGCAAATGAGGATTATCCGAAGTAATCAACCCAATATAGTCTATAAATATTATTTCCACCTTTTCAGCTCGAATTAGCTGACGAGTAAGTGCTTTTAGGTCAAGCATTTTCATATTTGGCATATCCACAATAAAAGCGGGCTTTTCGTAAATATTCCCTGCAGCATCAGAAAGGCGTACAAGTTCTGCATCTGAAAGTCTGCCATTTCGCATGCTGTTCATCGAAATATTTGCTTCAAGAGCGAAAAGCCTTTGCATAATTTGTTCCTTGCCCATTTCTAGCGAAAAAAATGCCGCAGGTCTTCCTTCGTGAACAGCTATATGTGAAAATATTGACAACGCCAAGGCTGTTTTACCAATACCGGGGCGTGCTCCAATAATAATCAAATCCGAATCTTGAAACCCACTCGTTAAATCATCCAAACTTGGAAAACCACTCGGAAGTCCCAAAAGCTGCCCGGGATTTTGCTCTCGCTCGGAAATTTTGTTTAAAACTTTTTCGATGAGTTCCCTTGGCGTGCTATAAGTAGCCCGTTGTCCTGCCTCGGTTATTGCAAATAGTTTTTGCTGAGCCTCTTCTAAAAGTTCGTTTCCGCCCACCGAAGGTTCAAAACAACTAGCATGAATTTCCGAAGCAATGTGAACAAGACTTCGCTTTACGGAAGCGTCTAAAACAATATTTGCATAAAACTCTATATTTTCAGTAGTCGGCACAAGAGAAGGTAGCGTTGCAATATAAGCTCGTCCACCCGCCTTTTCCAACAAGTTTTTTTCCCGCAATTTTTCCGTTAAAACTAAAATATCGGGCGTATTGTTTTCGTTAATCAGTTCCCTAATTGTTGCAAAAATAATTTGATGCTGTAAGCTATAAAAACATTCTGGCTCTAAAAAAGCGATTCTGTCAAAGGCTTCCACATCTAATAGTAGGGCACCTAAAACAGCCTTTTCCGCTTCTAAGTTTTGAGGTGGTAATGGTGCCCTTGAAATTTTTTGCAAATCAGACATAAAGTCCTCGCAAAGCTTTAATCTTCTATCGTTGTTGCTTCTGCTGTCTCAACCACATCTAGTGATTCGGCTGTTGCTGAAGCTTCTGTTTCTAAAGGTTTAGTTTCGGAAGTCTCTGCTTTTGCATCGGCTTTTTTGCTACGAGGTTTTCGTTTTTTATCTTTTTTCTCTGGCTCTGCGTACTTTGCTACTACTTCAATTTGCATATTAGCAATAGCATTTTCGTAAAGCCTAAGAGAAATTTCGTATTTTCCTGCACTTTTAATAGCATTTCCGGGAATTTCAATACGCTTTCTCTCTATTTCAAAGCCTTGTTTTTCTAGTTCATCAGAAACAGCTTGTGGAGCAACCGAACCATATAGTTTTCCACTCGGTCCTGCAGGAACTTCAAACTTCAAGCTCAAAGCTTCAAGTCTTTCTTTTAAACTCTTTGCCTTTTCTCGTTTTTCAGCCTTCCGTGCCTCAATTCGGTCTTTAATACTTTCAAAATAAGCAACAGCCTCCTTTGTGTAAGGCAGAGCCAAACCACGGGGCAACAAATAGTTGCGAGCATAACCCTTAGCGACATCTTTTACATCGCCTTCTTCACCAAGATGTTTAACATCTTCACTTAAAATAACTTTCATTCAAGCTCCTTTGAATCCAACCTTGAATTCATAATTTTTTTTGTGTTTCCTAGATTTATTTCAGTTAAACAGGAACACCTTGCTTTTCCAAGAGTCGGAAAAGTCTATGAGGGGCTGACCTTAGTTTCAAAAGCATTACAATTTATCAATTGCGAAAAGCAATCGAATACTTTTAAAATGTCAAAGTAGATAGCTACCTTGTGTCCCTAATCCTCATTATTTACAAGTCCTAAAATTGCAAATCTAAAGCAAGCAATTTTATGACCCAAATTTTAAATACAATCTTTTAATAAGCTTATTCGTTAGACACATAAGGCAACAAAGCCAAAGCTCTAGCCTTTTTAATTTCGAGAGCAAGTTTGCGTTGATGCTTTGCACAAGTCCCTGTAATACGCCTTGGCAAAATCTTTCCCCGTTCAGTTATAAAACGGCGAAGTGCATCCGCATCCTTATAGTCTATTTCTATCTTTTGAGAGCAAAAACGACAAAAGCGTTTTCGATAAAAACCTCTATTTCTTCGGCTACCTTTATCTTCTCCCTCTCGAATGTTTTCAGCCATATTAGCTTCTACATCTACATCTTCCATTGACTCTGTATCGGTTTCATTTAAATCTGACATTTTATTCTCCTAATTTTTGTTTTGCTTAATGCTTAGACAGTCTTTCCTCAATTTAAAAAGGAATATTGTCTAAGTCTGAAGCGTCGTAGTTGTCCTCATAGCTTTCAGCTTGGGACTGTTGTTTTTGGTAATTTTGACCCGTATTTTGATAATTTGAACTAGCAGGACGTCCATAGTTTCCCTGTCCCTGTGAATACCCACCTCCTAAAAGCTGAACATTCATAGCGACAACTTCCACTCTTGAACGGGGTTGTCCATCTTGCTCCCAACGATTTTGGCGGAGTTCTCCATCAATACCAACTTGTTTACCTTTAACTAAGTATTGATTTAGAGCCTCACCTGCCTTTCCCCAAAGTACAATATCGAAAAAGCTAGCTTCATCTTCCCAAATGTCTCCATTTTTACGCCTACGATTTACTGCAATCGAAAAGGTGCAAACTGGATAACCAGACCCCGTGTACTTGAGCTCGGCATCGCGGGTCAAGCGTCCTACTAAAATTACGCGGTTAATGTCTGCCATTGTTTATCACTCCTCAAGCCGAATAAACAATGAAGTTAAAATCGCATCAATCAATCCTAGACGGCGATTGACTTCATTAATTTTTGCTGGGTCAGCCTCTAGATTATACAAAACATATCGCCCCTTTTCCTTTTTTTTAATCGGGTAAGCCAATGTTCTGTCACCAAATTGTTCTTCATTCAAAACCTTAATGCCAAAATCTTTGAAAACAGCATGTACAGATTCTGAGGCGGGTTTATAAATGTCTTCATCCACATTAAAAACCGCCATAAACTCATATTTTCTCATTTATTCCTCCTCTGGACATAAGTCTCCACTCTAAATTTCAAAAATTAAAAATTTAAAATGGAGCAGTGAGAATATAAATATATTATCATAAATTAAAAAAATTGTCAAGCTCAAGTTGACATATATTAAAAAATTTTGATATTTTTTAGGCGTTTTCAAACTTTATAATTTATAAATATTCTAAAATAAATTAACCGCTATATTTTTCCAGTAAATCCTTTGCATGCAACATTGAAGCCTTGCTTTCCTCATCCCCTGAAAGCATACGTGCAATTTCTTCTTGACGTTTTTCCCCGCTTATTTTTTTTGCATAAGTGAAAGTCCGTCCGCCCTCAGTCGTCTTTTCAATTTTTATGTGGTTGCCTGCGTGAGCTGCAATAACTGCCAAGTGCGTAACGCAAAGGATTTGCTTGACGCGAGAAAGTTCCTTTATATGTTCGGCAACACTCAAGGCAACCTCGCCACCTATCCCAACATCTATTTCGTCAAAAATTAAGCTGTCAACATCATCACTATCCGCTAGAACAGTTTTGAGGGCAAGCATCACTCGGGAAATCTCTCCGCCCGAAGCAATTTTTGCCAGCGGTTTTAAGGATTCGCCCAAGTTCGGACTGATTAAAAACTCAATATCATCAAAGCCAAATGGTCCAGCTTTTTGTTTTGTTCCCTCAAGTTCTTTTTTTGAAACACTTACCTTGAATTGAGTTTTTTGCATACCTAAGTTTTTCAAAACACTTTCAATCCTTTTTTCCAAATCTGTAGAAGCGGCTTGGCGTTTTTTGGAAATAGAAAGCCCCAATTTTACAAGTTCTGCCTGCAATTCTTTTAAGCGTTTTTCTAGGTTTGCTTTATTTTCCTCGCTATTTTGCAAATCAGCCAACTCGTCTTCTGCATTTTTTGCATATTGTAAAATAGCTTCTATACTGTCTCCGTATTTTTTCTTTAACTTATAAATTAATGAAAGTCGTTCTTGGATTTCGTCTCGGCGATTTTCATCAAAACTCAAACGCTCAAAATTGTGTTGAACATCGCGACAGGCGTCTTCAAGTTCGTAATATTGATTTGTAATTCGGTCTAGAATAGGTGTTAAGTTTTTATCGATGTCTGCCGCTGTTTTCAAAGCGTTCATTGCTTTTTTAAGTTGCGAAAGAGCTGCGTTTTCTCTAGTTGTACAGGAAACAACTTCTTGTAGGTTTTCAAAAAGCTTTTCGTAACCATCCAATTTTTTAGCTTCGGCTTCAAGTTCCACATCCTCTGTTGGTTTAAGTTTTGCTTTTATAATTTCGTCCACAGCAAAATTTAAATAATCTTGGCGTTCTTGTTGTTTACTTTGGGAAACTTCCAAAGCCTCCAATTTTTTTCGCTCATTCATTAAACTGTTATAAATTTGCGAATATTCTTCTACTTCATTTTCGATTTCTGCAAAGGCGTCTAAAAATCGTCTATGTTCTGAAACTCTAAAAAGGGACTGATGATCGTGTTGCCCGTGTATGTCCACTAAAAAGCTAGTAAACTCCTCTAGTTCTGCACGAGTAACAGGATTACTATTAAGCCAAGCATAATTTCGTCCACTTGCTTTAATATTTCGCCGAGCTAAGACTGTGTCATCTTCAAGTTCAATACCACGCTCTGAAAGCCAATTTTTAAGAGGTTCATTTTTACGAATAATAAAGGTTGCGGAAACCAAGCCTTCATCACAGCCTTTGCGGACTAAGTCGGCGCTGCTTTTTCCACCAAATAAAAAACCTAAGGCTCCAATTATAATTGACTTTCCTGCACCCGTTTCTCCCGAAAGTACATTAAAGCCTTCTTCAAAGTCAATTGTTACTTCTTCGACTAAAGCAATGTTTTTTACTGTTAAGCTTGCAATCATGTTTCCTCCATATCCTTTTTGAAACTCCCGCTAGCCTTTGATTTTAATTTTCGCTTATTGAAAAACTTCCCGACCAACCTAATTTCGCTCGTAGCACCCTGTAAAAATGTTCTTGAGAACACCCGATTAAATTAACCTTGTTTTCAGACTGTCTAATTACAACTTCATCATATATTTCCAAATTTTTAGATTCCTGTCCATCTACTGAAAGTATAAATTTTTTTTGTCGTTGCGGAACAACTTTTAGACTTATCATTCCTGTTGCAGGCAAAACAATCGGACGGTTAGAAAGCGTAAATGGAGCTACAGGTGAAACAACAAAGGCTGACATAGAAGGATCCAAAATCGGACCGCCTGAGGCTACAGCATATCCCGTAGAGCCTGTAGGTGTAGAAACTATTACTCCGTCCGCCCGAAACTTCCCAAGCGGGTTTTTGTTATAAAAAAGCTCTACCGTTGTGAGTTTTGGCACACCATAACCTGAAATCACAGCATCATTCAAAGCACTATATTTAGCAAGACATTTTCCCTGCCTAATAAGCTGTATTTCTAAAAGCATTCGAAAATGAGCATCTTCCTTACCTGCTAGAAAATTATCCAATGAAACCTGCCAGTCTTTAGGCTCAATATTTGCTATAAATCCAAACTGCCCAAAATTAATCGGGACTACAGGTATTTTTTTCGGAGCTGCAAGCCTTGAAGCAAAAAGTACATTTCCATCTCCTCCAAGACTAATCACAAAGTCAAAATCAGTTTCCAATAATTCTCGCTCTACATAAAGCCCATTATATCCGTTGTAATTATAAGTAATAGGCTTGAAGTTTTTATTACTTAAATATTTTGAAATTTTTACTGCAAGCTCTTTCGCCCCCATTTTATAACCGCTTACAATTAGCAAAACCTTTTTCACTATTCTTAACCTTGCATTAAAAAGCTTTTATTATGGCAAAGTCGTTAAAACCTTTGCAACCATTTCAGTATTTTTTGCACCCAACATCGGATAAAGAGGAAAAAGCACCGTTCTCAAAGCTAAAGAGCTTGCGTTTTCACAATTTTCCAAGTTTTCCCCAAATTTTTCTATAATGCTTTCGTTAAAAGCCAAGCCTATTTGGAGTTTCTTTTTTGATGTATATTTTTCCACTTCTTTAAAACCTCTGTTCAAAATCACCGGGAAATTATAAACAGGATTTATAACATTTGGCAAAAAAAGTAAAGGCTCGTGTTTGGTTGACATTAAAGCTCGACGAAAAAGCTTTTCAAGCTCCAAGCGCACCTCCATATTTTTGCGTAAATTTTTTAACTGCACAAAACCGAGAGCCGCATTTATGTCAGGAAGCTTTTCCGTAGAAGGAATTTCCGAACTAAGCTTTTTTAAAGGCGATACATTGCGTTTTTCGCTTACAAACAAAACCGCCCCGCCTCCCGATGTTAAAATATCTCGCTCTTCCAAACCCAAAATCGTTAAAGTTCCAAAAGTTCCTGCCTTTTGCAATTTAGGTGGGGCTTCTTCAGCTGTTTCAAACGAAGTTGAATCAGTAGAAATATTTTTTCCGCCTGCCTTTTCCAACTCAGTAAAAGCTTTTAAGGCTTCCAAGGGCTCTAAAATATCCTTATCCCCGTAAAAAGCTCCCGCACTTTGAGAAATATCTTCAATAATCGGAATACCTAGCTCTAAAAACTGCTCAAACTTAGGCAGATTCCCAAGCGTTTCATGCAAAACTAAAACCTGTCCACCCGCCTTTAAACCAGCTTCTACAGTTTCAAAACTAAGCAATGCGTTTTTTTTATCAACATCTAAAACTAGCGGTGTAAACCCCGAGCGTAAAACTTGCGTATACTGCCATACGGGTGCCAATGCTGAAAGCATCACTATTGCCTTTTCAGGCAGAGCTAAAAGCTTTAACGCCAAATCCAAAGCTAAAGCAGGACTTCGCAGAGCTAAAGCATAAGGCACATTAAAAAACTCGCAAGTTCTTTTTTCCAGCCTTTCCGCCATTTCACCCGGTCCCACCTTTTCTTCCACAAGGCAGTTCAAAACCGCCTCCATTTCGGGGCGTTTAATTGTAGAACTAAAAAGAGGAATAGACATTTACAGATTTTTTAAAGCTTGCAACTCACGGGGAGAAAACAATTTGTGAATATCCAAAATAATCAAATAACCGCTATCCTCTTTTCGAACAACTCCGCTAATATACTCCGTACCAATCCCTGCAATCATCTGCGGTGGTGATTGTATATCATCTTTTCCAACATCCACAACTCTAGCAACTCGGTCAATAACAACACCAATCTTATTGTTTTGAACAGATAAAATTAAAAAACCACCTAAAAACTCATCACCTTCTTCCATCTTTGGGCTTTTTATGTGAAAACGTTTATGCAAACTAATTATCGGAATAATTTCACTTCGCAAATTAAAAATCCCTTCCACATAATGAGGAGCGTTTGGAATGGAACGAACTGCCTGCGTCTTTACAATTTGGTCAACGCCCATAATTTCAACACCGTAGAGCTCTTCGCCCAACTGAAACGTGACTAATTTTATCTTATCCTCAACAACTTCCACTTTCTTTCTTGAACTAGAAAACTTTGCCATTAATCCTCCAAGTTTTTTAATTGTACAAAATAACTAAAACTTTTTCAAGTAGTTAGACTAAATTTTTTGAAAATAAAACAAAACAAGCTTGCCCACAGTCTGTAAGAACTATTTTTACTATTTCTTTACTGTTTAATAGGGGAAAGCCTTCCCCTCGCTCCAGCCACCTCGTTCGCTTTGCTCACTTTTCGGCGTCTTCCGCTACCCCTTCTCCTAGGGGCTACCGCCCCTAAAACCCCGCCTGTTTACGCTTTAGCAAATAGCGTAACTCTTATTTGCTCAAGGACAAGAAATTCATGTAAAAAGTTGTAGACACTCCAGTCATTTGCTTTTCAGTAAATTTTACAACTTAGCGATTTCTGACTTAGAAAGACCTGTGGCTTTAGATATTCGTGCAACAGAAAGCCCAATTTCTAATAGATTTCTAGCCGTTTCTAACTTTGTTTGATAAGCACCTTTTTGTATGCCACTTGCTTCCCCTTTTTTATATCCCTCAGCGAGACCTTTTTCTCTGGCTATTTCACTTTCAAATTTGATCATTCGTTGATAATTGTTTTCAGAAATTTCGCGTGCAATGTGTCGCTCTTCTTCGGTAACTGTAAGCAATACTTCATTCGCCATATTTAATCCCTGATTCATTTTACATTGCTATTTCTTATTCGTCCCAAAGATTTTAACATATTTCAAGTAGCCTCTAAAACCGATTTTTGGAGGGGGTATATTGGTTTGTCCGCATTTACAATTCTTTGATTTCCTCTTCTGTCAAACCAGTACCTTTTGCAATTTGCGAAATTGGCAAGCCTATTTTCTTAAATGTTAAAGCCGTTTCTCGAGCTTTTTTTAATTCGCCTTCTGATATACCCTCGGCATATCCTTTCGAATGACCTTCAGCATATCCTTCGGCGTGTCCCTCAGCTCGTCCTTCGGTGTGTCCTTTGTTGTATCCTTTTTCTCTGGCTATTTCACTTTCAAATTTGAGCATTCGTTGATAATTGTTTTCAGAAATTTCTCGTGCAATGCGTCTTTCTTCTTCGGTAACTGTCAGTAGTACTTCATTCGCCATATTTACCCCCTGATTTAGTTTACATAGAGTTTCCAATTCATCTGTTTTAGTGTCGTTTTTGTAGTTTGCTAAAAAGCGTATCCAATAATCTTTTGCAGTGTAGTTGTTAATATGCTTATTCATAGTGTACGCTATTTCTTTATTTAATTCAAGATAGAAAAGCTCAAAGCCTGAATCTTTTGAGCCTGTGGGTAGTTGGATTTTTTCAGGCACATTTTCACCGAAAACCGTAAAACTGATGGCGTAAAGTGGCTCGTTGTGCTTTGGGTGCAAACTTAAAAAACGAGCGACAGTCTCGGATAAGTACATCGCAACACGACGAGGGTAACTAGTTTGCCAAAACTGTTGCATTTCAATGTTCACAACTAGGCGATTATCAGTTTTTACCAGTAAATCCAAACGGTAAGTTTCGGCATTTGGACTATCACGGATTATTTCCGTGTTTAAAACATCGGCGGTTTTTATTTCACCATAGGTGTCTGCTAAAAAGGCATTTAGGAAACTGATCAAGGCTTTGTTTCCTTTTTCACCTTTTGTAAACATAAGCTTAAAAACCCAGTCAGTTTTTGGGTCAAGTAAATTATCTAAACTCATAATAAAACTCCTTTTTTTTTATAAGTTGTTCTATTATAAATATACTCGAAAAAATTTAAAAATTTATCATCTTTGAAAAAAAAGTTTGTTTTTTTGTAAATATTTAGT
>JARGFC010000022.1:0-17673 GCA_038397925.1 Treponemataceae bacterium
ACAGGATTTTTGGATACGCTTTTTAGGAAATTACAAAAGCGACGCGAAAACAAAAGCGTTAAAATCGCTTTGCGAAAAGAACGAAGGAGTAAATATGGCAAACGAAGTATTGCTTACAGTAACTGAAGAAGAAAGACAAATAGCCCGCGAGCTTTCAGAATATAAATATCAATTGATGGTTCAAGGCGAACGAGCTGAAGCAAGAAAGGAAGGTATAACAGAGGGACTAAAAGCGGGGCGCAAGGAAGGTTTAGCTGAAGGAGCTTACAAAAACAAGTTGGAAACGGCAAGAAATTTGTTACAAATTGGACTTTCTGTTGAACAAATATCCAAAGTTACAGGACTTTCTGAGTCAGAAATTGATGAGTTGTAAAATCAAAAAGTAAATACTGAGTTGAATACTTTTAAACAGGGCTTTTAAAAAAAACTCAAAGGCTTTTTAAGGCGTAAACTTCGTAAAAAACTAAAACTGTAAAAATCTTTACATTAGTCGAACGCCAAAATTGTACATTAAAGCACACCTCTTTAGCACACTCGTACCGACATCCCAACCTAAATATCTACACTAGTCGTGCAGATATTTAGGGAACACATCAAAGCCTAGCATATCAAAACAAAAAGCGCTCCCAAAACTTTTTTTCGAAAAACTTTTTGTAATTGCTAAAGCTTATTTTGCAAAAAAGCTTATAAACAAGTTAATTTGTGCTACGTTTATAAAGTCGATAAAAAGCGAACCGACAATCGGTACAACAAAAAAAGCCAAACTCGAATGCCCGTAATTGCTACAAACCGACTGCATATTTGCAATAGCATTCGGTGTTGCCCCCATACCAAAACCACAAAGTCCTGATGACATAACTGCAGCATCATAACTTCTTCCCATAATATTGTATGTGACAAAAATTGCAAAAACAAGAATTAAAACGGTTTGAGCTAATAATAAAATCATCAATGGAATAGCAAGGTCTATAAGTTCCCAAAGTCTCAAAGTCATCAAAGCAACTGATAAAAACAAGTTGAGAGCAACATTACCAACAATTCTCACTTCTTCCATTGGGGGGAGCGAGCTTTGAGTCATCAAAAACATTTCGCATAATTGCCCCGATTAACATAGCACCTAAATAACTTGGAAAACATATTTTTGCACCTAATTGAGCAAACCCCCAATTTAGTGCCTGTGTAACATAGGTTCCCAAAAACAATGCCACTAATATATGAAAAAAAGCATTCATTATTATGTTTTCATCAAGTTTTTTAATACTAAGCTTTTTTTCGTCTTTTTCTTCTATGTCTTGGCTTTCAAGTTTATTTTTAGTAATCAAAAACCGACCAATAGGACCACCCATAAGAGAACCAGCAACCAAACCAAAGGTCGCCGCGGTAAATGCTACAGCTGTCGCTCCATTAAATCCCATAGCTTCAACCGAACTTGCAATACCTCCGGAAGTTCCATGTCCTCCCGTCATCGGGGTAGAACCAGTCATCAATGCCAAAATCGGATGCACACCAACAAGAGGGGCTAATAAAACTGCTATAGCATTTTGCAAAACTGCTAACACTATAGATACAAACAAAAACTTTAAAACCATAAAGCCGCCCTTCTTTAAAATACGCAAACTGGCATTAAAACCAATTGTTGCAAAAAACATGTTCATAAAAAACACTCTCAAAGTTTCATTAAACTCAAAAGCTAGAACATTTGCTTGGCGTAAAATTAAATGGACAATCGCAAATAAAAACCCTCCAATTACGGGAGCGGGAATACAATAGGTTTCAAAAAACTTCACTCGTTCCTTAATCGCACGACCTAACAGCAGCAACACAACACCACAACCTAAGGTTTGCACCATATCAAAACTAAAGCTCATCATAAGCACCTCCTAATGTTTAGTCTCAATAAGATAGCTTCTAAAAACTGATATTTTTAGAATCCCTACCGGTAATTTCAACCGTTATATTATTATTGCATGTTTTTTTTATTTGTGTCAAGAGCAAAAAACGCTAAAAGTTAAAATTTTGGTAGAAAAAAAGAGGTGCCAGCCTCCACTTGTCAAAATATAAATTTTAAGTCTTGAAAATTTTATCAAAAGCCTTTATAATTGAAAGCAAATATTAAATATAAAAAGATCTGGAGGATTTTATATGAGAAAAATTTTAGTAACGGGTTCGCTGGGACAAATTGGAAGCGAGTTAATTGTGCATTTAAGAAAGATTTATGGAGATAACAATGTTATCGCCACCGATATCGAAAAGAAAGACATTCCAAAAGTTTTAGACGGCGGTCCCTTTGAATTATTGGATGTTTTAGACGGAAAAAAAGCTGTTGACCTTTGTAAAAAATATAAGGTAAATACAATTATCCATTTAGCAGCCCTCTTATCTGCTGTTGCTGAAAAAAAACCGGAGCTTGCCTACGATATAAACTTAAACGGGCTTCACAATATGCTTCGAATTGCAAGAGATGAAAAATGTCAGCTCTTTGTTCCAAGCTCCATTGCAGCCTTTGGACCAAACACTCCAAAAGACAAAACCCCACAAGACACTATCCAACGCCCGACTTCTATGTATGGAGTAACAAAGGTTGCGGGCGAACTTTTGTGCGATTATTATTTTAAACGCTTTGGTGTTGACACTCGTGGCGTGCGTTTCCCAGGACTTATTTCCTACGAAACCTTACCGGGTGGTGGCACAACTGACTACGCTGTTGACATTTACTACGAGGCATTAAAATCACATTCTTACAAGTGCTTTATAAAAGAAGGCACACTAATGGATATGATGTACCTTCCTGATGCACTAGGTGCGATAACTACACTTATGGAAGCGGACGCATCAAAACTCAAACATCGAAATGCTTTCAATATTACAGCAATGAGTTTTGCACCCGAAACAATCGCCACAGAAATTAAAAAACATATCCCTGACTTCAAAATGAGTTACGATGTAGACCCTGTCCGTCAAGCCATTGCTGACTCGTGGCCCAACTCCCTCGACGATTCAGTTGCTCGTGAAGAATGGGGCTGGAAACCAACCTACGACTTAAAATCTATGACAGCGGACATGCTAGAAAAACTATCTAAAAAACTAGGAATAAGTTACACTTCAGCAATCTAGGTTTTACTAAAATAAAATTTTTGACTTTTGTAAGACTTGGGCTTTTTTGCGAAAACTTCATCCTTCCGCCTCCGGTTATGGCGGAAGGTTTGAAACTCACGATTAGTATTTTTTGCAAGCTGGCAAACTTATCCTGAAACTAGCCTTGAGTTTTTTACGCTTAATTAAACCATAAACTATTTTTAAAATTGTCAAGTAGCCTTCTTGCTTTTTTTTTGGTTTTGCTATAAAATGTATTTATGTTGCCCATTTATTTTTTTACAGTTTTGTTTTTTATAGCAATAGGTTTTTTACTTGCATTTTTAGAAAGCAATAAAATTTCCAGTGCCGCCTACAAAACAAGCGAAGACTTTTTTACAAGTAAAAGTTTCAGCTTAATTTGTGCCATTGTTGCAATTATTTTAGCTGTTCTCAAAATTTTTGTTCCTGTTAAATCGGGCACAGGTACCATATATCTTATTGACGATCTCATACCCGTTTTGGTTTGCTTGATTTTGGTTGCAATATTTTCTTATCGTTATTTTTTAGCCATCGGACAGAGCTTTGCATCAATGGAATTTTTAGGACTTGTAAATCAATACAGTGTTATTGTAGGTTATACTTCTATTATAGTAGGGATTTTGCATTTGCTTTTTGCACAGATGATTTTATTTTAATTAGTTATGAAGCGTTTAGTGATTTTTTTATCGGCTTTTCTTTTTTTCTCTTGTGTCAAAAAGTTTGAAATTAGCAAACTTAGTTTTCAAGAGCAAGGAGATATGTTCCACGAAAACAATTTTGCAGTAATAAATGAAAAATATGTTACAAGTTTTGATATACCGGGCAATGACGGAATTATAATTTCACATTTGCGTTATGCGGAGGTTTTTGAAATTGCTGAAACTCGCATTATAAAAAACCAAAACGGAGAACAGGAGTTTTGGATTAAAATTGCGGACGGCTGGGTTTTATCTTCGCTGGTTCAAATTTACAATAATTTCGACAAGGCTAAAACTGCTAGCGAAAAACTACTCGAGTAAGCGCTCGGCTAAAAAAATCTTACAAATTTTTAACAATGACTTTTAAACAGAAGCAATTTTACGGAATCTGCACTAACGATAAAATCTTTTCAACTATGTTATCAGCCGTCAAGTTTTCTGCAATCGCCTCGTACGAAAGCTTGAGACGGTGTCGCAAAATAGGATAGGCGACTTTTTTTATATCATCAGGCGTTACATAATTACGCCCAGAAAAAGCTGCCTCGATTTTTGCACAAGTTTGCATTCCTATGCTTGCACGAGGAGAAGCCCCAAGCGTAATATAACTTAAATAAGAGCCCTTAAAAAAATCTGCCTCAGTAATTTCCGATGCTACAGGTCGTGTCGCCTCCACTATCGAAACAATATAATGAGTTAAACTTTCATCCATCAAAACCTGTGAACAAAAGGTTTGAAGCCGCATAAGCTCTTCAGGAGTAAAAACTGGGTCTACTCTTTCTTTCACTTTAAGCTTTTTATTTTGAGAAATTAAATTTACAATTTTTACCTCATCTTCGTGACTAGGGTAAGGCACGTGAAGTTTCATCAAAAAACGGTCTAGCTCCGCTTCGGGCAAAGGATAAGTTCCGTCTTGCTCAATTGGATTTTGAGTAGCCAAAACAAAAAAAGGTTGCGGTAGACGATACGATCTTTCCCCAATTGTAACTTGACTTTCTGCCATTCCTTCCAAAAGAGCTGACTGCACCTTTGCCGGCGCTCGATTTATTTCATCTGCTAAAATAATGTTTGAAAAAATGGGTCCTTTTCTGATAGCAAACTTTCCCTCGCCTTGATGAAAAATTAAAGTACCAATTATATCTGCTGGCAGAAGATCAGGCGTAAACTGGATCCGCTTAAAAGAAAGCCCCATCAAATTAGCAAAAGTTTTTACCGTCAAGGTTTTCGCTAAACCGGGCACACCCTCCAGTAAAACATGTCCGCCTGCAATATATGCCATCAAAATCGAGCGACACAAATCTCGTTGCCCGATAATATTTTCAGACATCCTAGTTAAAAATTTTTCCACCAAAGCTTGAAACTCTTTTGAATCCATCAAATGCATTATAAGATTTTTTGCAAGTTTTTTCAATTCGTTTATAGTTTTTATTTTTGGTCTATAGTAGGCTAATACAAAAGCCTAAAGCACTTGACTTTTATACAGCTTTTGTATAAGATTTTAAATATCTAAACTTAAAGGACTTATTGAATGAAACATTTTAACAATCACACAAAACTGCAAGTTATAACAAAGTTTATTTTTGTTATTAGCTTGTTTTCGCTATTTGCTTGTCAAACAACTCAAGTAAATGAAATTGATCCCTTTGCTACTATCGGCGAGGGAGCAGATGTTTATGTTTTTTTACCAATTGACGGAAATGAATTTTTTTTGGAAAAAATCTTGGGTGAAAAAGCTCAACAAAAAGACATAAAAACCGCACTTGAACGCACAGAAAAACTTTATGCAGGTATTTTTACCCAAAAAACAAGCCCAAGGGCAAAAGACGAAACTCTAATTTGCTCTATTGGTGATTATCCTGCACATCTTGCTGATATGATATTCAAAGAAACAAATGGTTGGACAAAAACGCAAGCCAATAACGGTGTAAATTATTATAGCGGAGGCATTAATTCGATTTCCATACCAAATAACAAAAATTCTCTTTTGGTAATTGCAAAGGAGCCAGAAGTTTCGATGAAACCATTTTTAGAAAATGCCAATAATGAAAAATTTGTTACCTTTTCCGAAAATTATGATAGCTTTGTAAAAACAACCACAAAAGATGCAGTTGGCATTTTTATAAAAAACCCAAACTTCTTAATTGCTAAAATACTTGGTAGCGACTTGCAACTTCCTGTAAAAGCGTCCGAAATCTATCTTATAAAAAATACCGAAGAAAACTTTTACACCTACAACTTTACGATAGAAACAGGTAATCGAATGACAGCCTTTGCACTCAATACTATTTTACGAGCTTACTTAAAAGCCGATGTTCGAACTTCAGACGCAAAAGTTTATATAGAAAATGGAAAACTTACAAGTGATAAACTGAGTAATCTCATAAACAAGATTTTTTATTAAACTTGGTGTTTTTTTGTAAAAAATATGCTATATTTAAAATAAAAGATTGAAAAGAGAGATTTATGAGAGCAGTTGATGTTATTATAAAAAAGCGTGGATTTCGAACTACGCCGAGTGAAGCGTTGACAGAGGCAGAAATTGAGTTTTTTGTAAATGAATATGTGGCGGGAAATATTCCCGATTATCAAGTTTCGGCACTTTTGATGGCGATTTATTTTAACGGAATGACGCCTAGGGAAACTGCCATTTTAACCGAGTCAATGTTAAACTCGGGAAAACGCTATGACTTGAGTGAATTTTCGTGTATTTGTGTTGATAAACACTCCACAGGTGGAGTTGGCGACAAGGTTTCAATTCCACTCGCACCGATTGTCGCGAGCTGTGGAGTGAAGGTGCCGATGATGAGCGGGCGAGCCTTAGGAACTACTGGTGGCACTCTCGATAAGCTCGAGTCAATTACAGGTTATCGAACAAATTTATCCGAAGCTGAGTTTAAAAAACAGCTTGCTGAAAATAATTATGCGATGATTGGGCAAACCAAAGAAATTGTGCCTGCGGATAAACTCTTGTACGCTTTACGAGATGTAACAGGGACTGTGGAATCCGTACCTTTGATTACATCAAGTATTTTGTCAAAAAAAATTGCAGAAGGTTCTGATGCTCTTGTGTTTGATGTAAAGTGTGGACGAGGTGCGTTTATGAAAACAGAAGCCGAAGCGACAGAGTTGGCGAAGAGTCTCGTTTCCACAGGAAGTGAAATGGGTAAAAAAATTGTAGCTTTGATTACAAATATGTCTGAACCTTTGGGGAAAAAAGTAGGCAATTTTTTGGAAATTGAAGAAAGTGTTGACCTATTGAAGGGACAAGCACCTAGTGATATTACCGAATTAACTTTGAGCCTCGCTAGCTGGATGTTGGTTCTAGGAGAAAAAGCAAATTCAGAAAAAGAAGGTTATAAACTTGCCTGCGAAGCTATAAATTCAGGGCGTGCTTTAGACTGCTTTTTCAAAAATGTTAAAGCCCAAGGTGGCAACCTTGACAAACTCCAAACGGATTTAGGAAAACGCCGCTCCGTTTTTACAACTGTTGTAACGGCAGAAAAAGACTGCTTTATCGAAAGTATAGATGCAATGCAAATTGGAATGGCGGGAGTTTTTATCGGCGTTGGACGCAACAAAACGGACGATAAAGTTTGTGGTGATGCGGGCGTGATTTTAAACAAAATTCGTGGAGATTTTGTAAAAAAGGGTGAACCTATAATGCAAGTTTTCGGTAAAGACGAAAAAAGCCTATCCGTGGCGTTGCCTTATTTAAACAAAAGCATAACTTACACTGAAAAAAAACCAGAGCCAAAAAAACAAATCCTAAAGATTATTACAAAAAAGGATCTGTAAGAATGGAGTGGATTAAAAAACCTATTGATAGTAGTCTTGTAAAATCGATAATGCAAAAATATTCTTGTGATGCTCTAACTGCCTCGATTTTGCTTAGGCGAAATATTGTGGATGGGGAGAAAGCTCTTTACACTTTGGAGACAAACTCTCGTTATTTGCACAGTCCCTTTTTATTTCGCAATATGGAAGATGCTGTCGATAGAATTTTAAACGCAAAAGATGAAGGAGAAAAGGTTTTAGTTTTTGGGGACAGGGATGTTGACGGCATTACGGCAACCGCCTTGCTTTATGAAGCGTTAAAAGATTTAGGTTTGGATGTGAGTTGGCAAATTCCTACTGGGGATGAAGCTTATGGACTTTCAAATGAAGCCGTTGAAAATTTTGCAAAAAGGGATGGCACTTTGATTATTACTGTTGACTGTGGGATTTCGAACTTTAATGAAATAGCATTCGCCGCAACATTTGGTATTGATGTAATTGTTACCGACCATCACAAACCCCAAGAAAAACTTCCAAATGCTTTTACAATTATAAACCCACAGCTTGAAGATTCAGGCTACCCTATAAAAGAAATTTCAGGCTGTGTGGTTGCTTGGAAATTGGTTTTAGCCTTGCGTTTTGCAATGACGGAATTTTATAAAAACCCAATTTGTCTTTTAAATGTTCGTCCGATAAATAATGCTTACACAATAGAAGTACGAAAACTCGTAAACCTCGTAGAAGTTGCAAGTGTAAATGAGCATATTCAAGAGGAGGGGGTAAGTTTTACTGCCACACGCTTACCACAGTTTTTGCAAGGACAGCAAATTTTTGTCTGGAATGAAGCTTTGCAAAAAAAGACGCTTAAAAAGATTTTTGGCACAGGAATAGAATTTAACTTTTTTGATCTGCAACCTGTTTTAGCAAAAAAATTTCCTGAGCTGGGCGAGAGTAGTCTTTTACGCTTAAAAGACTTTTCTACAATTGGTAAATATTTACCGGAAAAAAATACAGAAATTGATGCTTTTTTAAATATTTTTATAACATTTGTTCAAGCAACAAGTAAGCTGTTTAGCGATAGAGAACTCCAAGAAGTTCAACTAGTTTCTGTTGCAACGATAGCAGATATAATGCCTTTGTATGACGAAAACCGTATGCTTTTAAGACTGGGGCTGAACGCTATGAATAAAAACTTAAGATACGGTTTAGCGGATATCCTAGCTCGGCAGGGCTTAGGAATGCAAAAAATTGGGACGAATGATATTAGCTGGTCAGTGTCGCCTGTGTTAAATGCTGCGGGACGAATGGGGCGTGCGGAAGTCGCTTTGGAAATGCTAATAGCAAAAAATCCAGCCGAGCGGAATGAACTTGTAAATGAGCTTTTTAAGATGAATGATGATAGAAAAACCTTGGCTGAAACTTGTTGGGAGCAAATAATCGATGAAAGCTATAAAAGTTTTGACGAGCATAACAAAAAACTTGTGGTTATTGCAAGCGACAAAATTAACCGAGGTGTATCAGGGCTTTTAGCCAGCCGCCTTGTGAACACTTTTAATGTACCGAGCATTGTCATTTGTAAAATGTCTGACGGAACAGCAACGGCATCTTGTCGTTCGGTAAAAGGTTTTCATATTTTGGACTTACTTTCACCTTCAAAGGAGCTTTTTTTGGATTATGGTGGGCATGATTATGCGGCAGGATTTTCGATAAACAATGAAAATATCCCAATTTTTTTTAAAAACCTAAAAAATGCTTCTATTCATATTGAACTTGATTCACAAGTTGAAAAAACTTTGGAAATAGATGCTGAAATCCCTGAAGCTTATTTAAATGAGGATATTCTAAAAGTAGTTGACAAATTTGAACCCTTTGGTGAGGGGTTTGAAAATTTAGTTTTTATGAGTCAAAATTTAAAACTTGAAGATGCAATTATTGTGGGAAGAACGGAGCGAAAACATTTAAAACTTACGGTAAAATCAGGAAATACCAAGTGGACTGCAATGTTTTGGGGCGAAGGAGATCGTTTAGAAAGTTTGCAAGGTGTTCCTGAAGTAGATCTAGTCTACAATATCACACGAAATACATTTAACGGCAATGTAAGCCCACAAATGATAGTTTTAGACTTAAAAAAGAGTTAAATTTACATAAAAATTATAATAAATTTATAAAAAAAAATCTTTTTACCACTTGATTTTTTTTTTTATTTTTGGTATGATTGATCATATTATTTTTCTTAAGGAGCGAAAATGAAGAATATTTTAAAATTTGCGATGTTGGCTGTTCTCAGCTTGTTGCTTGTTACAAGTTGTGAATCTAAACCAGATCCAGAACCAACTCCACCACCAGAACCAGTTGTTGTAGAGGAACCTACTCCACAACCAGAAGTTGTTGAGGAACCAGTGGAAAAACCTGTTCTCAGTGTTAACTACACAGAGTACACAGTTGTGAAGGGAGACACTCTTTCACAAATTGCTGAAAGATTTTATGGAAGCAAGGATAAGGCGTACTTTTTCCCAATTATCATTGGTTATACCCTAGATTCTTTTTCAGCTGTAGATGTAGGTTCGGATTCCATTAAGGTGCAGTTTGCAGACCCTGATGTAATTGAGCCCGGAATGGTTATTCGTGTTCCAAACTTTGATGAGTTTATGGCATCACCTGTACATGTAAATCTTGTAAAACCTTTATTTGAAAAGATTGCACAGCAATATGAAGGTAAAGGCAGAAGTGGTGTTGCAAAGCTCTTACGTGAACGAGCCGAAAGACTTGGTGCAAACTACTAAACTTAACTAATTAAGTTAAAAAAAGCACTTGTTGTACGACGAGTGCTTTTTTTATTTTCCCTTTATTTTTTTTCTTTAAGCTTTCTAAAAATATACCCAAAAGTTTTTTCCGCCGTGTTTTTCCAGCTATAGCGTTTTACCCAGTTTAAACCTTTTTCGATTAGCTCGTTTCTCAGTTCTTCTGTGGATTCTTTTGGATTGCTGGCAAGTTTTTCCAGTGCGTTTGCTATGTCGGCGGGCTTTTTTGCATCAAAGTACAAGGCAGCATCTCCAGCAATTTCGGGGATAGCTCCAGCTTCGGCACAGGCAGTAGGAATTCCACAAGCCATTGATTCAATTACAGGTAAGCCCACCCCTTCAATTTCAGAAGGAAAAACACAAATATCACTTTCCCGATAAAAATGTGCAAGCTGTGCTTGTTCAATGTAACCTGCCAATATTATATCAGAAACAGCCGATGACGAAAGCACCGCTTTATGGATATTTTTAGCAACCTTTCCCTCCTGCCCTGCAATCACGAGGCGATGAGGCAGTCCTGTATTTTGTTTAAAAATTTCAAAGCCTTTTATTAGCTCTAGATGCCGTTTTTCAGGCTCCGAAATCGAGGATGCATAAATAATATATGGCTTTCTGATAACAAAAGGCACATTTTCAGGATGAGTATCATCTTCACTTGTTTTTGGAAAAAAAATATTTGTATCAATGCCGTTGTATATAACCTCGATTTTTTCTTCGCTTATACCAAAGGAAATAAGGTTATTTTTAATATAGTTACTTGAAGCAATAAGCCCCGAAGCCTTTTGCAAAATATTTTTCTGTCCTAACTGAGAAATTGAGTTAAAAATTGAAAAATTTGTATTTTTTTTTATAGGTTCTTGAATTACCAAAAAGGCTGATTTTGCAAAACTCAAAGGTAGATTTTGTAGCCCAGCAGGAAACAAAACAGCATCATACTCAAGTTTATTCACAAGCTGATTCATACTCGTTTTTGCAAAAAGCTTTTCAGAAAACTCATCATCCTCAATAGTTATCCCATCATACATTGAAGGGTCAAGATCTGTTGTGTATATATATTTATCGAATTGTGGACCGAATACATAAACTGAATGCTTCATTTCTGGTAAATTATGAATTAGTGAGTAAATGTACGCTCCAATTCCAGAACGCCCATGATTACAACCAAAGGCGTTAATTCCTATTTTCAAAAAATTTTCCACTAGGTTATTATACAAAAAAACATTGATTTTTGCAAGGGTTTTAGCTGTGGTGGAAAAGCGTTAATAAATTGTAAGTAGTATTACCTCTAAATAATCTTGAGCTTTTAAGTGTTGGATAAACTTAAAGAAAAATTTTTTAAAATTGCATTAAAAGTTCTTGACCTTTTTTTTTGGATTATAACATTTCATAGGGGAAGTCTCCTGTAAGTGGTTGAACGCAAAAATAAAAACAGAATGCTTAAGTTGTAAAGAATTTGCGACTTGTCTAAATAGAACATATCCATATCGAAGACTGCTTACAAATTCAAAGGTTTGGTGTGTCAAAAATGAAAACTATCAATAATGAAATGCGAAAATACGGGTTTTTGATTTTTGTTTTGAAGGCAATTCAAAACCTTGTCGGAATGGGGCTTTATTATTTTTTTGGACGGGTGGTGGACGCCTTTGTGCAAAGCCCTTCGGAAAAAAGTTTGAAATTTGTTTTCTTTTATTCAGTGCTCGATATCAGCTTTATTTTTGTGTATTTTTTTTGCGAGCAATTAGTTTTTATTTTGCGAAAACATTTTACCTTAAAAAATAGTGAAAAGCTTTCTCAGTCGATTTTAGAAACGCCACCGGGTGAGGTTTTAGACAGAGGTACGGATTATTATTTTACTGCCTTTTCAAAACAAATTCCGAATATTGAGGGGACTTATCTTTTGGGAATTGCGTCACTTCTTTCTCAAATTATTGGAATTGCTTTTACGATTGTCGTGGTGGCATCTTTTCATTTTTCTTTGCCGATTATTATGCTTGCAGGTTTTGTTGTCGGAAAACTCGTTACGAAATTGATTGAGCCTTATCTTGATAAGCGTTCCGCTGAGGAAATTACTTTAAGAGAAAGATACAATGGAAAAACAATGGAGAACCAAAAGGGCTTGCCTTTTTTTATTAGCAATGCAAAACGACCGATGCTTTTTAGTCGAGAAAAAAAGCGAATGAAGTTTTTGAAAATAAGTTTTGTAAAATCGAAATTCACAAAACTATTTTTAATTGGCTTACGAATTTGACTTCGCTTTTTTTTAGTATCGGAGCTTTGTCCTTTGCGATTTTCCTTTTTACAAAAAACAAAATAACCGCAGGAATGTTGACAAGCACAATTTTGTATTTAAATGTTTTTTCGCAAAAGCTTGAAGAAATTCTATGGACTTTTCTTGACCTTCGCTATGGTAAAACCTCGAAAGACAAACTTGAAAAAATCAATCTTGGAAAAAAAGATTTGACATTTTTGCCGGTTACAGACGACTTTTTGATAAACTTAAAAAATGTTTTTTTTGCCTATCCTGAAACCGAAATGAAAAAGAACAAAGAGGAAAACACGGACGGCAAAAATGCAAAAGAAAAAATCGAAGGCAAAACTCAAAAATTTGCTTTAGAAAATATTTCTGCGACAATTCACAAAGGTGATAAAATTCTTTTGCGGGGGAAAAGCGGGAGCGGAAAATCCACTTTGATAAAAATCTTATTAAATATTTTACAGCCAACAAAAGGTGGGGTTTATTATAATGGAAAAATATTGCAAAAAAATGAATTTTTGCCTTTTTATTGCGTTGATCAAAAGTTCCATATTTTCAGCCTTTCCCTTGCAGAAAATATCTTTTTTGATAAAAAGCCAGAGAAAAAAGCTTTCGACTTGAGTCGTCTTGAAAATCTATACGAAAGGTCAAGCGAAAATGTCGGGCTTGAAGGGAAAAAATTATCCGGCGGTGAGCGAGAACGGCTTGCCTTGGCACGACTTTTTGGTGGCGAGTACAAAAACATTATTTTAGACGAAAGCTTTTCTGCCCTTGATTTTAAAAACTATGAAGCAATTCAAAATAAATTTTTAGAAAATGAGGAGATAACATATATCGAAATTTCTCATCGAGAAATCGACACCTCAAAGTTTGATTATATTTGGGAATTGATCGAAGGAGACTTGCATGTTAAAACTCTTTTGGAAAAATAAATTTACTTTTACATTTGTGGTTTTGCTGATTGGGCTTGCATCCTTTTCGAATGTATATGCCTCGAAGTTTTTGCAAATAATAATTGATGGGACCTTGAGCGGAAATGCACCTTTTCGTTTTGTTTTACTTTTCGCAGGTTTTGGATTTTCTGCTGGCTTTGTTTTGTTTATCGAGAATTTTTTTGAAAGATATCTTAAAAAAAACTTCCGATTAGAATTAAAAAATAATATTACGAGCCATATGGCTTGCGAAACAAAAGAATCACACAATGCTGACAAAACAAAATACTATGAGCTTTTTATCAATCACTTTGAACATTTTGCATCGGAGTCCACCGGAAGTTTTTTTGACGCAATTTATAATTTGTGTTTAATTGTTTTTGGAATTGTAACAATGTATTTTATTTTTCCACCATTTATTATTTTTTCGGTATTGTCAATGTTTTTTTCAGGACTCATCTTCTCCTATGTCAACAAAAAAATGGATGTCTTGTCGAACAATTTTGTAAAAGAACGCTCTAATTATTATGAATATGTACAAGATATTTTAACGGGACATTTTACGATTTTTATCAACCGCCAAAAAAAGTTTTTCACGAGGCTTACGAATAAAAATTTTTCGCACTATCAAGATGCCCGTTGTAATTATAATGTAAAACGAGAGTGGCTTTCTACGATAATATATTTACCATATAATATTTTTGATAATGCAATGATTATCTTTTTGTTTTATTCGATTTTGCAAAATTGGACAACTATTGGTTCACTTTCCGCCGTTTTTGGTTTAAGTGCTTTTATAGGCAGTGCCTTTGAAAATTTGTTTTATAATATTGTTTCGATAAGGTCAGGTCTTTCAGTGCTTGACAAAAAATATTTTACTGCGAAAAAACTTGAGCCTGTATCAATTTCTCAAAAAGCAAAAATCACTTCTCTTGAAGTCAAAAATCTAAACATCGCCTATGACGAAAATAAGGTTTTTGAAAACTTTAATTTGAGTTTAAAGCCGGGACTTCATTATATGCAGGCAGAAAGTGGAAGCGGAAAATCCACATTATTAAAACTTATCACAAAAGAATTACCCGTTCTAGAAAACACAATTTTTCTCAATGGCATTGACATCAATGATTTTTCTGAAGATGAAATCGCCGAAAAAATTTCCTATGTACCACAAGAGAATTTTATTTTAGAAGGTACAATTGAAGAAAATCTTTTCGATACTGCCCAAAATAAAAAAAGCGAATTAGAAATTGCATCGGCAGAAAATTTAGCTAGCCGTTTTGAAAACACAGCATTAACCGAAAAATCAATTCCAATCGGAGAAACTCGCCGTATAAATATTGCTCGGGGTTTAGACCTTAAAAAAGACTTGATCATTTTAGATGAGCCATTTCGCAACCTCGAAAAAGAAATCGTCGAAAAGATGAAAGCCAGACTTTCTGCAATCGAAGATAAAATTATCATTGCGGTTAGTCATGAAAAAGGTGAAAAAATGTAAAGCTGTGGCAGCGAGGAGCGTAGCTCTAGTTTGCTTAAGCGGGAATTTTTTGTAGAAAAAATTCCCGCCCAACTTTGCCACTATTTGCGTTTTGTAGCTCATTCGTTAAGTTACAGACCCTGAGTTATCCACGAGCGGTCACCTTAAAAAAACGTCCTTGTTTTTTTAAGGTGGTCGAGTTTTGCAACCTTGAATACTTTGCTTGTTGCAAAACATCGCTGATGCTTTATTCACTAGCTCGCCGTCCGTGGCGAGAGTGGCGTTTTTCGCAAGTTAAGCTCAAGTCGTACAAGTGTTAAATCACAATTCACTAACTCGTCGGCTATGTTGAAAATTTCCTCAAGCAAGTTTTTTATTTCGCTTGCTACCCCAGTCGCTCAAGTTCGGATTTTACAAATTCGACCACAAAGTCTTTAGCTTTTTCAGGTGGCATAAGTTTTGTTTCACCTGTTGCCCGTAGTCCAACTTCGAGTTTTCCTTTGTTTTTGTCGCTAAAGATTATACGAACAGGAATACCGATTAACTCGCTGTCGGCTAGTTTCACACCCGCCCGCTCGTCTCGGTCGTCAAACAAAACTTCCAAACCCGCTTTTTCAAGTTCATTGTAAAAGTTTTCCGCCTCGGCATTGAGAGCAGCATTTTTTGTAATAGCTAAAACTGTTGCGTGAAAGGGCGTAACTGACATAGGCCAAACTATGCCCTTTTCGTCATTGTGCTCTTCGATAATTGCAGCAAGAGTTCTGTCAACCCCAATTCCGTAACAGCCCATCGTAGGTTTTTGAAGTTTACCATTTTCGTCCAAATAAGTAAAATTCATCGACTCGGTGTATTTTTTTCCGAGCTTAAAAATGTGTCCAACTTCAGTCCCTTTTTTTGTGTAAAGAGGCGTACTACAATTTATGCAAAGCTCGTTTTCCTTAGCGGTACGAAAGTCAAAAATAAAGTCCGCCTTAATGTCACGGCTCGGTTCAATGTGTTTTAAGTGAACATCTTTTTTTAGACCGCCACAAAAAGCATCGTGCATTTCCAAAACTGAATTGTCAACCACAATCGGCAAATTCTCTAAACCAATTGGACCGATAAAACCAACCTTTGCATTTGTCTTTTCTTCGATGAGAGCATCGTCTGCTAAAACAAGGTCGGAAAGTTTTAAGTTTGCTTTTAACTTTGCTTCGTTTACTTCCAAGTCGCCTCGAATACAAACAGCAAAAAGTTTATTTTTATTTTTTGCAAAAGCCTCGTTTAACTCGTCAAACTCGCTAGATTCGGCTTCGTAAATAAGAGTTTTAATAAATGAAGTTTGTGAAATTGAAAAAAACTTTTCAAGTTCTTCAATAGTTTTCACATTTGGTGTTGCAACTTCAGTTATCGCCTCATCTGTTTTTGAAGGTTGAAGATCTTTTATTTCAGGTGAGTCCAAACTTTCTGCCTTTTCTAAATTAGCCGCATACCTGCAATTTGAACACAAAACTAAAGTATCATCGCCAATTTCCGACTCCACCATAAACTCTTGCGAACCTGCACCACCCATCGCACCCGAATCCGCTTTTACGATAATAGTTGAAAGTCCGCAACGGCGAAAGATCTCGATATATGCCTTTTCAAAATCATCATAAACCTTATCCAAGCTTTTATCACAAGTGTGAAAACTATACGCGTCCATCATTGTAAATTCCCGAGTTCGCATTAAGCCATAACGCGGGCGAATTTCGTCTCGGTATTTTGTGTTAATTTGATAGGCGGTCAAAGGATAGTTTTTATACGAGCTTAACTCGTGTCGCAAAAGCCCCGTAAAAAGCTCCTCGGCAGTTGGGCTAAAAACCAAATCTTGCTCCAGCCTATTTTTTACCCGTAAAAGTTCCGCCCCCATTGTGTTCCAACGATTCGACTCCTGCCAGAGTTCGCCCGGCACCATCACGGAAGGCTTAAACTCCTGCGAGTCAATTTTATTCAGCTCCTCCCGAATTATATTGCTCACCTTATTAAAAATACGCAAGCCCAAAGGCAGATACGCAAACAAACCATTACCAATTCTCCGCACAAGCCCTGCTCGCAAAATCAACTGATGACTTCGAATTACCGCATCATTTGGATTTTCCCGCAAGGTAGGAATAAAAATTTTACTTCGTTTCATAATTTTCCCAAAAATAAATATCTATACATTATAAGCTTTTTTATTTTTTTTTCAAGAGTAAGGATTAACAAAAATAAGACTATCCTTACTTGCGAAAATCGCTTATCCGCTCACTTCGGATGGGTGAGCGGTCTTGAACCTAGCGATGAGTTTTCAACGCTGAAGTGGCAAAGTCGGGCGGGAATTTTTGTGCACAAAAATTCCCGCTTAAGCAAGCCAGAGCTACGCTCCTCGCTGTAGCTTTCCGCCACGGACGGCGGGCTGATGAACAAAGCAACGGCGATGTTTTGCAACAACCCGGTTTTGTCAAGTTGCAAAATTCGTCCACTTTAGAAAAACACGGATGTTTTTTAAAACGCTCCCGACAAGGATGTCGGGCTAGTATAAATTATCTAGCGAGTTTTTTGTAAACAAAAAACTCGACCACCTTGAAAAAATATGGACATTTTTTCAAGGTGAGCGTTAGGGATAGTA
>JARGFC010000023.1:0-20339 GCA_038397925.1 Treponemataceae bacterium
ATAATAATAATAATAATAATAATAATAATAATAATAATAATAATAATAATAATAATAATAATAATAATAATAATAATAATAATAATAATAATAATAATAATAATAATAATAATAATAATAATAATAATAATAATAACATAAATTTTAAGGTTTGTTCTATTCGCCACGGACGGCGAACTAGAATAAAACAACAGCGATGTTTTGCAACAAGCAAATTATTCAAGTTGCAAAACTCGACAGACATCAAAAAACGAGGACGTTTTTTCTCTTGCTAAGTTGTGAATGAACTTTTTATAGCAATTTTACAATCAAATTGAAGCAGGTAAGCGATGTATTCTTTTTGACTTCGTAAAGAGCTTTTAGTTTTAATCAATAAAATAGGACAAGGTAAAAAATCGTCTAATCTTAGTCAAAAAATCTGCCGATATTTAAGTTAATGAGACGTTTTGTTTTTTTTATTTTTTTGTTTATTGCGAATATTTTAGGGGCTGAAGAAGCAGTTTTCGAGCTTGGGGGAAATTCAGGTTGGGAAAAACTTAATTCAAGTAAAAATATTTCTTTTACCGGTGGGAAATTTGGTTTGCCTGCTGCGACATTGACTTCGGAAAACTTAACTCTCAGCGAAGTTTCTGACCTTTATTTGAGTTTTGATGCGCAACCTGTAATCGATGAAGCAAAAAACTATTCGGTTTTAAGTTCTAGTTTTTTACAAGTTGATGGTAAAAAAGCAAAGTATGGTCGTGGTGTTGCTCTTTGTACGCCACAGAGTAAAACGCCTGCTGTAGTTTTAGAGCCGTCAAATAAAAGTTTTTTTGCAGGAAATGAAACACTAGGATCTTTTACGATTGAGTTTTGGATTAAGCCCGAAGTTACCGATGCAGGATCTACTATTTTGCGTTGGCAAACTTCTCTCAATGAAGATGGTAAAATCTTGTATCAAAGCATAATTGCAAATCTTATGCAAAACAAAATGGAATGGAACTTTGCTAATATTTGGCAAAAAAATGGAAGAGGCATTGATTTAAGTTTAAAAACAAAATCTAATATTCTGCCTGAAAAATGGTCTCACCACTTAATTTCTTACAATAGTGCAAATGGTTTATTAGAATATCGGGTAAATGGTTTTGCTGAAGCAATTGAGTTTTTAACATCGACTCGACATGAAGGTGGAGAAGTTTTATATTCACGTTTAGGTCGTGGTAAAAAGGTAGAAATAGGAAAAAACTATTCGGGATATTTGGATGAGTTTAAAGTGAGTAGACAAAGTGGTGAGTCTTATGCTTTTAACAAAAAGCTTTTTGAAAAATTGCCTATTTACGGTGGGCGCTTTGAGTCGACCATAATTGACACAGGTGGAAATTATTCGAATGCTATTAGACTTATTGTTGATGATTTTAAGCCGAGTCAAACTGATGTTCTATATTACATAAGGGCAAGTAACAATCAATTTAACTGGACAGCGGAAAATCCAAAGTGGATAGAAGTGGGACCAAATTGTGATTTAAAAAAAATTAAAGGACGCTTTTTTCAAATTGCGGCGGTTTTATTTCCTGATGGTAAATGTGAAAAAAGTCCCGTTGTTAATTTTATTAAGTTTATCTACGAGGGGGATTCTCTTCCCTTACCACCGAATTCAGTTTATGCAAAAGGGGTAGACGGTGCTGTCGAGTTGACTTGGACTCCTTCGATAGATTTTGATACAGCGGGTTATATGGTTTATTATGGTGAGCGTTCAGGGGAATACTTTTATGGTAACTCGCCAATTGATGTTGGTAATGTTTTGAATTTTAAAGTTGAAGGTTTGGAAAATGGAAGGCTTTACTTTTTTGCGATTGTAGCGTATGATAAGGACGGTGAAAGCCGTGTAGGAAATTTTTCCAAAGAGGTTTGGGCTAGACCTAAGGCTAGTTCAGACTGTATGAAAAGAGCTACGAATAATTAAAAACTTCAGACTTAAAGGTGCTTTTTGTAAAAGGGACAAGTATGCAAGATAATTTAAATAACATTAGTATAAGGCGTTCTCAAGCTAGAAATTTATTTTTAGCCCGAAATTATGTAAACGCTGAAAAAATTCTCAAATCAATTATTGCGGAAAATCCTAATCTTGATGACAAAAATTTTTTAGAAACAGAAAAGCTTTTAGGTACTCTTTATATTCGCACTCAGGATTACGAAAAGAGTTTGCAAATATGGCAGGAAATTGTAAATCGTTTTCCGAAAGATGTTGAAGCATTAACAAATTTAGGTAATGTTTATAGACATCTAAAACAACATAATAAGTCTATTCAAGTTTTAAAAGAAGCACAAGATATTGCAGGCGAAAATGAAACTGTGCTTTTTAATTTAGGAAGTATCTATAAGGATGCAGGCGATTACGAAAAAGCTATAACTGCTTTTCAAAAGTTAGTAAAATTAAAACCTGATGACGCCCTTGCGTATAATTATTTAGGTTCAGCTTATCTTGTAAGTGGTGATAAAGTAAGTGCAAGTTTTTATTATAAAAAAGGTTTGCAAGTTGACCCGAACCATCCCTACTTAAATTACAATCTAGCAAATATTTATAAAGAAGAAAAAGCTTTTACAGAGGCTTTAGCTTTTTATAATGTTGCACTTCGAGTTAATCCTAACTGGGCAGATGTCTTACACAATATTGCAGAAATTTATAAAGAGGAAGGCAACATAAGTGAAGCAATTAATTTTGAAAAGGCAATTATAAAAACTGAAGGCGAAACCGAACGTGCTTGTGTTACTCTTGGTGGGTTGTATTTAAAAATAAACGATGAAATTGAGTCAGAAAAATATTATAAAAAAGCTTTATTGATAAATCCAAAAAGTGAAAAAGCTGTTCTAGAATATTCAAAATACTTAATTGAAAAAAAACAAATTGCTGAAGCTTTAAAAGTTTTAAATAAGGCAAAAAATGCGGGAACAGAAAGCGATGAAGTTTTACTTTTGTATGCGAACACTTGTTTACAAGCTAAAGATTTTGCTACAGCTAAAGAACTAGTACAAAAGCTTTATCAAAAAAATAAAAACTCAATTGAAGTTTTAAAACTTTACGGAAAACTACTTTCATTTTTAGGGCAAAAAGAAAATGCTGAAAATATTTTTTTACAAATTCTTAGTAAGTTTCCCAGTGAAATTAATTTGCGTTTAGATCTTGCTAATCAATATTATGACGCAAGTGAATATAAAAATGCAGCTAATCAGTTTGAAAAATATTTAGTAGAAAAACCAAATGATAATGACGCTCGAATTTTATTAGGTAAATCTTATGAAAACTTAAAGAATTTTGATAAAGCTCAAAAACAATACAAAACTGTTTTGGATAACGAGCCAAATAATATAATTGCAATGGCGGCGATGTCTGAATTTTTACAGGCACATGGAAATATTTTAGATGCGGTTATGATGACCGATAAAATGATAAACTTACAAAGTGCTAGTAGTTCAAAGGATGACTTAGAAAACTTAGCTGAAAGTTTGCGACTTTATGAAAAGGCTACTAAAAAGTTTTCTGCACAAAAAAAAGACAAGCCTATATTTTTAAAAAGAGAATCCAACAAACCTAAAGTGACTAAAGTTGTATCAAGAGTAATTGAAGAAGAGGATAGTTTTTCACTTCCGCCTGAGACACTTGATAAGGTATCTAGTGATTTAAATATTCCCTTTGATGATTTTGTGGAACTTTGTGATGAGAAAGAAACTTGGAAAAAAGATGATAGAATTGAAGAACATACATTAAAAGATATAGTCGATGTTGACTTGCCACTTGATTTAAGTGAAGATAATATTCGTGAAAACTTTGCAGCGATGAGTGGTGATCTGTCTTTTGCAAATCCTGCGGGACAAAGTTTTATACCTTCATCTCAGTCTATGTTACCACAAGCTTGGCAAAGTGATGATTTTGTTTTGCCATCTGTGGAAGAAGAACCGCAATTTGCTCGTACGCCTGAAAATGAAAGTCTCGTTTTGTCTGGGACAGAACCTGACATTGCGAGAGAAGAAAACACTTTTGACTTACTTAGTGATGATGAAATTAACAATGCAAAAATGCAAGCAGGTTTTGACGGCTCAATGGAAAGTGAAAATGCTAAGCGTGCAAAAGCTGACGACCAACTTGCAAAACAGGCAGAGCTGATTGATAGCTTAAATGAAAAATTAAATGAAATGAAGTTTAAGCAAGATGAAAAAAGGCAAACTCAAATGGAAGATCAGCTTTCAAAACAAAGTGAGTTAATTGACAGTCTAAATGAAAAACTGGGTTCATTAAATTTACCCCAATATGGTGAAGATGAAAATGTTAAAGGTCAGCTTTCAAAACAGAGTGAGTTAATTGATAGCTTAAATGAAAAACTGAGTTCATTAAATTTACCGGAGTACAATGGAGAAAGTTATTTTGAAGATGAAGAAAGTGAAGGTTTGAATTATTTAGGATACGATGAGGATGTTCTTTCAGACCAGAAAAAAATATTAAACCATCAGGCTGAAACGCTTGATGAATTAAAAGATATTGCGGATAGCTTTGACAAATTTTTATCGCTTGGCAAAAATGAAAATGCTCAAGTTGAAAAGCCCAAAACTCTTGAAGATATACTTAGTGATGATGGAATTGATTTAAGTGATATTGATAATATTCCAACGGAGCCAATTGCAGAATTTGCAGAGACTGTTTCTGATGACAGTGTTGTTGATAATGTTGAAGTTGAGCCGATTAGAGAAAGTGCAGAAACTATTTTCGATGATAGTGTTGCCAATACCAATAATCTTGGTGCTAGTATAGATAATGATAATAAAGTTTTTCTTCCACAAAGAAAAAAATTGCCGGTTGGTAATATAAAGTCGATGCCCAATTTTGAAAAAGCACTTGTTACTATTTCAAGTACAGAAATGCTCCAGCTATTTAAAGCTCTCCGCGATCTTATGACTGTTTTACCGCCAGAAGAAAGTAAAAAATTTTTAGTTAGTACTGAGCGAGTAAAAATGCAATACATTATAGAAAAACTTAAGGGGTCTGTTGGCTTGCGAATGCGAGCAATTTTTATGCAGATGAGAAATTTTTTGATGCATCCAAAATGCATAAATGTTGAAGAAGATATTACTGTAAAAAAAATGTTAACGCATTTGAAAAATTTAGCTGAAGATTTACCCGATAAAGGATTTTCTGAAGCTTGTATTTCAAAGCTTGATAAGATAATAGAAAATTTAGAGTAAGGTTGTAGATATGTCAATAGCAGTTTTTGCAGGTTCTTTTGATCCGCCCACCTTAGGACATTTGGATATAATTCGCAGGGCAGCGAAAATTTTTACTGAGCTTCATGTTGTAATCGCAATCAATTCACAAAAGCAACTTTTGTTTACCGCAGAGGAAAGACAAAAAATGGTTGAAGACAATGTAGGTTCTTTTGATAATGTTAAGGTTGTAACTTGGACATCTTTGATTGTAAGTTATGCTCGGAAAGTAAAGGCTGACACCTTGATTCGAGGGGTGCGTAATGTAGCTGACTTTTCTTATGAGTTTGATTTAGCTATTTTAAACAAAAGTTTAGACAAGGATTTAGAAACTTTGTTTTTAGTTCCCGACCCAAAATATTTTGTGCTACGATCAAGTGCTATAAAAGAATTAGCTCGATACAACGGTGATGTTTCTACAATGGTCCCTAAAAATGTTGCGCTTGCATTGCGTGAAAAATTTAAAGACGTACACAAAAAATATTCAAAATAAAATCACCTTGACAAAAAAGTTTTTTTTCATATAATTTTAATTGGAAGTTGATGGGATCTGGTGGTCCTCTCGGTCTTCAAAACCGATGTTTGCGCTATTTGCATGGGCAGGTTCGATTCCTGCCTCTTCCGTTTTAATTGATATGAATAAGTTTGCTCAAATACCTCAGTTAGAAAAATTGCTTTCCGAAAAAAACTTAATCGAACTGTCTGCCAAAATCGGGCGTGTTAATGTCTTAAAAGAAGCAGATGAGTTTTTACAAGAGATTCGGGAAAAATTAAAAAAAGATAAAAATTTTGAAGTGCCTACAATTACAGCTTGTGCAGAAATTGTAGAAAAAAAATGCTACCCGATTTTGCGAAGTTTAATTACAAGTGTTGTAAATGCAACGGGAGTTATTTTACACACAAATCTTGGAAGATCCCCTTTACCAAAAGGAGCTTGGAGTGAAGCAGAAAAAATTGCAAGTGAGTACTCCAGTATTGAGTTTGATTTAACAGGTGGCAAAAGAGGAAAACGCTTTGAGTTTTTAACTAGCTCGCTTTCAGCTCTTTTAGGCACTGAGGATTCGGTACTTGTTAACAATAATGCTGCTGCGGTTTTTTTGCTTTTAAAAGCTTTAGCAGAAGGACGCGAAGTTATTGTTTCAAGAGGGCAGCAAGTGCAAATTGGTGGTGGCTTTCGTATTCCTGAAATTTTAAAAGCTGCGGGTTGTAAACTCGTGGAAGTAGGAACAACGAATATTACAACGCTTTCAGATATAAGTTCTGCTATCAATGAAAACACGGCTATGGTGTTGGCTGTTCATTGTTCAAATTATCGCATTAGGGGTTTTGCAAAATTTCCGAGTTTGGCAGAAATAAAAAAAGTTCTGCCCGAAGGCGTAATCTTTGCTGTTGACCAAGGCTCAGGAAATTTAGACTTGCAAGTAGATGGCGAAATGACTGTTCGTGAAATCTTAAAAAGCGGAGCGGACTTAGTTTGCTTTTCTGGAGATAAAATTTTTGGTGGTCCGCAAGCTGGTTGGATTACTGGGAAAAAAACTTTAATAAAAAAAATTGCGACTCATCAACTTATGCGTACTTATAGGGTAGGGCGAACGGTGGCAAGTTTAATGCAAGTTTGTTTGGTGCGGTATTTAAATAATAAAGCATCGATTTCAAAAAAAGCATTAAATCAAAATATTGATGAAATAAAACAACGGTGTGAAAATATTGTAGCTAATGTAAAAGAAAAGTTTGGCACAAAGGTTTCGGTAGTTGAAGCGGGATTTTCACTAGGTGGTGGAAGTACTCCTGATTTAAGTTTTCCAAGCTATGCCGTTTGCATTTCTAAACGAGCAAAATATTTACAAGAGGCTTTGCGAAACTTGCCTCGTCCTATAATAACAGTTATTGAAAATGATACTTTGTTAATTCATTTGATAAGCGTTGACGAAGTCGATGATAAATATATTACAAGTTCGCTTTTGGAGGTTAAAGTATAAGGATAGCTTATGGCATATATTTTAGGAACAGCAGGTCATGTCGATCATGGAAAAACATCTTTAATTACTCGTTTAACAGGTATCGAAACAACTCATTTACCTGAAGAAAAAAAACGAGGTATGACGATTGATTTGGGCTTTGCAGTTTTACAAGACAAGGACGTTGGAACTATAGGTATTGTTGATGTGCCGGGACACGAACGGTTTATACGCAATATGGTTGCGGGTACATGGGGTTTGGATGTTGCATTACTTGTAATTGCTGCAGATGATGGTTGGATGCAAATGACAACTGACCACTTGCGAGTTTTAAAAGCTATGCAAATAAAAGATATTCTTGTAGTTATTACTAAAATCGATTTAGTCGATCGTGAGTTTTTAGAACTTTTAGAAGAAGATATAAAAGTTAATTGTGTAAAAATTTTAGGTAAGTCGCTTGATGTAGTTTGTGTTTCGTCTATCACGGGCGAAGGAATTGATGGGTTAAAAAAAAATATTACAGAGCTTATAAAAAAATCAAATCGTAAACTGAGTGATAAAGCTTTTATTTACATTGACAGAGTTTTTACGCTAAAGGGAATTGGCATTACGATTACAGGAACGCTCAGAGGTGGAAGTGTTAGCATTGGTGATGAACTTGCAATGTATCCCGGTAATTCTTCTTGTCGAATAAAAAATATTCAATCTCATCATAAAGACTGGGAAACAATAGAGCCCGCATCTCGTACTGCACTTAACTTAAAGTTTAATGACAAGGTTGAAGTAAAGCGGGGAATGCTTTTAACAAAAAATACGGGAAGTCCAATTCTTCAAGGTTCGCATCTTTTAATTCGGGTTGATGAATTTTTTTATAATGAGGGACAAGTAAATACTTTTAGAAATCATAGTGAGTTAGAAATTTCACTTGGGAGTAGTCATGCAATTGGGAAGCTTCACTTAAATAGTATTGACCACAGTCTCGGGCGTCTTTCGATTAACGAGCCAATTGCCTGCCAGTGGAATCAACCTGCGGTTTTAATTAGGCATGGTGGAAGTAGTATTTTAGCTGCGTGTAGAGTGCTTGCTGTTTTTGAAAATTATAGCCGAGCGAATTTTAAAAAAGCTTTTGCAGTTTATAGCAATGTTGAACTTCCGTCTTGGCAGAGTTTTCAGTTCAAAAGTGAAAGCTTTATCGAAAAAGAAAAAGCAAGCATTGAAGAACTTGTTGAAGATAAAAAAGAACTCATTACTGTTGGTTCTTATTATTGTGATAAAAAGAGTTTTGAAAATTGGAAAAAACTTATTTTAAAACTTGCGGAAAAATCTCAAGTTGGTTTTACCGTTGATGAAATCGATTTAAGCTTACCGGTAAAATTAAAGACGGATATTTTGCAAACCTTATGTTCACAAAACCTTTTAGAAAAAAAAGCACATCGGTACAATCTAAAAGGTAAGGATGTAGGGGAGCTTTCTCCTAATGCACAAAAAATTTTGGATCTTGCATTAAAAGCGGGTACCGCTGGTATTGAAGCCGATAAACTACAAGTTCCGCAAGCAAAAAAAGAAATCAGAGATTTGGTTTTGTTAAAAAAGCTTATTTTATTGGAAAATTTTTTGTATTTTCATACAGATGTTTACAAAAAAGTTTCTGAACAAATTATGGAAAATAAAAAAACCGGAGATTTAATTACGATTTCAGAAGCTAGAGATAGAACGGGACTTTCTAGAAAATATATTATACCTATTTTGAATTTGTTAGAAAAAGAAAAAAAAGTAAAGCGTAGTGAAAACGATAGAATCGTTCTTTAATTTTTAGTCTTTTAGGTAAAATGTTTGTGTGTTATAATATATTTGTTTGGGGGAAAAATGAAAAAAATAAAAGAGATTGAAGATAAAAATAAAAGTAAAAAAAATTTTGGTGTTAAAATAAAGCCTTTGTTTTCTAAAGACTTTATTTTTAAAAATATTATAAAACTTATATCGCTTGTAGTTTTATGCATACTGATGTTTTTTCCGTTTAGTATGAAAAGTATGAATTTATTTAACAAAGAAATAAATTCAGAACTTCTTTATCCTTTTACGGTTTTATTTTCAAATGCTGTGCCTGCCGATTTTAGTCTTTTATATCTTGGCTGTCTTTCATTTTTTTTGATGCCTGTAGCTTTTATTTTAACTTTTTTGTCATTATTTAAAAAGATAAATAAAGTAATAAAAAACTCCGTTATTTATTTATTTGTCTTTATAACAGTTACGCTTTATATTTTTACATCTCTTGTGGCGATGGTCACTTTTGCTAATACGCCTCGCTGGTTTTATACTTTAAGCCTTCTTGTATACATTGCTTTTTTTATTGCTCTTGCTTTTCATATTTTTTTACTCGGTTATGGAATGATTTCCAGAAAGAAACGAGATGAAGCTTATGCTGAATACAAATCTATTTTGCTCGCACAAGAGCAAGAGGAAAAAGAAGCAACAGCAAAAGCTATAGAAAGCTTAAAAACAAAACAAGAAAAAACTGAAAAAGAATCTCGTAAATATTTAAGACTACAAAGACAGATCAAAAAACATACTGCAACCTTAAAACACAAAAAACGAAAAACTCATATAAAAACAAAAATTGCTATTGTTTTTCTTGTTACAATAACTACAGTGCTTGGAACCTTTGTTTATAGTAACTTAAAAAATTACAATTCATTATTAACACAGAATATAAATACAACAGGCACAAATTTGGCTGAACAGGTTTCTGCAATTTACTATTTTTCTGATGGACTTCATGCAAAGATTAGTGCATTTTTGGAAGGTATTAAAAAAACAAATGCCTCGTCTCCGCTTCCTTTTAAACGAGTTGATATTATAATTACAGATAGCAAAGAAGCTTTTTATTTAGAGCAAATTAAAAACAGTTCCGACCTACCTAACTTTGAGGTTTTTGCATATACAACAGCCGGCGATAAACTAAAACAAATTTCTGCGATCGAAAAGAAAATTACTAATAAACAAGCTTTCAACTATTTAACACAATACAATAGTCCAAGTAAAAAAAATCTACCACATTATAACGAAGCGAAAGATACTTATCTTTATGTGTATCCCATTTTATTTACTCGAAAGGCTGGGGAGCGTTTAATAGGTTTTTCAGTTGTTTCATATTTGAAAGAAGTTTTAGACCGCCCATATTTTCAGGTAAAAGTTTTTGTTGTTGCACTTTCCGCTACTTTTTTTTATCTTTCGATAATCATTACTCTTTTGCTTGCAGATTATATTGCAAAGCCAATTATCTTTTTAACAGGAAGTATTCGAAAAACTGCTAATATTTTTGATGGTATGATTTCTGGAAATGCTGAAATTGACGCTGATAAATTTGTGTTTGAAGAAAATGTAAAATCGAATGATGAGCTTAAAACTCTTTCTCTTGAAATAAAAAACATTGTTTCATTGGTTCGAGGAATTTTGCCATATATTTCATTCCACACTATTCGCAATGCTGATAAAAATATAGCAAATCGAAGTTATTTACGCGACCTTTGTTTTTTGTTTACGGATATTCGTGGCTTTACAACCATTTGTGAAAATATGGAAGCTCGAGATGTTACTGCAATGTTAAATTATTATTTAGATCTTGAATCAAAAATTATCTTTGATAATGGTGGCGACATTGATAAATATGTAGGTGATGAAATGATGGCGTTTTTTTCAGGTCCTAAAAAAGAAATCAATGCTTGTAAAGCTGCCCTTGAAATAAGAACTGCAATGCGAAAAGCTCAAATTGAAGCTGTAAAGGCGGGCAAGGAACCTGTTTCCATTGGCATTGGTATAAATTCAGGAAAGGTAGTTTTTGGTCCAGTTGGCTCTAAAACCCGAAAAGATTACACTTCAATTGGTGATGCTGTAAACTTAGCCGCACGGCTTGAAGGTGTGAATAAGGCTTATGGTACAAAATGTATTATTTCTGATACTGTTTATAAAAGTTTAAACAAGGACTTTATTTGTAGGGAGTTGGACTTCATTGCTGTAAAGGGGAAAAATGAAGCTGTACGAATTTATGAAATTTTACAAGAAACTAAAAAAATGCCGCCCGAAAAACTAAAAGAATTAAAAGTAACCTTTGAAACGGGACTTGCTTATTATAGAAATAAAAAATGGGATATAGCAAAAAAATATTTTACAACTTGTGCTAAAGATTTTAATGATATACCTGCAAAGGTTTTTTTACAGCGAGTGGAACATTATCAAGCTAATCCGCCTAAGGGGAGTTGGGACGGGGTTTTTGTTATGGGCGTAAAATAGTGATGAAAAATAAATTAACAAAAAGTGAAGTTGCAAAAGAAAATAATCTCTTGCGTTTACAGGTTTTTTTGGCAAGATGTGGAATTGCATCTCGGCGTAAATGCGAGGAGTTTATCAAAGAGGGTAGGGTAAGTGTAGATGGCGAAATTGTTTCAGAGCTTGGAACAAAGGTTGCTCAAGATGCAAAGGTATGCTTTGATGGAAAACCCGTTACTCCAGAAGAAAAAAAAGTATATGTTTTGCTCAATAAGCCAAAGGGGTATCTTTGCTCTTTGCGAGATGATTTTTCTCGTCCCCTTGCTGTTGACTTATTAAAAGAAAGTTTTTCTGAGCGTCTTTATAATGTTGGACGTTTAGATCTTTATTCAAGTGGTGCGATTATTTTTACTAATGATGGGGAGTTTGCCAAGATTATTTCTCATCCTTCAAGTGAAATAGAAAAAGAATATTTTGTAGAAACAGTTTTTCCCTTTGATGAAAAAATATTAAAAGAATTTATGTCGGGAGTTGAAGTGGACGGGATTGTTTATAAATGCAAAGCTGCTAAAAAACTTTCTTCTAAAAAAATGATGATAACTCTTATTGAAGGGAAAAACCGCGAAATCCGTAATGTCTTAAAACATTTTAATGTAAAAATACGTCAACTAACTCGACTACGAATTGGCAACATAGAGCTTGATGGTTTACCCTATGGAAAGTTTCGTGAGCTCAAAAAAGAAGAAACAAAGGCACTTTTGAACTTGGCAAAAAATTATTTTTATAAAACTCAAAATAAAAAACCCTTGCCAAAAAAATAATTTTTTGCTATTATAAATCTTATGAATGAGATTTATCTTACACCAACATCTCTGGTTGTTCTTGCTTTTGTTTTTATATTTTTAGTTTTTATACTTTATAAAATTTTTTCAAGGTCTGCAAAACAGCCTTCTTCCAAAAAATACAATAAGTTTGCGGGGCTAGATACCATTGGTGCTTGTCCGATTTGTGGCACTATTTTAGAAAAAGGGGAGACGGTAGTAACAGGTATTTATAAGCGTCCCGACAATGACAACCTTTGCTATATTTATGGTTGTCCGCATTGTTATCATGTAACTGAACCCGATGTTCATCGTCGTTGTCCCGTATGCAAAAAAGAAATTGGTCCTGACAGCTATTTAATAGCTAGAAATTTTGTTAGACGAGATGGAACAGAGCGTATTCATATACTGGGCTGTACAAGATGTAGACGAGGAAATTAGTTTAGGGCTTACATTCGTTATGATAAATGTTGCGATAAGGTTTCGTGAGATGCCAAAACTTGATGCTTGTGCTATTATTTACTTGAACTTTATTTAATAAATCTTAAAATATAAATTTGAAAGTTGGTGTAGATTTTACAATGAGTAATAATTTTAAGAAAGTGTTTGTATCTTTATTTTTAGTTGGTGTATTTTTAGTTTTGGGATTATTTTACTCGCTTGTGTTTAGAACACAAAAAGATATTTCTATTGAAGAAAATAGAACGCTACAAAAGATGCCGAGATTTTTGTTTAGCGAATTTGTTACAGGAGAGTTTCAAAACAAATTAGAGAATGCTATTTCCGATCAAATGCTAGCTTCTATGGAAATAAAATATACTGTAAAAAGTTTTTATAACTTTTTAACTGCAAACTTTTCTAGTACAAATACCCAATTAAAAAAAATACTTGCAAAAGGTCAACGCGAAAATAACACCCGACTTGATAAAGATAACAAAGCAAAACCTGAACAAGAAAAAATCGAAAAAAAAGAACCAGCACGCGAAAAAGTACCTGAACAAAAAGACAAGGGGCAGTACACCTATACCGAAGTTGTTGCAAACAAAATATATAAGTTAGATGATTCTGGTTATTTGGTACGAAAACCTTCAGCACCTGAAGACTATTGTTTTGAAAGATATGCTCCATCTATGCTCGCAAAAATCACATATCCTAAATATCTTTTTTTTATTATGACATCGCAATCAGCCGACTTTAATGATTTACAAAAATACAAAACTCTCGACTACATAAAAACAAAAATGCCGATGACCGACTACGATATGCTTTCATATAAATCATTTGACGAATACAAAAAATATTTTTATCAAACTGATCATCATTGGAACTATTATGGTTCATACATTGGCTACACAAAAATAATGAAGATGCTTGAAGGTGAAGATGTAAAACTTTTAGAACCTGTTGGCACACATACATATGATGTTGTTTTTTATGGTTCTCTTGATCGAGAGGGTGCATTAAGTTTTTCAAATGAAAAATTTAAAGTTTATCTTTTTGATATTCCAAAATATACTACATATTGTGACGATGAAAAAAGAGAATATAATTCTAGATACCGTTATACTTCAGATAAAGAATTCCCAAGTGATAAATATTCAGATCATTATAATATTTATTATGGGGGGGGGTGTGGGAAAGTTGTTTTTGATTTTGATTGTCCCGAAAAGGAAAGCATACTAATTGTAGGGTCATCTTTTACGAATCCAATTGTTGAGCTTGTAGGAAGCCATTATAACAAAACTCATTTTATAAATCCTTGGTATTTTTCTGAAATCTATGGTTATGATTTTGTTGACATAGAATCTTATATGGAAGAAAATAACCTTTCCAAGCTTTTGCTTATAGGTGATATTAATGGGTTTTGATACAAAATAAAAAAATAGCACGACAAGGAGAAAAACAAAATGCTTTTTAGTAGCATGGTTTTTATATTTATTTTTTTACCGTTTATATGTTGCGGATATTTTATTTTAAAACTAATAGCTCCAAAAAAAATACAGTTAAGAAATGTTTTTCTTTTGGTGGCATCGTTGTTTTTTTATTCTTGGGGTGAACCTAAGAATATAATTTTAATGTTAATTTCGATTGTAGCTAATTATTTTTTTGCACAATTCCGAAATAAAATAATTTTTATCTTGGCAATTATATTTAACTTATCATTTTTATTCTTTTTTAAGTATACAGGATTTTTTATTCAAAATATCAATACTCTTTTCGATTTAAATATTAGTATAAGACAGTTTGCTTTACCAATAGGAATTAGCTTTTATACTTTTCAAGCTTTGTCGTATGTAATCGATGTGTACCGAAAAAAAACAGAACCACAAAAAAACATTTTAAATCTTGCACTGTATATTTCTTTTTTTCCACAACTCATAGCAGGTCCAATTGTTAGATACACTGATATTCAAAATGAAATACAAAATCGAACCGAAACTTTTGACGGTTTTATAAGTGGACTAAAAACTTTTATGATTGGTCTCGGGGCAAAAGTAATACTCGCAAATAATCTAGCAATTTTTGTAGATAATATTTATGCAAACATTGAAAATGTTCCTGTACTTATTTTATATTTTGTTGCAATTGCTTATTCTCTACAAATTTATTTTGACTTTAGTGGTTATAGTTTGATGGCGATTGGACTCGGAAAAATCTTTGGATTTAATTTTCCTGAAAACTTTCGTCACCCGTATTGTGCTAGCTCCGTTACAAACTTTTGGCAACGCTGGCACATAACCCTTTCTACTTGGTTTCGAGATTATGTTTATATACCACTTGGAGGCAATCGTGTAAAACCAGTACGACATATTTTAAATATTTTTATTACTTGGATGCTTACAGGTTTATGGCACGGAGCGAGCTGGAACTTTGTTATTTGGGGATTGTACTACGCAGTGTTTTTAATTTTTGAAAAGTATGTCGTTGCAAATATAGTAAAACGCTTGACAAGTAAAACAGCACTCACTATTGCAAAAGTTTTTATACGCATTGCAAGTTTGTTTGTTATTATGTTTGGCTGGGTTATATTTCGATTGGAAGATGCATCGCAACTACGCTCCGTTTTAAGTCGTATGCTTTTTATTTCGAATGCAAGTACAAAAGTCTCGTTCTTTGAATTAGAATTTTTACTTAACCACGCAAGCACTTGCAGTAAAGTTATGTTTATCATACCAGCAATTATTTGTTCGGTTCCGATTTACAAAAAACTTTTTAAAAACGCTGATAAATCAAACATTGTTTTTAGTATGGAACTTTTATTTGCATTGGCAATATTTATTACATCTGTCTCGTTTTTGATTGCGTCGACTTATAACCCATTTATTTATTTTAGGTTTTAAATATTGAAGTTGAATATCATTATATTTAAAATAAAATATACACTTAACAATTGGCTATTTTTTTCATGATTGAATTTTAAGATTGACATCAATAATTTTATATGATAAAATTTATCTCAATTAAAAAAATGAGGGTTTATGATATATATCGACAACTTAATAAAAACAGTAGGCACAAGAACACTGTTTACACTCGATAAATTAACAGTTGATGAAAATGATAAAATAGGCTTAATTGGCGATAATGGAGTGGGAAAAACAACTTTTTTAAAAATTTTGTCGGGTCTTGATTTTGATTATAGTGGAAATGTTGAAGTAAAAACAAAAATTAATTTTTTATTAAATGATTCTAAATCTAAAATTGAAGATAAAAAGAATTATAGTCCCGGCTAATATCAAAAACTAAAACTTACGCAACTTTTATCTGAGCAATCGCCATTTGTTTTAATTGATGAACCTACATCGCATTTGGACATAGAACAAAAAGATAAACTAGCCCAAAGTTTAAAAAATAGATATAAAGGTTTTATTATTATTTCTCACGATCGTGATTTTATCAATCAGACATGTAACAAGATTTTTGAACTAAATAATGGCAAGTTTGAGATTTTTAATGGCAATTATTCTTTTTATTTAGAAGAAAGAGTAAAAAGAATGAAATTTGCTAAAAGAGAATATGAAAAGTATATAGCTGAGAAAAAAAGATTATCAAGCATTGTAATTAATATCAGAAACCAGTCTTCAAAAGTTAGAACAACTCCTAAAAGAATGGGAAATTCAGAAGCTAGGCTTCATAAAATGGGTGGGCAAAGTAATAAGAAAAAACTTGATAGTCAAGCTAAAGCAGTAGAGTCAAGAATCAAGCAGCTTGAAGTAAAGGAAAAGCCAAAGGAAGAAATACCAATAAAACTTACAATTCCTGAAAATGAAAAAATACATTCCAAAATTTTGATTAAATCTAAAAAACTAAATAAAAGCTTTGCTGACAAAATTATCTTTAATAATGCTAATTTTGAAATCGAAAATGATAGCAAGGTAGCCTTGATAGGCGAAAATGGTTCAGGCAAGACCACTTTACTTAATATGATTTTAAATGCTGAAATGTGGTTGCAGCCAAATTTGAAAATTGGTTATTATAGTCAAATGGGTGAAATACTTGAGAATGAAAAGACAATTTTAGATAATATTATTGAAAGCTCTATCTATAATCAAACAATGACAAGAATTATTTTAGCAAGATTAGGATTTAAAGATAATGAAGTTTTTAAGCCTATAGATGTCCTCAGCGATGGAGAAAAGGCAAAAGTAAAATTAGCCAAAGTTCTCACATCTGATTTTAATTATTTAATAATGGATGAGCCGACAAATTTCTTAGACATACGAGCTATTGAAGTGCTAGAAGATTTGCTAAAAGGATATGATAGATCGTTATTGTTTGTAACACATGATATATCTTTTATCAATAATATTGCTAATTCACTATTGATAATAAAAAACCATAAAATTTTCAGTTTCAAAGGAAATATAGAACAATATAAAAAAAGAAAAACTCAATTAACTCGCAACATAAATTCTGATGACTTTCTTATTGATTTTATATTGACATCAATAAATAATCGACTAACAATGAATATTTCAAAAGAAGAAAGAGCTGACCTAGAAATTGAATATAATAAATTGTTAAATCAAAAACAATCTAGTTTGCCCAATTAAAGTAAATACATCACTGGTAAATATTTTATGTATTTTTTGATTTATAGATCTTTCAATGGATAATTTATGTGAACTATAAATACTTTTATAAAATCGTTTATAGAAAATGTTAGAATCAGGTTTCTTTAGCTACCCGACAAGGCTTTGAAGAATTCTTTGCTATATTGTTGTTGTAGGAATTTTTCAAAAAGTCAAAGTGCTTCTCTATGTGAAATCTTTGCAAGTAATTTTATATCAAGGAAGGCTAAAAACAATATAGCCAAACCTGCAATTGTTTTTTCAAACATATTAGAGTCAACTTCACCTGAGATATAAAACATTGCATTCACACAATAAACATATGCAATTTTCACTTGTGATATAAAAACACCAATGAAAGAGAATACAAATGCAACTGCAACAGTGATTTGTATGCTTTGCTTAAAATATAGCATTGTCATAATTATAAATACTGACAATATATAACATACTATACCATGAATTAAATACTTTAAAAAATATGATAATACAAACAAACTACTCATAATATTTGCATTAAACATTGACTCTAATAGACACATAGATAAGAAAGTGATTACCATATAAATTGTTGTAAATATAAACAAAAAGTAAATTTTATTAAGCATTATTTCTTTTTTATTGATAGGAATGACCAATAAATTTTTAAGAGTATTATTTCGCCCTTCCAGTACAAACAACTCCATACCCACCAAAGAAATTACAGGTATAAAAAGATAATAGCTATTTAAAGTTAAACCATTTTTAAAAAACCACCCGAGTTTATTCCCATAAGCAACCCCATTATATGTCATATTTCCCATGAAGTATTGAATTGTTGTTCCAACAATAACTATGATTGCAAAAATTAACGGTAGTTTTTTTCTCTTAATTTTTTTTAATTCTAAAAGTAACATAGCTTCACCTTATTTTATAAATCCTGCCTCTTAAGAATCCTCAAAGACCATATTAAATACAACCCAAACACTAACACCACATTTGTAAGCATAAACGCTATATTTTCATTATTTTGAACACCTTCAAAATTTTTATACCATATGATATGGGGGGCACTGGACAATGGACTAATACCTTGTAGAACCTTCATTAAAAAGAACGATACTATTATGTATATGCTCCCTAAGAGGTTTGTAATAACACTGTTCCCTTTGGTTAAGATTGTTATTACCGATATTGGCAGAACAGCTAATGTTACAAGCAAAGAACTGATTACACACAATACAAAAAATCTCGCAATCAAATGCAAATTCATACTTGATTGAAACCTACTAACATACCCTGCCGATGTAATCACTACAAAAACAATTCCCATAAATATAAATGCAATACATAGAACATACAATGACTTCACTAAAAACAACTTTGCTCTTGATATTGGAACTGTCCATAAATATTTAATTGTATCGCTCTTATACTCATTAGAAAAAGCGGTTGTTGCAAAAGACAGAAGAATCATAGGTAATATTAAATAATTCATATAACTTAGTGAAAATTTATATAGGTATATAAAATTATCAAATAATCCCACTGCACTTACTGTATAAAATATAGTAAGTGCTAAATATACAGTAACCAATGCTCCAGACAAATAGATTGCTTTGGATCTTTTATTCTTTTTAAATTCAGACAATAACAATTTAACCAATACCATGCCCTCCGGTAACTTTTTTAAAGTATTCTTCAAGAGTAATTTTATCTTCTACTATCCCACTTATTTCTATATCATTTTTTACAAAAATTTTATTAAGCTCTGTAACACTTAAATCATTACTCTTTATCAAAAGTCCTTCATCAAACTCAGAAACATACTCTGAACTTATTCCCTTGGTATACAGTAGCATTTTTACCTTCTCAATTTCTTTTACAAAAACTCGAATACCGCCATTCTCCTTATTTTTCCACTTTTGCATTATAATTTCTTCAATCATTTTGCCAGAATCAATAATGCCTATACGATCGGCTAAACTCTCCAACTCGGATAAGATATGACTTGATATTAATATACTTACTCCAGATTGCCTTAATTTTTTTAAAAGTTCTCTTACTTCTGCAATACCAATTGGGTCTAATCCGTTTATAGGTTCATCTAAAACTAAAATCTCAGGCTTGTGCATAATCGCATTTGCAATAGCTAATCTCTGCTTCATTCCCAATGAATATTTTGAAAACAACTTTTTATCCTTATGTGGTAAATTTACCAATTCTAAAGCTTTATACACAGAAAGTGGGTCTATTCCCCTCAATTCAGAAAAAATCTCTAAATTTTCAGTACCTGTTAAATTAGGATAAAATCCCGGACTTTCTATTATACATCCAACTTTCTTTAGTACTTCTCGTTCTGAATTCACACTCATATTCTTCTCTAAAATTGAAACACTTCCTGCAGTTGGACTTGACAGTCCCAAAAGTATTTTCATTATTGTAGTTTTCCCTGCTCCGTTTCTTCCTAACAAACCATATATTTCACCTTTTTTAACAGAAAAACTTACGCAGTCAACTACTCTTGTACCATTATATTCTTTAGTTAAATTATCTACACATATAACTTCTGACATTTTAATTATTATCCTCCACTTTCTTTCGCTTTATTTTTTTATATACTGTATTATATCACTATGTCATAAAATAGTCAAGCTCTAAAATTTTGTAAACTATAAATACTTTTATAAAATCGTTTATAGAAAATGTTAGAATCAGGTTTCTTTAGCTACTCGTTAAGTGTTTGAAAAATTCTTTGCTATATTGTTATTGTAGGAATTTTTCAAAAAATTGTAACATATATGCTTTTTTACTGTTTTATACAATGACCGTTGAAGTATACCTCCTTATATAGCTGAGTTAGTCTTTTTTCCTTTATGACTGCCCAGCGTTAAAGTGTGATGCAAGTTTCATATTCGTGGGGCTTGCATCTTTTTCAAACTCTTCTCCACATATTTCTTTAACTGCCAAGTTAAATTTTTTAATATAACGCAAGGCGGTTGTATGATGCA
>JARGFC010000024.1:0-2629 GCA_038397925.1 Treponemataceae bacterium
GTGGATATTTTGATGATAAAAATATTGATAACACAGTAGAAATAATTTTTAATGAGATAAATTAGGTATGAAAAAAGCGTTCTTAATAACCTGCATTTTTATATCTATTTTGATAGCAGGCATATTATTTTCAATAGAATGTGAGAGGACTTTTGCTGGGCTTATCGTGAATATTTTGCTAGCTACTTTTCCTCTCGGTTTATACATTCGAAAATATCTCGCAAGCAAATATCATTTTGAAAGAAAGAAAAAGAATACAATAATTTATCTGTGCATATTCCTGCTTCCATTTTGCTACTTTACAATAAATACTGAGAAGCTTTTAGGATCCTTGGCTGAAACTGGATATATGATAGTTTTTTTTGTACTCATTACTCTTTATAATTTTCTTACAAATAATTATAAAAAGTTTAAATATCCATATTTTGTTTTAGTATATTTATTGTGCTATCCACTATACTATTTATTGCATGTGTGTTATCCTACTACCTTTTTTTCAGGGGAAAGTTTCTTTTTTATGCTTTTCCTTCAGAGTATTTTTCATATTGTGCTTTGTTCTTTTTTTTGCATGCTGGATATTTTACTTTTTAGTTTTCAAATTGTAAAAAAATTCAAGATTTTATGAAAAAACATTACGTGACTTTTTAAATCTTAAAGAAGATTGAACGATGAATTATAGTCTTGAGGAGTTAAGAGCGAAGATCAGTGGATGGTCAGAAATGCCTAGTATCGCATCTCAATATCATCAAACTAATGCAGAAAAGCCAGATTTAAATGCAAAATTTATTCACCAAGATGGTCGGGGACTGGAGACTAATTAAATGACGGAACAAGAATATTTTATCATTAGTTTAATAAAAAATAATATGATCCAACTATTTGATATAAACGGTAATGATATGGAATTTGATTTTCAACGGCATATATGTTATAGTATTAGTGATATTTCTCTTAAAATAGGAAATAAGAATGAAAGAATTAAGTTTAGTATCTATGCGGCAGTATACTTAGCAAAAATATGGAAAATACATATTGAAAAATCACTGTATAAAAAAAATTTTATTTTATTAATTCAAGTTGAAAATGACTGGATGCAGGCTAAAAGAGGTAGCGCACCACCGTATGTGATATTAAATACTTTTGCAAAAGACAAAATATATTATTATGATGTTTTTTCTCGGATGCTTGATAAAGAATTTATTAACAAGTACAATTTAAGTGAAATTTTATGTGGCATAAATTATGAACTATTCAAATCTAGTAATGGGGATGTTCGTATTGTTTTAGTATATAAAGGTGATTAGATGAAGAGTTAAGAGATGCTGCTGAAGATGCTCTTGGTGACAATCTTAATGTGGATGATTAAATTATGAAAATGTACTTGTCAGATTTTTTTAGTTTTGATACATGGGTAACTGTTAGTATTGGAGAGTTAAAGGAAAAGAAAATTGTTAATTCTAAAGGACATCAAATGAAAACTACCTATGCACCTTTAGAATTTCGACTACAGGGTGTGCTTTGGAGATTTTGTCAAGATAATAAAATATTGTTTGGTAAATTTGATTACAGTAAAGATGAGACTTGTCAAAAAGTTGGAGAGATACTTGATAATATTTTTTTTCAAGAGTGTAAGTTGACAGCAATCGACATATCTTTGCTAGGCGATTGTGTTTTTTATTTTTCAAACTTGTTAAAAATAGAGTTTTTTTCTGTTACTAATCAACCTAATAAAATATTCATTGAAAGAAATGGAGAAGGAACATTTAAATATTTGCCAATTAAAAACACAACTATTTATATTCAAGATATACTTGACTTGTATAAGAGGAACAGTGAAAGTGAAAAAGAATATAATCGTTGACATCAAAATTTATCCAAAAAATGACGGTACCCTTTTTTTAAAACTACTAAGTTATTCGGGCGTGATTAAAACTTTTAATGTTATATATAATCCTGAATATATCTGGAGGATAAGAAAAAATAGTAAAATAATTGTTTCTTATGACACATATTTATCTTGTGAATATGCTAATGAAGAAAAAGAAAAACTTGAAAGAACATTTAGTGAAATAAAGAATAGTCATTGTAACATATTGGAAATTGCTAAAATTGGAATGTCTGATTTTTCTATTGTTCTTTCTAACAATATGGTTATAGATTTTTTTAGAGTTTCAATATTAGATTAAAGTATATTCAACCTTAAAAACCAATTATTTCGGTAAACTACGATTTACTTGGTAGGCGAATCAGCCTTGAAAGCCTTGACATGGGCAGAAAAGAATGGAACTATAATGCAAAAGGTTTACTTGCAAGTGAAACCGATTCGGTGCTTCGGGCAAAGCAAGCGGCGATAAAATACGAGTATGATGGTCTTGACAGAATTAAAAAAATAGATTATCCTTTCAGTATGGATACTTGTTATGAGTACGGAAAAGCTGGTGAACCCGGTGCCTGTGAAATCGTTCACAAAACGGATGAAACGGGAGAGACTTATTACCGTTACGGCAAGCTCAACGAGGTAACGGAAGAAACTCGGACAATAAAACGCGGGCGCGACTTCCAAGAGCCGGTTACCGCAAGCTTTGCCTACGAAGTTGACTACCTCGGACGCATGCAAACAATTACTTAT
>JARGFC010000025.1:0-3216 GCA_038397925.1 Treponemataceae bacterium
ACATTCAAAGTTGGTTTGCGTTTTTCAAAACGCAAACCAAAACAAAATTGTGGCGATAATTTACGCCACAATTTTGGTCGGAGCCGAAGCGAGAGCTTTGAATACGCCGACCCGAACGATAGTGAGGGGAACGCCCAAAAACTTTAATCTCCATAAAATATGTTTTTTCACTTGCAAAAAAAATAAAAAAATGGTAAACTACTACAATGACCATAGGATACTTTTGATCCTCTTGAAAGATAAAAGGATTTTTAGTATTCTAATAGGATTAGTTTAGAGAAGTATTTATGAAAGACATCAGTTATTATGAGCAACAACCAAAAGCAGATTTGCATGCACACTTAAATTTGAGTATGCGTTATGAGCGTTATAAAAAATGGGCAGGATTTGAAATTCCGAATTTTCCTCGCAAGCTTGCGGGTTTGGATGCAATGCACGAAATTATACAAGAGTATACGCGTCCGAGGAGTGCGACGGCAGACGATATAAAAAGTTTATTCCGAATGTCTTTTGAAGAAGCTCGTTTGGATAATATAGTTAAAATGGAAGCTTCAATTGATGTTGGCTTTATTAAACAGTTTGACTACGATTTGGAACATTTTTTAGAGTATATTGCGGGGCTTGTTAAAGAGCAGGCTGAGTTTATGGAATTTGTGCCCGAGCTTGGAATTCCAAAGACTGTTGAGATTGATTTTTTGAAAAAATGGTGCAAGCCGATGTTGGAAAGTGGAGTTTTTAAAAGCTTGGATATTTATGGACCTGAGATTTTTGAAACTCTAGATGACCTTTCTTTTATTTTTGATTTGGCTGAAAAGTATGGCGTCAAAAAGAAAGGGCATGTTGGTGAGTTTTCTGACGCTGATTCAGTGGTGGACTTGGTAAAGCAATATCGTTTAGACGAAGTGCAACACGGAATTGGGGCGGCTAAAAGTAAAAAAGCTTTGAACTTTTTGGCAAAAAACAAAATTCGTTGTAATGTTTGTCCACAAAGTAATGTGATGCTCGGTGCAGTAAAAAGCTTAAAGACACACCCAATCAAAAAAATGCTGGACGCAGGTGTTCCAATTAGTATCGGCACTGATGACTTGTTTTTCTTTAGCCGTGGTGTTGGACAACAGATTTACGATTTAATTCAAGCTGGAACCATAACAGAAGAAGACGGGGAAAACTTATTAAAGGTTAGGTAGCTTTTAATACAGGACAACTAAATATTTCTTATTTTGTACGAGCTACAAAAAATCGTTTGCTACTAAAAAAGTTTCAATGCTGGAATTTCGAGACGCTTTGGGTTTAAACGCTTTTGCAGTTTTAAAGAGCGTTCGCAATCTCTGCAATAATTCCTGCTGGCTACCGTCTTGAAAAATCTTTACGACAAAATTGCCCCCTTGTTTTAAGTTTTCACTTGCGTAAAAAATTGCCAATTCCACCAAGCCTACCGAGCGAGCTGTATCAACCGTTTTATTTCCTGTTGTTGCGGGGGCTGCATCACAAATTACTAGATCATAGGGACCTAAATTTTTTACCGTGTCAAAAATTCCTTTACTGTATAAATCGCCTTGTAAAAAATGTAAACGCGAGTCCTTAATTTCTGAGTCAAGCGGTTTTAAATCAACGGAAACACAAAGGCCGTCTTTTTCTAAAATTTTTAATGCATAGCTTGTCCAACTGCCGGGAGCTGCCCCCAAATCTAAAACCTTTGAGCTATTTTTAAAAACTTCAAATTTTTTATTTATCTCTTTTAACTTGTAAACGGAGCGAGCAGGGTAGCCTTCCGAAAAAGCTTTGCGTGACCAAAAGTCAGGTTCTTTATATTCTTCTTTCATAGACTTGATTTCCTTTATAAATAATTATACAATAAATATTATGAAAAGCAAGATTCAAACAATTAAAACTGAAGTAGAAAAAGAAATAGAAAAATTTTTTTCTGAAGAGGATTTTAGAAAAAAATTTTTGCTCGACAAGGTTGTGGATTATCAAGATTTTTCTGACATTTTTGAACTCATAAAATATATGCTTGAGTCGGGTGGAAAAAGATGGCGTGCGATTTTGGTTATTTTATCTGCCAGAGCTTTGAAAAATGATTTTCATTTTAGCCAATACAAAGACAGAGATGATATTCTTTTTCAGCTCGCAGCTGTTGTAGAATTGATTCACACTGCAAGTTTAATCCACGATGACATTGAGGACTCTTCAGAAACAAGACGCGGGAAAGCTGCTGCTCATATAAAGTTTGGTTTGGACATTGCATTAAATTCGGGTAGCTGGTTGTATTTTTTCCCTCTGCAAAACTTGCAACAATTAAATATAAATTCTAGTTTGAAAGAGTTAATTATAGGGTTTACAATCAAAGCTATTTACTGCTTGCATCTCGGACAAGCTTTGGATATAAACTGGCACCGCGACGCAACTTATTTTCCGCCTCTTGAAAAATACGAAGAAATGATAAAACTAAAAACTGGAACTCTTGCTTGGCTTGCATCCTGCTTCGGTGCTTGTATTATGGAAGTGGAAGCTGTTCGACGAGAAAACTTTTCTATGGTAATGCAAGAGTTGGGAATTGCGTTTCAGATTTTAGATGACATAAAAAATATAACAACTGGCGTCGTGGGAAAGAATAAAGGAGACGACATAGTAGAAGGGAAAAAAAGTCTGCCCGTTATTTTTCACGTGCAAACAAATCCTAACGATAAAGAAAAACTGACAAGACTTTTTGAAAAATCTAAAATCGAGGGCATAAACTCTTCGGCGGTGGAAGACGCTATTTCTTTATTAAACTCAAGCGATTGCATCACAAGAGCTAAAACCTACGCAAAGGAAAAAATAGCAAGTGTAAAAGCTGAACTCACAAAAATTAGCTATAATGAACAAGGCTTGAAAGAACTACTATTTTTTATTGACCAGCTCGTGCCTCTTGATTAAGTGACTTTGAAATATTAACATTTATAAGACTTATCCTTACTTTGCGAAAATCTTCCCGACACGGATGGCGGGCTAGTGTAAAGCATTTAGCGAGTTTTTTTGTAGCAAAAAAACTCGACCACATTGAAAAAACACGGATGTTTTTTCAATGTGAGTGTTAGGCACATTCAAAGTTGGTTTGCATTTTTCAAAATGCAAACCAAAACAAAATTGTGGCGATAATTTACGCCACAATTTTGGTCGGAGCCGAAGCGAGAGCTTTGAATACGCCGACCCGAGCGATAGCGAGGGGAACGC
>JARGFC010000026.1:0-14503 GCA_038397925.1 Treponemataceae bacterium
TGCGACAAGCACACACTATAATGATGCGACGTTTTGCACTAGCAAAACTCGACAATTAATTTTGTCGACGCTATTTCAGACGACAAAATTAATATAAGGAGTAAATATGGCGAATGAAGTATTGCTTACAGTTACCGAAGAAGAGCGACGCATTGCACGAGAAATTTCTGAAAACAATTATCAAAGAATGCTTAAATTTGAAAGTGAAATAGCCAGAGAAAAAGGGTACAACAAAGGACGTGCCGAAGGACACGCTGAAGGTAGATCTGAAGGATATGAAAAAGGTGAAGCAAGTGGCTTACAAAAAGGTGCATACAAAGCAAAGTTAGAAACAGCTAGAAAAATGAAACATAAAGGTTTTGATACTACCGATATTTCTGATGTAACAGGTCTTTCCAGAGCTGAAATCAATGAGTTGTAAAACATCCTAAAAGCAGACACCATAGGAACAACGACACTTTGTACCCGCCCATTAAATAAGATTTTGTGCACAAAAAAAACACAGTGTTACGACTTGTTGAAAAAGAGTTTTTAAAGTAAAGCCAACTACAAAAAAAGCTCCCGTTTTATGGGAGCTTTTTTAATAAATTTATGCTAGTTAAAACCTGTAACCAACACCAAGCCCTAGGTTAAACATATAACCTTGTTCACGATATTTGTCGTTAGCCTCTTTCATATCTTTGTAGCCACTTGATTTATTCAGCTTAAAGCCAAAGTTCGGTGTTACACGAACAAAAACATTATCAGCAACGCTTATATCTGCTCCAAAGCCAAGTATAAAGAAATAAGCATTTAGATCTTTTTTCATTTCATCTGACATATGCTCTTTCACATCCTCACCATCGTGCTTAAGATAGGTGTTAAAAGAAAACTGGAAACCAGCCATAGGATAAAGCTTTGCAATACCTACATCAAATGGATATTTACCCAAAAGCTTTAAGTTAAAATTACCCAAACTTGTTTTCTTGTCCGTTAAGCTAAAACTAGAACTTTTCTGTGTAACTCCACCAACAGAAAAGTTCGCTCCCAAGCCAACAATTGCGTATTGGAAATCACCAAAGATATTGAAACCAATGAAATTGCTACTCAATTTTTCTTTCGAGTCACTTTCACCCTTTGTCTTTGTGGTGTTCCAAAAATGTGTAAAATCTAGGTCTCCACCAACTGCAATGTCAATAGCGAAAACACTAGAAACCATAACTGCTACTAAAAGTAGACTTGCTAAAAACTTTTTCATACAATCAATCCTCCTGTTAAAAAAGTCTTTCTATTATACCCCCCCCCGAAAAAGTCAAGCCCTTTTAGAAATATTTTTACACTTTTTTTCTATAAAAACGGTTAAATCTTAAAAAACCTTAAAAAAACAACCTAGAATAAAAATTCTTTTTTTGATACAATGTTGCTATATTTGATTTTGAGTGTTTTATAATTGGGAAATGAGATAAATGAGAATGAAAAAAAGAAAGCTATTGATTTTTTATTTGTTTTTTTGTATAAGTTTGTTTTCGCAAAACTCGCCTGACATAAAAAAGGGTTTAGCTTTTTTGAAAAATAACAATCCTGAAAAAGCTTTGCCAATTTTTTTTGCAGAAACGGAAAAGACTGATGGTGATAGAAAAGCTTACTTATATCTTTCTGTTGCCTGTATTCAAATGCAAAAATATTCGGATGCGGTAACTTGGCTTACTAAAGGAAAAAGCCTTGACCCAACTGACAAATATTTGTATTCTTATAATTTGGGAAACGCGTGTTTTATGCAAGGAGCTTATGAAAGGGCTCTTTTAGCTTATACTGAAGCTACGAGTGAAAATCCGTATTATCCTGCGGCTTTTTTAAACAAGGCAAATACGGAAATGCAACTTGGAAAACAAGAGGATGCACTCAAAAGTTATAAAACTTATTTACAGCTTGAACCGATGAGCCCTCAACGTCCTTCAATAGAGCGAATGATAAGTATTTTACAGGGACAAGAGGACACAAGGCAAGCCGAAGTTTTGCGTCAACAAGCAGAGGAAAAAGCTAGACTTGAACGAGAAATACTTCGACTTGAGCAGGAAAAAGCTTTATTAAATAAAGTAAATGAGGACTTAGCAAATTCTGATTCTGCGACATCAGTTTCAGCTGGTTCAGAAGATACGATAGATTACACTGAGGAGGAAGGAAGCCTTGAATGATTTTATAAAATATATTTTGGGAGCTATTGCAGGAATACTCGTAGCTTTTTTAATTGGATTTTTAATATACTCTTTTGTTATTAAAAAAGATAAAGGACAAATTGCCGATTTAAATTTAAAAGACGCCGATGCTAATATTGAATTGACGGCAGAACAACAAGCGGAACTTGATGCACAAAAAGCTGAGCTTGAAGCCCTTGAAGCAGAAAAACTTGCTCTCAAGGCAGAGTTAAAAAAACAACAAGAGGAAGCAGCCGAAGCTGAACGCCAGCGAATGGAGGCAGAACGCTTAAAGCAAATTGCAATTGCTGATGCTCAAGCAAAAGCGAAAAATAAAGCCGAACTAGAAAAGGCAAAACGCAGTAAAGAGTTGGAAAAAGCTGAGGCTGATAAACGCCTTAAAGAAGCTGAAAAGCGTCAAGCGGAAATCGAGGAAAAAATAAGGCTCGCCGAAGAAGCTGAAGCGAAAAAGAAAGCTGAACTTGCAGAAGCTGAAAAAAAAGCTCGAGAAGCAGCCGAAGCCCTTGCGAAAAAACAAGCTGAAGAAAAAGCTGCTGCTGACGCATTGGCAAAAAAGCAAGCTGAAGAAAAAGCTGCTGCTGATGCATTGGCAAAAAAACAGGCTGAGGAAAAAGCTGCCGCTGATGCATTGGCAAAAAAACAAGCCGAGGAAAAGGCTGCAGCTGATGCGTTAGCAAAAAAGCAAGCAGAGGAAAAAGCCACTACGGATAGAACAAGCACGACCGGTACTGGTAGCAGTGGTACAGAAGATGGCACTAGTAATAAGGCAAATCTAACTGACAGTGCAAGCCTTGCAAAACAAAAAGAAGCAGTAAATACTTTAGTGAATGAAGGCGAGCGGATGGCAAAAGCGAATAATCTTTCTGGTGCAAAAAATAAGTTTGCAGAAGCTGATAAAAAAATGCCCGCTGACAAAGATTTTGCCGGTGACGAATATGCCCGAATGTCAAAAGCTCTTTCCGATCTTGCTGGAAACACAAATTCTACGACTACAAAGACAGAGGCTTTGGCAGAAGCAAGTAAATACGCGGACAAAGCTATAGCGAATAACCCAGATAGTGCAGAAGCCCATATTGCAAAAGCCTTAGTGCATTCACAACGAAAAGAAATGGCACAAGCAATAGCTGAACTTGAAAAAGCTGTCGCTTTAGCCCCTGATAATTACGAGGCGGTAAACGAGCTTGCAAAAATGTATTATATGACAAGACAATATGCAAAAGCAAAAACAGTCTTCCAAAAAGCAATTGATATAAGACCAAAAGAACAAGCGAGTTTATACAATCTAGGTTTAACCGAACGAAAACTCAACAACGACGCCAATGCTAAAAAGGCTTTTTTAAAAGTTCTAAACGTAAACCCTTCACACACAAAGGCTTTATTAGAACTTGCTCGAATCGAAAAAACATCAGGTAATTATGCCGAGTCGATAAAATATTATCAAAAAGCAATAGCACTTGAGCCAAAAGAAATAAACGCACTCAAAGAAGTAGCTCAAGTTTATGCTATCACTGGTGATAACATAAACGCCGAAAAATATTTTATGTCAGCAATCGATGCTGGCGACAAAGACGGCATAACATATTTTAACGTTGCTACAGTTCAACTAGAGCTGGAAAAAAATATTCCTGCTCTAGCAAATGCTCAAAAAGCATATTCTATAAACTCTTCAGATAGCCGTTTTGCTTACACTTACGGTCTTGCCTTGGAAAAAAATGGGCGTGCATCGGAGGCTATCGACTACTATAAAAAAGCTATTTCACAAAATGCAAATTATACAAAACCAAAAATAAATCTTGGGCAGATTTACATTTCTCAAGGACAAAATAGTTTAGCCGAAGATGTTTTGAAAAGTGCCTACAAAACCGAACCAAACAATTTTGAAGTCAACACTAATCTTGGTAAGCTTTATATGCAAACCGAAAACTATCCGATGGCAGTCTCACATTATACAAGAGCGTCAAACACTGCTCCTAACGATACTACCGCAAAACAAAACCTTGCAGTAAGCTATGTTCATAACGGGCAGAAAAATGAAGCAGTAAGCATTTACAAACAGCTTATCGCCGTTAATTCAAACGACTGGGATTCTCAATATGCACTAGGCAGACTCTATGTGAGTCTACAAAAAAAAACGGATGCACGCACAATCTTTGAAAACATTTTGGCAAAAAACCCCAACTATAAGGAAACCGACAAAATACGAGCGTATTTAAGCGAATTGTAAATTAGTATTTTTTGTACTTTAAGTAGAATGGGCATATGCGTTGGGATGCGTTATTCAGAGTTTTGACTTTCAAGAAGTTTTAAACTCACGCTGAGCTTTTAGTGGTGGCACAAAATTAGTTTTCAAAAGCTTTAAACTTTTTAAGCTCGCGGTTTTCAAAGGCGTCTTCTAAAAGAGTTTCTATTTTCATTTGCTCATAAATTTCGAAGGCTTTTTGGGGGTCGGTTTTTAAGCAGGGATGTTTGGGTGAAAATAAAACACAGCAGTCGGCATATGGCAAAATAGAAGTTTCATAAGTGCCAATTTTAATGGCGGTTTCCGTTATTTCGAGTTTGTCGGTGCCGACTAGCGGACGCAAAATTAACATATCGCAAGCAGAGTTTGTTATGTTTAGGTTTTCTACAGTTTGGCTTGCGACCTGCCCTAAACTTTCACCAGTAATTAAAGCCTTTGCTCCAATATATTTTGCAAGCCGAGCGGCGAGTTTTATCATACAAATTCTCATCATTAAAGTTAAATATTCTTCGTCGCAACTTGCTTTAATTTGTTCTTGGATTTTTGTAAAGGAAATAATATTAAGATGAGTTGTTAAACCAAAGTCCGATAATCGAGCCACCAGCTTTTCAACTTTTTCTTGAGCCTCTTGCGAGGTGTATGGATACGAATGAAAATAAACACAATCAACTTTCATACCACGAACGAGCATTTTAAAACCTGCCACAGGCGAATCAATGCCACCAGAAAGCAAAAGTAGTCCGTGCCCTGAAACTCCGCAAGGAAGTCCACGAAAACTTTTTTTTTCCAATCCATAAACAAAAACCTTGTCGCGTACTTCAATGTTAATAATAAAGTCGGGCGAATGAACATCTGTTTGCAAAATAGAATCGTGAATTTCCTTGCCGACCAATTTTGCAATTTCGTAAGACTTATGCGGAAAACTTTTGTCCGCCCGCCTCACTTCGATTTTAAAAGTTTTTAGCCCAGCGTCTTTTGCTTCGTAGGCTTTTTTTTGTGCAGTTAAAATAATTGCTTTCAGATTTTTTTCGCAAACCGACATTTCCGCCCAAGATGTAATTCCAAGCAAATGCGAGAGAGCTCTTTCACAAATTTCTTTGTCGTTAGCATCCGCTTCAAGCGTTAACCGTCCTGCACGCACCCTTACATTTGCATTTATGTTTCCAAGCAAAATTCGTAAATTAGAAGCTAAACGATTTTCAAAAAATTTTTTGTTTCCCTTTTTTAGTGAAAGCTCTCCAAGCTTACCTAAGAAAAAAATCTTTTCCATTTTGTTTTACCTCAATTGACAGGTTTTTTTTATACAATAAATTGAAAAAATTTTCAAGACGCAAAAGTGTATTACGCTTGAATTGTCGTAATCCATCTTTCCATAAAAATTCCAAAAGCAACGCCCACATTTATCGATGCTTTAATCCCGTGCATTTTTATGCTAAGCCTATTTGTAGCAAGCTTTAAACTTTTAGGAGAAAGCCCCAACTCCTCCGAACCTAAAAGTACAATTCCTTCTTTTGGAAAATCAAAATTGTTAATGTCAGTGCCTCCTGTTTCTAAAGCTAAAACAGGAAAATCTTTCGGAAAGCTTTGCAAAATTTTCGCAAGCGGTTTTCGCTCGTACGGAATGTATTCAAGAGTTCCCATTGCACTTCGTTTTGCACGAGGGCTTTCGGAGGAAGTACAGTCGGGAGAAAGAAAAACTTTTTCTACACCAAAGGCATCACTTGTGCGAAAAATAGAACCAAGATTAAACGGTGAGCGAATTGTTTCGGCGTATACAAAAATATTTTTAAAAAAGTTCCGCTTTATTTTTTCGCCTTCGGTTAAAAAACTATTGGGTAATATTAAATCCCACTCCGATGGCTCAAGTCCTGTAAGTGCGTATAAATAATGTCTAGTTTTATTTATAAGAATAAGTTTTTCGTTTTTTAAGCTTTGCCTATCGTGGTCTTTTAAAACTTTTTCCCGATTTGCAAAATATTTTTTTACAAAAATGCTATGCTTCTCGTCTAGCTCTTCTTCAAAAACTTGAAAAAGTCTTTTTAGGTAAAAGTCTTCAAGCATAGCTTCGTCCAAATTTGCTACAAGAGATTTTTCCAAAAATTCGAAAATTTTAGTTAGCTTTTTTAGTTTTTGAGAACGAGGAAGCTCAGCAAGTTTAAAAAATTCTATCACTTTGATGTGTTTACAAACTTAATAATTTATCAAAGTTCGTACAGGAGTAGGTGCTAAAATTTTTTCGTATTCAAACTCTGACAAACCTATAACGGAAAAAAACTCGACCACAGTTGCCCCCGCTTGTTCAAAAATATTTTTTGAAGCTTTGAAAGTTCCACCAGTTGCAACTAAGTCGTCAACAACCAAATACCGACCGCCTTTTTTTATATCGTCTTTATGCACTTCGATTGTTGCTGTTCCATATTCGAGTTCGTATTCACAAGAATAAGTGTCGGCGGGGAGCTTGCCTTTTTTACGCACAATCAAAAGCGGGCTTTTTAACCTGTCAGCCAATGGGGCAGCAAAAATAAAGCCTCGCGCGTCAATCCCAGCAATGCCGTCTAGTTTTGCATTCTTGTAAATCGCCTCCATTTTGTCAAGACAAAAAGAAAAAGCTTTAGGCTCCATTAAAAGGCTCGTAATATCATAAAAAAGTACACCAGACTTGGGAAAATCTTTTATTCTCCGAATAGCCTTGTCCAAATCTAAATTTTCCATTAGTATATTTTAAACCATTAAGTTTTTTCTGTCAAGGTCTTGAGAAAAATTTAATGTTAAACTTTCACTCTATCACAAATAAACAACTAGTTAATTTTTTCTTCGTCATTGGATGCATTGAGTTTATATGCGTCCCAGTTTTTATTCCTTAGTTTTTCCAAGTCGTCTTCACTAAAGTCCTTATGGTTTTTTTCATTAGCATCTTCACTATAAAGAACGCATTTACCAGCATCATTTCCCGTTCTATCGGGTAAAGCATCAAAGAGTTTTGTAAAGAAGTTTTCTGGGAGCTGATTATTGCGGCACTCTAGCTTTTGCAAACTAGTTAATCCTTGCACATCAAGGCTTGTTAGCTGATTATATTCGCAGAATAGCGAGTGCAAACTAATTAATCCTTGAACATCAAGGCTTGTTAGCTGATTATTTGTGCAGGATAGATCTTGCAAACTAGTTAATCCTTGCAGATTAAGCTTGTCTAGATTATTGTTACTACAAGCTAGATTTTTTAAACTAGCCATGTCTTTTACATTAAGGCTTCCTAGTGGATTTGAACCACAGTCTAGCTTTTGCAAACTAGTCAAGCTTTGTACATTAAGACTTGATATAGAATTGCTAAAGCAATCTATCTCTTGCAAACTAGTTAATCCCTGCACATCAAGGCTTGTTAGCTGATTACTGCCACAACGTAAAATTTGCAAATTAGTCAAGCCTTCACATCAAGCTCTGTTAGTCCACATTTCTCACAGTCCAGTTCAATAATATCTCCTGCTAATATAACTGTTTCATCTTTTGCGTGTAAGGTTGTTTTATCTTTCTCATTACTGTCCAAAGATGTTTCATCACATCCTTTTACTTCTACTGGCGACCCATCAGCTGTTTTAACTCTGACACTAATTTCCTTTTTGTCTCCGAGTGTTAGGATGGCATTCATTCCTACTACGGAAGGTTTTTTCTCAAATCGTACAAAGATATTTATGTCTTCTGTTACATCAAAGGTTACCTCTTCACCAGAGAAATGAGTTACCGGTGCATTAAGCCATTCTTTTACTTTATAACCTGCATTCGGAATTGCTTTGATGGTAACTTTTTCTTTTGGTAATTCAACATAAAAAGTTTTAACACGATCACTAGTTTCAAACTTACTACCATCAAGTTCAGCCTCTATCTTACCACCAATGCCACCCATGACGCTTATACTAACTCTATGTAGATCCTTCGTTCCCTCGCCCTTTATTTCGTCGCTAACTAAGCCCGCTCCATCAATATAGCTTACTGTAATAAAATGGTCTCCTCTCTTTTTGTTTGTCTTTCCAAAAACTTCATTTAAATCTACTTCAATTGAGTTTGTGGATGGCTTATCATATATTTTTTCCTTGAAGTCGGAATCTGTCTCATTATTTTTGCTCTTTCTTTCTAGTTTAACTTTTATCTTTTTTATATCTTTATGAAGCCCCTCATTCGGAATATTTTTTATAATAAATTTATCAGTTTTATTCTCACTAGTGTAGTTTATATTCAGAAGATTTAGGTGCTTGAGGTTTTGTATTACATCGAATATTAAACCGTTTTAAACCAAAGTCATCCCCTGTTTTGCTTTTAGTAAGTTTAATAGTAACACCGACTTTTGCACCGTTAGAATTAGCATTTGCATCACTTTCAGATTTAAACTTAAAACCAAATGTTAAACTATGGTTATCTTGGTGTGTTATCTTAGGTGCTTTTCCGTCTTCAAAAAACTGCTCGTCATTAGGATTGTCAAGCGAAAGTTCTGCACTCACATCAATATTATGCTCATTACCAATTTAATCTCACCCGAAATATCTTTAATTACTCGGAACATAAGTTTGTCCATTAGTAGTACTAATTGCATAATAATCATAACTCACAAAATCCTCGGATGTATCCCGTGCAAGCTCCTCATTTATAAATTTCTTTATATTGAGACGATTTTTACAAGAAACGATTCCAAAAACTACAAGTAAAAATAAACTAACAAAAAAGACACGATATAAAAATTTAGACTTCACAACATTTCCTTTTACACATTATACCTAAAATAAAAATATTGTAAAAGGGGTAAGAAATTGAAAACTTTGCTTTTACAAACTCGCATTATCATAGTGTACGCTAAAAGCGTACGAAAATTCGTTGCACTCGTAAACTGAGGTTCACTCGTTTGCCGAAATTATAGGAAGCTTATAAAAATTTTGTATTTGTGATATAATATAAGCTATGAGTTTTTTAGAGAGTTTTTTTTTAGGGGCAATTCAAGGGCTTGCTGAATTTTTGCCTATTTCTAGTTCGGGACATTTGGCGGTGGCAAAAGAGTTTTTAAGTCTTTCTGAAGTTCCGCTTTTATATGATGTTATTTTGCACATTGCAACTTTGTTGGCAGTTGTCATAGTTTATCGAAAAACGATTTGGCGTTTAATCACAGTGGCAGTTCGGTTTGTTTTTGGGAAAACTGACGAAAGCGACAAAGCGGATTTGAATTTTATTCTTGCAATTATTGTCGCAACTTTTTTTACTGGTGTTATTGGGCTTTTACTAAAAGATGTAGTCGAAAATCTGCACGTGAAATATGTTTCCCTTTTGTTTATTGTTACGGGAATTATCCTTTTACTTTCTGACAAAATTGCCGAAAATAAAAATGAGGATAGCACAATAAAATTACGCAGTGCCGTAGTTGTAGGTGTTGTGCAAGGAATTGCAGTTTTCCCGGGAATTTCTCGCTCAGGTAGCACTGTGGCTACGGGGCTTTTTTCAGGGATAAGCAGAAACAGAGTTGCAGAATTTTCGTTTATACTTTCGATACCTGCAATTTTGGGCGCCCTTGTGTTGCAGCTTTTTGGTAACGAAACAGTTAACTTGAATGTGGGACTCTGCCAGCTAGCAGTAGGTTTTTTAACGGCACTTGTTATGGGAATTATTTCGTTAAAACTTTTGACGGAGCTTTTGAAAAAAGCGAAAACTAAAATTTTTAGTTTTTATTTAATTCCGCTGGGAATTATTTTATTTTGCTATTTTAATTTTTTGGCTGTTTAATTTAGTTTTCAAAAACTTTAAATTTTAATAAAAAAGTGGGATAGTATAAATTGAAAAATTACGGTTTTAGAATATTTGCTTTTTGTTTGGGAATACTTCTTTTAGTGCTTGCAGTTTTCTTGACTCTAGTTTTGTTTTTTCAACTATTGGGAATTGAAATGCAGATGGAACTTTTGCAAGAGCTCGGACATAGACTTTTTTCATTTTATGGCACTTCGACTTTTGCTATTCCCGCTATAATTTTATTTTTTGCAATTGTTTTAATTGTGCCGACATGGAACACTAAACTTAATTTTATTTGTATCGGCACTCCTCTTTATTTTTTTACCTTTGTGTTTTTCGAACATGTAGCAAATTTTTTAATAATAAAGTTTAACACGCACAATTTAGGAACTGTGTTTAATATTGCTTGTTTTTTATTTGCACTTTTTGTAATTGCATTGGAAATTACTTTGGCAATTCTTTTTGCGGAAAAGTTAAGTGTTAAAGAGCTGCCTGTAAAAAATTATGACGAGTCTATAAACATTATCGGCGCAAGTTATACGGGCGGTCATTTGGAAACGCATTCTGAAAATTATTCAAAGGACTTTTTTAACGAACCGTCTCGCGTTGAATCCAACGACAAAGAAAATACGATACGCGATACATTTATAAACACGCCTTCGGCAGAACTCCAAACGACAGAAACTATTCCTTCGTTTATTCCTGAAGTTAAAGAAGTTCCAAATATTTATGAGTACAGCCCGAATCCTTTTGAGCCACCTTTAATGGATGCAATGGAACTTGAAGAGCTTACTTTGTATGAAAACGAAGACGACTTTCCCGAGTTGCCACCGAAACCTTTTTTGCCCGAAGACGAAAAAGACGAGACGATAGAAATTGCAGAATTTATAGAACCAGAATCTGGAACCGATACTATTGACACAATTAATTCTGTTGCAAATTTTGCATCACAGTCAAACCCAACCGAGATAATCGAAGAAGTGGACATTAAGCAAAATGAAGATATTAGTAATTCAAATTATGAAAACAATGGTTCGTCTTTACTTGCTTCTATGGTGGTAATTTCTGAAAATGAAAACGAAAATATTGAGCATCAAAATGATAAATCTAATGATCTAAAAAATAATTATGAGGATGAAAATTTACAAATTTTACAAAACTCGGAACAAACTAAAGCAGATGTTCTAACAGAACTTGATGAAGTTTATGAAAGTTTGAAAGAAGTTTCAAATAACAAAAGTGAAGACGAGCCTTTTGATAAGATAGCCGAAAAAACGGAAAACGCTGATGAAGTCTCGACTGTGGATGATTTTGACGAAGTTGAAATTCCCGAATTTATTTTAAACGAAGAAACTGAAACCAATAACATAGAAACTAGCGAAGTTAAAACTGAAGTTGAAAATAAAATTGAAAATGAAACGGCGATAGAGAATAAAGTCAATGATAACAATGAAGCTGAAAATCAAGCAGAAATTGAAAACAAAGCTGAAACTGAAAACGATAGTAAAGTTGAAATTGAACTTGCAGAAGAGTTTAATGAAGCATCAGATGAAACTCTTGTCGCAAATGATTTAACTGCCGATGATGAAAATATTTATGAAACAGATGAAGCGGAAACTAGTGAAGTACAAACACAAGCGAAAGCAAAACCCAAAACTACTCAAGACTTAAAAGCTCCTGTAGCGGGACAGCCAAATGCTCTTCGTTACGAATATTCAGTTCCATCATCTCTTTTAACAAGTTACCCCGACAATAAATATTGGGTTGTGGATGATGAGACACGACGCGAGGCTCGTATTTTAAAAGAAACTTTAAGCGAGTTTAAAATTGATGTGGCGATTAAGGATATTATAAAAGGTCCTGTTGTTACAATGTTTGAACTTATGCCACCACCGGGGATTAAGCTTTCTAAAATTACAAGCTTGCAGGATAATATCGCTTTGCGTCTTGCCGCTCCTAGCGTACGAATTGTCGCACCTATTCCCGGTAAAGAAGCTGTGGGAATTGAAGTGCCGAATGCAAAACGAGCAATTGTAAGTATGCGAGAACTAATCGAGGCTGATATTCCGCAAATAGAAAATATGGCAATTCCTGTTCTTTTGGGCAAGGACATTACGGGGCGACCTCAAACGATGGACATTGCACAAACACCGCATCTTTTGATAGCAGGGGCAACAGGCTCGGGAAAATCTGTTTGCGTAAATTCGATTATTCTTTCGATATTGTATAATCGTACCCCAGAGCAAGTTCGTCTTTTGTTAGTTGACCCAAAAATCGTGGAGCTAAAACTTTATAATGGTATAGCTCATTTACTAGCTCCTGTAATTACCGAACCAAAAAAAGCTTTTCAAGCATTGCAATATTGTTTGTGTGAAATGGAAAGACGCTACGCCTTGCTAGATAGTTTGAGTGTTAGAGATATAAAATCTTATAACACAAAAGTTGAACAAGAAAAACTTGCAACGGAAACTATTCCATACATTGTAATTATAATCGACGAGTTTGCAGATCTTATGGCAACAACGGGCAAAGAATTGGAAAGTACAGTTGCCCGCCTTTGTGCAATGAGCAGAGCGGTCGGCATTCATTTAGTACTTGCAACACAACGCCCTTCAATCAATGTAATCACAGGTTTAATCAAGGCGAACATTCCAACTCGCATTGCTTTTATGGTTGCCTCAAATGCCGACAGCCGAATTATACTTGATGAAAGTGGGGCAGAAAAACTTTTAGGCAAAGGCGATATGCTTTATGTTAGCGTTACCAATCCATTCCCTGTTCGTATACAAGGTTCTTTTGCATCCGATGCCGATGTTGAAAGGGTTGTAGAACATATAAAAACATTGCGAGAACCCGACTACATTGAAGACGAAATCTTTATCAATGATGACGAACAAATAGATGAAATCTTTATAGGTGACAGCGATCCTCTTTACGACAAGGCTTTAGAAATCGTGTTGCTAGAAGGGAAGGCGTCTGCCTCTTACTTGCAAAGACGACTAAAAATTGGTTATAACAGAGCTGCTCGAATCGTAGAAGAAATGTATGAGCGAGGTATAGTCGGACCGCCAAACGGTTCCAAGCCTCGCGAAGTAATTTACAATCAAGGACAAACTGTTTAAACATTTGTATCAATAAGAAATTCGTAAAACTTATCAAGTAACTCATCGATTGCTTTTTTTCGGGCAATATTATTAATCCACTCAGCTGGAAGTTTGTCTTTTTCACAATAGAGCATTCCCGCAATATTGCCCGATACTGCCGCAACAGTATCCGTGTCTCGTCCAAGATTGACGGCTGTTAAAAGTGTGTCTTTAAAACTTCTGCTATTAAAACAAGACCACAAAGCCGCTTCAAGAGTGTAAACTACATATCCGTTTGATTTGATTGTTTCAAGTTTTGCATTTTTAATTTCACCTGAAAAAAGTCGTTCATAATGGGCAAATTCGTTTTTGTATTCAGTTGCCTTTAAGTTTTCCTCACAAGTAGTGCAAGCTTTTTTTAATGCAATTTCCAAGTCTTCACCTTGAAATAAATGGAGCAAAATTTCTATAAAAATAATACAAGCAAGAGTTGAACGAGGATGTCTGTGAGTAACTTCCGCATACTTTTTTATCGTTGCCACTCGTTCTTCAAAACTTTTTACATTCCGCAAAATAAAAGCGATTGGTGCAATTCGCATCAAGGCTCCGTTACCATTATTTTTTTCTTCAGGGTCTCCACAAAATTCAGGTGACGCTCCAAGCTTATAACGCAAAATAGCCCGCCTCGTAGTATTGCCAACATCAAAAGTAATACCCCGAGATGTATAAGCCGCCTTTGTATACCAAAGCAAAAAGCGATTCATCAAGTCCTTCAAGTCGCCCTGCTCTATAAGATTAAGTATTAAACAAATAGTTGTCGAACTATCATCCGACCATGTTCCCGGTGGCATATCATAAGTGCCATAACCTACCATCGTTGTCGCCTCATAAGTCCCCCGATCCAAAAACTCGTAAGGAACACCGAGAGCATCTCCCACAATCCCGCCATAAATGCACGAAAAAACCGCATTGCGTAAAAATGTATCCATTGAATTATAAACCTCACTCGACAAAATCATTCTAGCATTTTTCTCAAAAAAAGATAAGAACTATATTTATTTTTAACATTTGTAAGAATCTCTTTACTTTGCGAAAACCGCTTATCCGCTCGTTTTGGATGACGAGCGGTTTGTAACTTAACGAATGAGCTATAACGCCAATCTGGCAAAGTTGGGTTAGAAATTTTTGACACAAAAATTCCTAACCTTAAGCAAGCCAGAGCTACG
>JARGFC010000027.1:0-18626 GCA_038397925.1 Treponemataceae bacterium
GAGGGTTTTAGAATCAGCCAAAAATAAAATATTCCGCTTCACTATTTTAAAATTATAAAACGCAAATTTGGAAAATATCCATTTTTCTAAACTCATCAACTTTATCCAATTCAATATTAAATTATGGATATAATTATATAGATAAAAAAAATAAAAGTCAAGTAGTTTAATCCTTTTAATAAAATTTTATATAAATTTCAAGTGCATATTAAAATTTTTTTATGATTTACAAAACACAAAATTAACGAATTGCTTTTTTTTTGATTTTATGATATAATGCTCTATTATTTTAGGAGAAATTATGGCTCAAGTTGGAATTATTGGTGCTGGCTCTTGGGGCACAGCTGTTGGTTCTCAATTAGCAAATTCAGGTCATCAAGTTTATCTTTGGATGCGAACAGGATCGGCTGCCGATGAAATAAATAAAACACGAGAAAATAAACGCTATTTACCGGGACATAAACTTTCTGAAAATATTTATGCAACTAATGATTTAGAAAAGGCAAGTCAAAATAAGGATTTATTAATTTTAGCAACTCCTTCAATATATTTAGAAGATACAGTTAAAAAACTTTTGGACACAACTACTTTTAAAAAAGTAAAAGAAACTGATGAGGGCAAACCAATAATTGCAGTATTGTCAAAAGGTTTTTTACAATCGCAAGAAGGACACCCGCTTTTTATAATTCAGTCCTTGGAAAAAATATTACCCCCACCTTTTAACACAAGACTTGTTTATGTTTCAGGTCCAAGTCACGCAGAAGAAGTCGCCAGTGGAAAACTTACAGGGCTAATCGTAGCAAGTTCAAACCCAATCGCCTCAATTCGGGCTCGTGAGATTTTAAAAACAAGGGCGCTTTTAGTTTATTCGTCTTTGGATGTTATAGGAGTGCAAACTTGTGCCGCCACTAAAAATATAATTGCTATAGCCTTTGGTATGCTTTCAGCTTTAACTGAAACTTCAAAAAAATTCGGCGATAATTGTGAAGCACTTTTGTTGGCGGCAGGCTTAAACGAAATGCAAACACTAGGCAAGGCACTAGGTGCAACGCATTCCGAAACCTTTACATCGATTGCCGGAGTTGGCGACCTTGAAGTAACTTGCAGAAGTCGCTTTGGGCGTAACCGAAGATTTGGAATCGATATTGTAAAAAATAAGGTACTTGACAAATTTTCGGGAATTGATGACATTATTGAAAATAGTTCTCGTTTAGGTTATCTTTCGGAAGGAGTACCAGCTTGCAAATATGTAAATCATTTAGCTATGAAAAAAAATTTAAAGCTACCTATTTCCACTGCTGTTTATAAAATTTTAAACAAGGAAATGACAGTCGATGAATTTTTAATAAAATTATTAACAGGAGAAAATATCAATGCTTGAAAACATAAGTGAAAAATTTTCGAACCTTTTTCGCTCTCTTGCGGGAAAGTCAAAAATAACAGAAAAAAATATTTCAGATGCCGTTGAAGAAATTAAAATGGCGTTGCTGGACGCAGACGTAAACTTGCGAGTAGTTAGGCGATTTGTTAATTCGGTTATTCAAGAAGCAAAGGGCGAAAAAGTTTTAAACTCTGTAAATCCCGGACAACAATTTACAAAAATTGTTTATGATAAAATGGTCGCCCTTTTAGGTGATGAAAAAAAAGAACTTCAGCTTGCTGGTGGCGACACTCAATCAGTAATTTTACTTTTGGGTTTACAAGGTTCGGGTAAAACTACTTCCGCAGCAAAGCTTGCTAAAAAATTAAAAGCCGAAGGGCGTAAGCCGCTTTTGGTAGCCTGTGACTTAGTTCGACCTGCTGCCATAGAACAGCTTTCAGTTTTAGCGGAAAGTATTGAAGTGCCTGTTTACAAGGAAGCTACAAAAAATGCAGTCGCTGTTGCAAAAAACGCTGTTGCCTTTGCGAAAAAAAACTTTTTTGATACTGTGATTATTGACACGGCTGGGCGCTTGCAAATAGATACTGAAATGATGCGTGAAATTGTAGAAATCAAAAAAGCAACAAAGCCTGCCGAAACAATTTTAGTAGCTGATAGTATGACAGGTCAAACAGCGGTTGATGTCGCTAAAGAGTTTAACGAACAACTGACACTCACGGGCGTAATTTTAACAAAGTTTGATTCGGACACTCGAGGTGGTGCTGCTCTTTCATTAAAGTCTATTGCTTCAGTGCCAATTTATTTTATATGTACGGGCGAAAAACTTGACGCCATTGAGCCGTTTTATCCCGATCGAATTGCAAGTCGAATTTTAGGTATGGGTGATGTAATTTCGCTTGTGGAAAAAGCCCAAGAAGTTTATGACGAAAAAGAAGCTACCAAGCTTGAGCAAAAAATGTTGAGCGAAAACTTTACCCTCGCCGATATGCTTGAGCAAATTGAAAATATATCCAAGATGGGTTCAATTCAATCAATGATTGAAATGATACCCGGTGCAGCGGGGCAAATTGATCCAGACAAATTAGACACTTCGGGCTTAAAAAAACAAAAAGCCATTATCCAGTCGATGACCTTGCAAGAGCGAAACAATCATTTAATTATCGGTCCGCCTCGCCGAAAACGCATAGCAAAAGGTTCAGGCACATCAGTTGCAGAAGTGAAACGCCTCCTAAAACAATTCGAAAAAACTCGCACCGCTATGAAAAAAATGGTCAAAAACAAAGGACGCGGTTTTCCCGGAATGCAGGGAATGTTTTAACCCTTGTAAGAAAAACATAATTTACGAAAAACGCACTCCCGACACGGAGGTCGGGCTAGTATTTTGTGCTTTAACTTTTGTAAGACTAGCCTTACTTTCGAAAGTTGTTTATCCGCTCACTTCGGATGGGTGAGCGGTCTTAAACTTAGCGAATGAGCTACAACGCAAATCTGGCAACGAGGGCGGGAATTTTTTTCTCCAAAAAATTCCCGCTTAAGCAAGCCAGAGCTACGCTCTCCGCTAATGTGTTTAATTTGCGTTCTGCTATTTTTGCTAGCGGGTTTTGTTGCAAGGCTTCGGTTTGCTTAAAATAGGCACACGAATGTGTGCCCGAAAACACAGGTTTTCTTATTTTCGTAAAAACTAATGATGTCTTTTTATGCTTTGTTGGACTTTTGAGTTTTACCCAAAACACTTGACATTTTCCCAATTTATTGTTTAGGTTCGTTTAATCCTTTTAAAAAGCTCGTCCCGCGTAATTATAACCCAAAGTGGTCTACCGTGTGGGCAAAGAGGTTCGGGGAGGGCAAAAGTTTTTTGGGCTAAATCAAAGGCGACTTCTGGAGAAAGAATGTCCCCATCTTTGCAAGCCGCTCGACAGGCGGACAATGCCAAAAGCTCAGTGAGTAAATCTGAACGCTCAGCAGTTGCTTTTTTTACATCTTCGGAAAGCTGAGCCTCCGTTCCAACCCAAAGAGCAGGCACCGCAGAAATAATCCAAACATTTTGCCCTATACTTTCAATTGTAAAACCTTCTTCGTTTAAATGCGGTGCCATTTCGTGCAAAGCTTTTTCCTCTTCCTCGCTTTCCGTTTCAAGTCGATAAGGCACTAATAATTCTTGTTTTTGCTTGGAAGTTTCTTTTAGCTTTTCAAATAAAATTCGTTCGTGGGCAGCGTGTTGGTCTATAAAATAAAGCTTGTTGTTTTTTTCCACAGCGATAAAAGTTCCTGCCACCTGCCCTAAAAATTTAAACGAGGCTTGAGGCAAATCCATCGGACGATGTGAACGATAAGACGGGCTTTCCCGTTGGTACCGTATACTCGCATCGGAAACAGTAAACTTATCGATAAATTTATCGCTTTTTATATCAGGTGAATGCGAATAATGAGTAAAGTGTTCAAAGTCCCGTGCAAGAGGGGGCAAGGCTTTACGCTCGCTCGAACCTCCGCTTTGAATTCCTCGCTCATAAAGAAAGCGTTTTTCAAAGTTTTCATATTGCTCTTTTGTTTCTAGTTCACTTGTTTCAAAGCCCAAAACTTCCCTTTGCTCTTCGTTTTTGTCAAAGTCTTTTTTTAAAGTAGCAATTGTGTGAGCTTTATAAAATCGAGAAACGCTCGAGCTTAAAGCGTGATGAATGTCACGAAAATTTGAAAAGCGAGCTTCTTTTTTTGCAGGGTGAATATTAAAGTCAATTGCCTCAGGCATAACATCCAAAAACGCCAGTGCCACCGGATGAGTGCCGTTTGGAAAAAAGGGAGCTGCTCCATAATCCAATGCTTGAATAAAACCGTACTCGTCAATTCTTCGCTTGTTTGCAAAGATATACATAAATTGGCGATTTCGCTTTGCTAATTCTGGCAAGCCCAAAACTACAGTCGCTGAAAAATTTTCACCCTTTGCACAAATTTCAAAAAAGGTTTCCGCAGGCTCTTTTATATTTAAAGCGTCAATCATTCTGTCTCGATAATTTTCAGCCTTGCGTAATTGTAACAAAACCTTATCTTGACTTTTAAAAGTCATTTCCACATTTGGATTTGCTAAAGCTTTTTCTACAAAAACCTGTTTACACATTCGTGTTTCTGTTGATGACGATTTTAAAAACTTTTTGCGTGCAGGGAAATTATTAAAAAGATTTTTAACCGAAACACTAGTTCCGACATTGAGACTAGTTTTGCTAATCGTGCCGTTAAAATAATGATGAGCAAGGGGACCTCCTTGAGTTGTTGTAATTTCTAAATCGCTAACAGCTTTTATTGAAGCAAGTGCTTCACCACGAAAACCCAAACTAGTTACAGAAAGCAAATCGTCCACACTTGCAATTTTGCTTGTGCTATGAGTTTCCGTACAAAGAGCCAAATCCGCCTCACTCATTCCAAAGCCATTATCCACAACACTAATACTTTTAATTCCACCTTCGAAAATTTCTACACTAATTCGTGTTGCTTCCGCATCCAAAGCATTATCCAATAACTCGCGTACCACTGAAGCAGGTCGTTCAATCACTTCGCCCGCTGCAATTTTTTTCGCCGTTTGCTCATCCAAAATTTTAATAGGTTTGTATTTCATTTTGCAAAATTATTATATCAATATTTATGTAAATAGTAAAGTGCGGGCTATTTTTGGATTATGCCTGTTTTTAGCAATTTAACAAAATTGAAGAAAAGCTTTCTCTCTAAAACAAAAAAGCAGAAAAGTTAAATTTAACTTTTCTGCTTTAATTAAGGCTGTCTTTAAAAACCTAAAATAGCGGTTTTTAAAGACTACAGTAAATTAGCGACTCAAACTAAAATGTTCGGTCAGCTAGGTATTTGTATTCTTCCCAGCGGCGTCTTGCGACTTTTTCAGCTCGTTTTAAAAGCTCGTCTGCTCGCTCGGGCTTTGCTCTTTTTAAGCTCTTAAATCGAACTTGACCGTACATAAAGTCTGCCAAGTTGAAGTTAGGCTCTTTGCTGTCCAGCTGGAAGGGGTTTTTGCCCTCGTCAACAAGACGTGGGTCAAATCGATACAAGGGCCAAAGTCCGCATTCAACAGCGTCTTTTTGAATTTGCATTCCCTTTGTCATGTTAATACCGTGGTTAATACAATGGCTATAAGCAATAATCAAAGATGGACCGTCATAGCTTTCAGCTTCACGAAGAGCTTTAATCGTTTGATTCATATTTGCTCCCATAGCGATTTGAGCTACATAAATATAGCCATAAGCCATTGCCATTCTACCAATGTCTTTTTTAGGCATATCACGACCACTTGCAGCAAATTGAGCAACCGCACCAATTGGAGTTGCTTTAGACATTTGACCACCAGTATTGGAATAAACTTCCGTGTCCATTATCAAAATGTTAATATTTTTTCCAGAAGCTAAAACATGGTCTAAACCACCGTAACCGATATCGTAAGCCCAACCGTCTCCACCAAAGGTCCAAACTGAACGTTTGATAAAGTGGTCTTTCAAAGAAAGAAGTTCTTTTGCGATTGGGTCGTTAGATGAGCTAAGTTCTTTTGCAAGAGCTTCAACTGTTTTACGCGCTTCCTCGATTTGAGCTTCATCGTTTTGCGGATTGTTTAAAAGCTTTTCGATAGTGCTTGTAGCAATGCCCTTTGACTTTGCATTAGTAGCAACTTCAATAGCAAACTCTCTAAGCTTGTCGGTTGTCAATCGCATACCGCAACCAAATTCAGCTGCGTCTTCAAACAAGGAATTTGACCAAGCAGGACCTCGACCATCAATTCGTTTTGCATAAGGTGTTGTCGGGAGGTTACCACCATAAATCGAAGAACAGCCCGTTGCGTTTGCAACAAGTAATCTGTCACCAAAAAGCTGTGTAATTACTCGAATGTACGGAGTTTCACCACAACCGGGGCAGGCACCCGAAAACTCAAATAGCGGTTGCTTCATTGAAATGCCCTTAGGTATATTTAAGTTGAGTTTTGCAACATCAGGGTTTGAAATCTTAAAGAAGTGCTTCCAGTTATTTGCTTCAGCTTCACGATGAGTTACAAATTCTTTCATATTGATAGCTTTAACATTCGCATCTTCTTTAGACTTAATAGGACATTGTGCTACACAAAGTCCGCAACCTGTACAGTCGTCAGCCGAAACTTGCACTGTAAATTTAGCACCTTCAAATTCTTTTGTGCGATAGTCTGCACTCTTGAAAGTTGATGGAGCTCCCTCAAGTTCTTTTGCATCATATGCTTTCATACGAATAGCTGCGTGTGGGCAAACAAAAGAACATTGTCCACATTGAATACAAAGCTCAGGCTCCCAAATAGGAATGCGTTCTGCAATAGCTCGCTTTTCGTATTGAGTTGTTGCAGTTGGGAAAGTACCATCAAGAGGCATTTCGCTTACCTTTAAGGCGTCGCCTTCGTTAATAGCCATTTTGCCCAAAACATTTTTAACAAATTCTGGGGCATCCTCGGTCATTGCATCAAGGCGTTTTGACTTGCTGGAAGCGGTTTTTGGATATTTTACCTCGTGTACACCGTCCAAAGCCATATCTACAGTTATTATGTTCTTTTTAACAATATCTGCACCCTTGCGTCCATAAGTTTGCTCAATAAACTTTTTAATCAAATCAATAGCTTCTGCTTCAGGTAAAATTTCAGCAATCTTAAAAAAAGCTGTCTGCATAACAATATTGATTCGAGTTCCCATTCCTGCCTTTTCAGCAATATCCATAGCGTCGATTACATAAAATCTAGCTTTCTTTTCGATAATCTGTTTTTGTAGCTCTATTGGCAGATGCTCCCAAACTTCGTCTTTACCATACGGTGAATTCAAAAGGAAGATGCCACCCGTTTTAAGAGTTTTGAGCATATCATATTTTTCTACATAAGTAAATTTATGACAAGCAACAAAATCAGAGTTGGTAATTAAATAAGGTTTTTTTATTTTATTTTTTCCAAATCTTAAGTGTGAAATTGTAATACCACCAGATTTTTTACTGTCATAGGAAAAATATCCTTGTACATTATTATCAGTTGCTTCACCGATAATTTTAATGGAGTTTTTATTAGCACCAACAGTACCATCTGAACCCAAACCATAGAACAAGGCTTGGTGCATATCCTTGTCTTCCAAAACAAAGCTTTCATCGACTTTTAAGCTCAAGTTTGTAAGATCGTCTTCAATACCAACAGTAAAGGAGTCAATCTTCTTGTTGTCGAGGTTGTCGAAAATAGCTTTTACCATCGCAGGTGTAAACTCTTTTGAACCTAAACCATAGCGACCACCAAGTACTACAGGATAATTCTTGAATGGAGCTTTACCTGCAGCTTGCATTTCGCCAATAGCAGTGCGAACATCCAAATAAAGAGGTTCGCCAATAGATCCCGGTTCTTTTGTTCTGTCTAAAACAGCAATCTTTTTTACAGTTTTTGGCAAGGCTGAAATAAAGGCACTTGCATCAAAGGGTCTATACAAACGAACCTTTAACACACCGTATTTTCCGCCCTTGCTATTTAAGTATTCAACGGTTTCCTCTACAGTATCTGCACCTGAACCCATTAAAATAATAACCGACTCTGCATCTGCAGCGCCAACATAATCAAACAAGTGATATTGACGCCCTGTAAGTTTTGCAAACTTATCCATTGTCTTTTGAACAATTTCAGGAGTTGCAAGATAAAGCTTATTGCGTACTTCAAGCCCTTGGAAATAAACATCTGGGTTTTGTGCCGTTCCGCGAATTTCAGGACGCTCAGGAGAAAGCCCACGCAATCTATGAGCATAAACCTTTTCGTTATCAACCATTTGACGCATAACTTCCATTGAAACTTCTTCTATCTTTTGAATTTCGTGGGAAGTTCTAAAACCATCAAAAAAGTGCAAAAATGGTACACGAGTATCCAATGTAGCAACGTGAGCGATTACCGCCAAGTCCATCGACTCCTGCACATTGTTTGAAGCAAGCATAGCCCAGCCAAGTTGTCTACAAGCCATAACGTCTTGGTGGTCTCCGAAAATTGAAAGAGCACTACTTGCAACAGCTCTAGCAGCAATATGGAAAACCGTACTTGTGGCTTCACCTGCAATTTTATACATATTGGGAATCATCAAAAGTAAGCCTTGAGATGCTGTAAAAGTTGAAGACAAAGCACCAGCGGTTAAAGCACCGTGAACTGCACCTGCAGCTCCCGCCTCTGACTGCATTTCCACAACCTGTGGAACAGTGCCCCAAATATTTTTTTTGTCCTTTGCCGAATACTCATCGGCAAGTTCACCCATCGGACTAGACGGCGTAATCGGATAAATCGCAATTACTTCACTGAAAGCATGAGCAACATGCCCTGCAGCAGTGTTTCCGTCTATCATAACTAAGTTTTTTTCTGACATAAACACCTTCCTTGATAATTTAAGTTAACGCCATTATAAACCTAAACGAGTTTTTTTTCAAGGGTTTAATTATTTTTTCTCCCTTTATTTATTTTTAAATCAAAAATACGCTCATTTATCGCTTAAACCAAACATTTTGTTTAAAACACAAGAGCACCGCTCAAAAGTACGCATCTTAACTTAAACGCAATATTTTGTCAAAACTCAAAAAGCATTTTATCAAAAGTACACTCAATGCTTAAAACCAGCACCTTTTTCAAAATCTAAAACACCCGCCTTATCTTTCCACAGCAATTTCCACCATCAGCACCATAATATCCGATGGACGAATACCTTGAATACGGCTAGCCTGCCCGAGCGTTTGAGGGCGAACTTTTTTTAGCCGATTTTTTGATTCAGTGGAAAGCCCAGAGACAGCATCATAATCAAAGCTTTCAGGAATTTGAGTTTTTTCCATTTTATGCATCTTTGCAATTCGAGCATCTTGGGCGATAATATAGTCGGCATATCGCACCTCTGTTTCAGCCTCCTGCAAAATTTCAGGTGGGTATTTTTCCATCTCTTCTGTAAAAATAGCCTCGAGTTTTACTGCAGGGTCGTGCAAAGCTTGCTCAAGAGTTTCACCCTTATGTTTTGAAAGCTGGGGAAATTCGTCCGAGCGGGCTGGGTTTACCTTTTCCTTTTTCCACAACTCAATAACTTCGTTTTTTTGTCTTTGCTTTTTTTGTACTCGCGCAAAGGTGTCCGTCCTTTGTAAACCAAGTTTGTAAGCCCGCTCTGTAAGCCTCTCGTCTGCAGTGTTATGGCGGAGTTTCAATCGATATTCGGCACGGGCGGTAAACATTCGATAAGGTTCATCCACACCTTGAGTAATCAAGTCATCAATCATTACTCCAATGTAAGCTTCATCTCTTCGTAAAATAAAGGGCTTGTATGTTTTGTTTTCTTTTATTGCTTGCACAAAAAGAGCGGCGTTAATCCCCGCAATTAAACCCTGTCCGCCCGCTTCCTCATAGCCCGATGTTCCGTTAATTTGTCCTGCGGCAAAAAGCCCCGACAACGACTTTGCTTGCAAGTCAGCGTTAAGCTGGGTAGGATAAATAATTGCATAATCTACAGCGTAACCCGGTCGAGTAATAATAGCATTTTCCAAGCCCACAACACTTCGAATAAAGGCATCTTGCACATCCTCTGGCATTGAAGAAGAAAGCCCGTTAATGTACATTTCCTCAGTATCCAAACCTTCAGGCTCAATAAAAATTTGATGCCGTTCTCGCTCAGGAAATTTTACGATTTTGTCTTCTATCGACGGGCAGTATCGTGCCCCTGTCGCGTGAATCGCTCCGGAATAAAGTGGCGAACGGTGAATGTTTTCTTGGATAATTTTATGAGTTTTTTTATTTGTATATGTAACATAGCACACTGAAGTTGGACGAGAAATTTCTTTGTTGTCAAAAGAAAAGGGACGCATAATTGGTTCGGAATCCTGTTCTTGCATTTTAGAAAAGTCAATTGAAGAACGCAAAATTCTAGCCGGTGTTCCTGTTTTTAAGCGTGTCATTTTAAACCCTTTTTTTGCTAAAGCATCTCCCAAACCCAATGCGGCTCTTTCCGAAAGACGCCCATCCTGTGAAGTATATTCGCCGATATAAATACGCCCTTCCAAAAAAGTCCCTGTAGCCAAAATAACAGCCCTAGCTTTAAAAACTCTACCTCGTTCAGTTTTTACACCTGTTACAACTCCAAGCTCCACATTTTCAGTGCTGCCATCTTTTGAACTTAAAACATCAACAACTGTATCCTGAAAAATATGCAAGTTTTTTTCGCTTTCGATAATTTGTTTTGCTAAATGAGAATAAAGAGCCTTATCCACTTGAACTCTTGGTGCTTGCACAGCAGGACCTCGACTCTTGTTCAAAAGCCGATATTGTATCATCGTGTTGTCGGCAAGTTTTCCCATCACACCACCGAGCGCATCAATTTCTCGAACAATATTCCCCTTGGAAATCCCACCAATCGAAGGATTGCAGGAAAGTCGTGCCACAGCGTCCAAGTTTTGCGTTATTAAAAGAGTTTGCATTCCGATCCTTGCTGCAGCCAATCCCGCCTCAATTCCCGCATGCCCCGCCCCAACCACTATAATATCATAATCCGAAAATTTAAAACTCATTAAATTATTATAATCATTGCGGGGCTGAATGTCAAAAGCTAAAAAAAGTATTTTGTTTGAAGTATTAACATTTGTAAGACATACCGTGCCTTGCGAAAAACGCCTATCCGCTCGTCTCGGATGACGAGCGGTCGCAAACTAACTGTGAGTTTCAACGCAAATCTGGCAAAGTCGGGCGGGAATTTTTGTGACAAAAATTCCCGCCTCGCCTAAGTGAGCCGTAGAACACCAATAAAACTCGCTAACAAAAAGAGCAGAACGCAAATTAAACGCTACAGCGTAAACTAAATTATACACTTTATTGTATTTTTCAAAAATCAAAAAACCTTTTCAAATCTTAGCTAGTTATTTTCCTAATTCGTGAAGAGAATCAAATGGGTAAATTTCTTGAACAGTACTTAAAACAAGGTTTTCAATTTGGTTGCCGAAAATAACTTGTGCATCTTGCGACATAAATTCGCTAATCACTTGACGACAAGCACCACAGGGTGCCACGGGGTAGTCGGCGTCTGGTGTAGCAACAGCAATAGCGACAGGTTTTTCATTTTCGGAAATTGCTTTGAAAAGAGCTGTTCGTTCAGCACAATTACTCAAACCAAACGAACGATTTTCGATATTACAACCTGTGATAATTTTTTCACTCTCGGTTAAAACTGCCGAGCCAACTCTAAATTTTGAATAAGGTGCGTAAGCATTTTTACTTGCATCCATTGCAGCTAAAAATAATTTTTCTTGAGTTCTTGAAATTTTCATAGATTTATAATAACATATTTTTTATGAAAAATAAAGTTGTCATTGCAGTAATTATTGCTTTTTTTGGACTAATACTTTTTATTTTTTTTGCAGCTGAGCCTACGGGCAATCAAGCTTTTTTTGAACCTGTTTCGGTTTTTGAAATTGAGCCAATGGAAACGCAAACAGAAAACAAAAAATTATTTCCTTTTGTCTCGGCAGACTTTTTTGGTTTTTTTGATGCAGGAGGAAAAGTTGTTTTTGCCAAAGAACAGAATAATGAGTTTTCGCTTTCCGATTCAATTTGGACAAATTATACTTTTAGAAGTCCTTATATTGGCAACGCTAGTAGCGAAGTTCAGGCAGAAAAAGCGACGATTTTTTCTTCAAATGGAACAGAGCTTTTTTCGGTTGAAGCTAAAGGTGCTTTGCATTTGTCATCGGATAGGGTTTTTGTTTTTTTGCCCTCAGGAAACTCAGTTGGAGAATACAATAAAGCAGGTAAACTTTTGTGGACTTATTCAATGCCGGGAATTATTACAGCTTTTGCTTGTAATGATGAGTTTACAGTAATTGGTTCTTCGGATGGATACATTGTTTTTTTGGACAAGACGGGCGCTGAAAAGTTTTGTTTTTATCCCGGTGGAAGCAAGGTAGAAATTATCTATAGCCTTGCAATTTCTCGAGACGGAAAACGTATTGCTTGTTTGTGTGGCTTAGACAAACAAAGACTTATGCTCTTTGAAGCTAACGATTATCATAAAACTATTTTTCACGCATTTTTAAAAGAAGGTTTACGCAAACAAGCGAACATGTTTTTTGATGAGGACTCAAAATATTTATTTTCGGAAACAGCAGAAGGGATTGCGATTTTGAATTGTAAGAAACTTGTTTTGACTCAAACAAATATTCAAGGTCGTTTAACAAACCACAGGATCAAAACAAGCTCAGATAACTTTGTTCTTTTAACCCAAAAAACAAACAAGGCGTATTTAACCTTGTTTGATTCTTCTGCAAGACAGCTTGCTCAAACAAATTTTAATTGTACGCTTTCGTCAATGGTGCAAAACGAAAATAGTTTTTATTTGATTATTGATAATAAATTATTGACATTTAAATTAAATAGAGAATAGGATAAGGTTTTAAAATGAAGAAAAATTTTATTTTTGTAGTTTTTATTTTTTGTCTTTTGACACTTTTGATTTCTTTTGACTTTCCTAGCGATTTTCAAGAACCAAAAAATTTTTTCGGTCAAAAAGTTTTTAAAATGGATTCTGAGTTTGACCTTGCTTTTGAAAACGGAATTGTTTTAGATAATGTAAATAATGTTAAGGTGAGTGAAGTTGGAGAAAAGATTTTGAGTATTGAACAAAGCAATAGCTTAAATAGCTTTCCTAGCGCTTTGCGAAATGCTATGATTTTATTGCACGATAATGGTTTTCAAACATTTTATGGAAATTTGGCTGATGTTGCAATTTTTGAAAATAAAAAGACTTTTTTAAAAGGTGAGACTCTTGGACAGACAGAATATCTGACAAATGAAAAACACGCTCCCTTGATTTTTAAAATCGTGGATGTCAAAGAAGGAAGTAAAAATTTTGTAAATCCACTTTTGCTTTTACCTGAACTAGTGGACAAAAGACCGTTTTTTGTAAGGTCTGTATTTTTGCTAAATTCGGAAGGGCAAAAAATTGTTTTAGGTGCTAAGTCAAATGTGCCCAGCGGTAAATATAAGCTTTTTTTAGAAGGCTTTGATAGAGCGGATAACTCTCAAAGTCAGCTAGCTCCCTTTGAAATTAATGCAAGCCTAAGTGGCAATAATATTGCAAATATTACTATGCAAACTATGTATGTGCAGAATGGCAATATTTTTTTAAAGGAAAATTTTTCACTGGCAGAAATGTACCAAACGCCACAAGCCTATTATCTTTGTGAAGTTTTACTTTCGCTTGGTAATGCCAAGTTAAATATAAGTGTCAGAGATTTTTCAAAAAATATAGCCGAGTATTCTTACGATTTACTTATAAATTAACTGCTAGCATTTTCACATTGAAAAAACAAAACACTAGCCCGCCGTCCGTGACGGGAGTGGCGATTTTCGAAAGTAAGGCTAGTCTTACAAAGATAATTTAAAAAACTAACTAGCTTCCTCTAGTTTAAACTTTAGGACTGTGATATAATTGCTTTGGGGGGCTGATGAAAGCAAGAAATTTTAAAAAGGAACTGGCACTTGTTGTGCCTGTTTCAGCATTGCGAACAAAAAAAAGTTGTGGTGTTGGCGAGTTTTTAGATTTGATTGAGCTGGCGAAGTTTTGTAAAAAGGCAAAAATTTCGTTGATTCAAATTTTGCCTGTAAATGATTCGGGCTATGACGCTTCGCCTTATAACTTGGTTTCAGCTTTTGCTTTAAATCCTGTTTATATTTCCCTTGAAAAGCTGGAAGGTGCTAAAAAATTTCTGCCCGAAATAAAAGCTTTGCGTAAAAATTTTGACGCACTGGAAAGAGTTGCCTATCAAGAAGTTTTAAAAGAAAAAATTAAACTTGCACGAAAAATTTTTGAAAGTCAAAAAGAGGTTTTTACAAAAGAGCTAAAAGATACAAATTCGGAAGTTGCTATTTGGTTGGCTGAAAACTCTTGGATAAAAAGTTATACAATTTTTAAAAATATAAAAAAACAAAACTTCCAAAGTTCGTGGCAATGCTGGACTAGTATGCGTAATCCTACAAAGGACGAAATAGAAATAGCTTGGAATTGTCCCGCTTTTGATACTGAATTTAATTTTTCCACTTGGCTACAATTTAATTTACACAAACAATTTTTAGAAGCAGCTACATTTATCAATGCACAAGGAATTATGTTAAAAGGTGATTTACCAATTATGCTAAACGAAGACTCCTGCGATGTTTGGGCAAATCCTGAGCTTTTCCGAAGCGACTTAAAGGCAGGCACGCCTCCCGACTTTGAAAATAAGTGTGGGCAAAACTGGGGCTTTCCTTGTTATTTTTGGCAAAATCACAAAGAAACAAATTATCGATGGTGGAAGGAAAGACTGAAAAAAAGTGAACAATATTACAATGCTTTTCGATTAGACCATATACTCGGTTTTTTTAGAGTTTGGGCAATTCCAAAAGGCGAAACAACTGCCTGCTTGGGCAGAATGATTCCTTACACGCAAATTACAACGAACGAATTGCGAAAGTTGGGATTTTCCTTTGAGCGTATTCGTTGGATGAGTGAACCTCACATTACAACTCAAAGCGTAATGCAGGTAAACAATAACGACTACCTAAATTCTCACGGCGAACTTCACAAAGTGGCTGAGCGTATTGGAAATGAGGAACTTTGGATTTTTAAAAGTAAAATTAAAGCAGAACTTGATTTAACAAAATATAATTTAAAAAGCGAAGTCGAAAAAGTTTTGAGAGAAAAATGGTTAGACCGAATGCTTATAAAAATAAATAAAAAAAATTCACAGGAGTCAATTTTTACAGTTGCTTGGAACTTTCAAAACACAACAGCTTGGGCATCTTTTTATGAAGAGGAAAAGGCAATCTTTTTAGATTTGTACGAGGCTAAAAATGCAAAAAGCGAAAAAGATTGGGAGGCACAGGGACAAGAAATTTTAACGAGTCTTTTAGACGGTATTTCTATGCAAGCCTTTGCAGAAGATCTTGGTATGATTCCTGACTGTGTTCCGAAAGTTTTAGAAAAGTTAGAAATCTTTAGCTTAAAAGTAATTCGTTGGGAGCGAGAATGGGAAAAAGCAAATAAGCCTTTTATTCCACTTGCCAATTACAAAACTCTTTCTCTTACAACACCCGCAACCCACGACACAAGTCTTCTTTCAACTTGGTGGAACGAAAAACTATCACTTGCTGAAAAACTAGACTTGTTAAAAGCTTTGAATATTGACGATACTTCAATTGCTCAGGAAAACTTAACCCCCGAGTCTAGCGAAATTTTACTCAAAGCGATTTTTAATTCTCCATCAAAAGTTGTTGCTTTTCAAATACAAGAGTTTTTAAACTTACTTCTCGGTAGTTTGAATTTTTCAAGCAACTCACGAATTAACATACCCGGTACGGTAAATGAGTTTAACTGGACATATCGTATACCATATACAATTGAAGAACTTTCAGCAAATAAAAGCTTTGTTAAAAAAATTGTAAACTTGCAAAATTAAATTTCTAAAAACTTATTGTCAAATTTAAAATAAAGCTGTAGTTAGTCTTTTTTACGCATTAACAAGGAGCGTAGCTCTGGCTTGCTTAAGCGGGAATTTTTTGGAGAAAAAAATTCCCGCCCAACTTTGCCAGTTTCGCGTTTTAGCTCATCGTCAAGTTTAAGACCGCTCACCCATCCAAAGTGAGCGGAGTAGCGTTTTTCGCAAGTAAGGTTCTCTTACAAATGTTAATAATAAAAAAACATCTTTATTATTAATGTCATTTTGAGCTTTCTACTCTTGAAGTTTTGCTTGCTTTGTTTTATAATTTTAAACGGATAAGTTTTTATTTTACGGAGGATTTATGATTTCAAACGAAAAAATAGGACAAGCACAGACGATTAAATTGGATGCGACTTTACCGCCACCTGCAAAATTCCAGCAGGGAATTAGACGAGCACCGAGCCGTGGTTTTCATCTTTCAAAGGCACAAACTGAAACGGCTTTAAAAAATGCTCTACGGTATTTACCTGAAAGCCTTCACGACAAGCTCGCTGAGGAATTTCTAGAAGAGCTTTACACTCGTGGGCGAATTTACGCTTATCGATTTAGACCTGAAGGTTTAATTTACGGAAAAGCCATTGACGAATACAAGGGTAAATGTATGGCGGGAAAAGCAATGCAAGTTATGATTGACAATAACCTAGACTTTGATGTTGCCCTCTATCCTTACGAACTTGTAACCTATGGGGAAACAGGTTCCGTTTGCCAAAACTGGCTTCAATACCGGCTAATTAAAAAATATTTAGAAGAGCTTACCGATGAGCTAACCCTTGTGGTTGCTTCGGGGCATCCTGTGGGACTTTTTCCTTCAAGACCAGACGCCCCTCGAGTAATTATCACAAACTCTTTAATGATAGGTATGTTTGACAACTCCCACGACTGGGAAATCGCTGAAGAAATGGGGGTTGCAAACTATGGACAAATGACCGCCGGTGGTTGGATGTATATAGGTCCGCAAGGAATCGTACACGGAACTTTTAATACGATTTTAACTGCAGGACGAAAATATCTTGATGTTCCAAGTGATGGCGATTTAAAAGGAAAGCTTTTTGTTTCATCAGGGCTTGGCGGTATGAGTGGAGCTCAACCAAAGGCTTGCGAAATTGCAAATGCGGTTGGCGTTTTTGCTGAAGTGGATAAGTCTCGCATTAACACACGCTTAGAACAAGGTTGGGTGCACGAAATGTCAGATGATTTAGATTATATTTTTAAACTGGCAGATAAACACTTAAAAGAAAAAACACCCGTATCAATTGCATATCACGGTAATATTGTAGATTTATTAAAATACTGTGTCGATAAAAAAATACATATTGATCTTTTGTCCGACCAAACATCTTGTCACGCCGTTTATGAAGGTGGTTATTGTCCTGAAAAAATGACCTTTGAAGAACGCACAAAAATGTTGGCAGATGACCGCAAAGAGTTTTGTCGTCGAGTTGACGAAACCTTACGTCATCATTACAAGCTTATTAAAACTCTTTCAGAAAGAGGCACTTACTTTTTCGACTACGGTAATTCATTTTTAAAAGCTATTTTTGATGCAGGAGTTAAAGAAATTTCTAAAAATGGCATCGACGAAAAAGATGGGTTTATTTTCCCTTCATATGTGGAAGACCTTATGGGACCTGAACTTTTTGATTATGGTTATGGACCATTTCGCTGGGTTTGTCTTTCAGGCAAGAGTGAAGATTTAGACAAAACAGATATTGCTGCAATGTCTTGCATTAACCCAGACCGCCGAGGGCAGGACCGCGATAACTACCTTTGGGTAAAGGACGCAAAAAAGAACAAACTCGTAGTCGGCACTCAAGCTCGAATCCTATATCAAGATGCCGAAGGCAGACGGGATATAGCTTTGAAGTTTAACGAAATGGTACGAAAAGGCGAAGTCGGTCCAATTATGCTTGGACGCGACCATCACGATGTTAGTGGCACAGACTCCCCATTCCGAGAAACCGCTAATATAAAAGACGGCAGTAATGTAATGGCAGATATGGCAGTCCAATGTTTTGCAGGCAATGCTGCACGCGGAATGAGCTTAATCGCTCTTCACAACGGCGGAGGAGTTGGTATCGGTAAATCCATCAACGGAGGCTTTGGCTTAGTTTTGGATGGAAGCGAACGCATTGACGCCATTATCAAATCCGCAATGATGTGGGATGTAATGGGTGGTGTCGCTCGCCGCAGTTGGGCTCGCAATCCAAACTCAATTACCACGAGCATCGAATACAATAAAAACCATTCGGGGCACATTACTCTTCCATATCTTGCAGATGAAAAAAAAGTAAAAAGCCTAGTTGAAAAAACTTGGAAAAAATAAACTAACACAAGTTTTAACAATTTTACGACTTGACCGTGCCTTGCGAAAATCGCCACTCCCGCCAAGGACGGCGAGCTAATACAAAACAATTGCGATGTTTTGCAACAAGCAAAGTATTCAAGGTTGCAAAACTCGACCACCTTAAAAAAACAAGGACGTTTTTTTAAGGTGAGCTTGGGATGGACGATGGGGCTTCAAACTAGCGAATGAGTTTCAACGCCAATCTGGCAAAGTCGGGCGGGAATTTTTGATACAAAAATTCCCGCCTAAGCAAGCCGTAGAACACCAATGAAACTCGCTTTAAAGTCCATTTAATAAAAGAACAGAATGTAAGTTAAACGCTGGAGTGTAAACTTCACAAATTTACTAAATATTTACAAAAAAATATTTTTTCAAATTTTGTGTGCATTTTGG
>JARGFC010000028.1:0-21272 GCA_038397925.1 Treponemataceae bacterium
ACTCGTCTACCTTAAAAAAATACGGACATTTTTTTAAGGTGAGCTTTGGATGGGCGATGGGTCTTAAACTAGCTATGAGCATTAACGCAAATCTGGCAACGAGGGCGGGAATTTTTGCATCAAAAATTCCCGCCTAAGCAAACCAGAGCTACGCTCCTCGTTGTATGTTGTCGGCAAGTTCTGTGTCTTTGTACCGAATAGCCGACCGCATTTGCGAGTGGGAACGCCTAAATTAAAAAAAACTTATCGAAAAATATTCTCTTGACAAAAAGATCGTTTTTTTATATAATAAGATTTTAATATTTTGGTGGTATTTTATGAAACTAAAAAGTGTTGGTTATGTGTTTGCTGTGCTTATATTGGTAGTCGCAGCGATTTCTTTTATTGGAATTCCTTCATTAGGTCGGTTTAATGCTGTAAAAACTTTGGCTTCTTGGGACGGTAGGGCTATTACAAACGAACCCGGGTCTCCCTTTTTCGATAAGCTCCAGAGTGTTCAGCGTATATTTGAAACTTTTGGTGGTGCTGTGCCAAAGGAGCCGGGTGCTCAGGAATTTTTTCACTTTCAAGTAATGAATACAGCGATGACCTCAGCGCTTGTGGATTTAGCAATGCAAACAGAGGTTGAAAAAATGGGATATAAACCTTCTGATAAACTGATAAATTTAGGTTTAATGCAGCAATATACCGACCCGCAAACAGGGCTTTTTTCGCAAGAAGCTTATGACAAAGCCCCCGAAGCTAGCAAGTTGGAACTCAAAACAAAAACAATTGAGAACTTAAAACGCTCACGCTATATCCAAGATATGTTTGGTTATGGTGGTAATTTTGGCTTAAAAACCAGTTCAAAGGAAGCTGGTTTTGTCGCGAAAATGAATAGTGAAAAACGCGCTGTTGAGTATGTCAGTTTTAAGCCTTTGCTTTTCCCAAAAGAAAAAGTAAAGGAATACGCTATAGAACATAAGGATCTCTTTGTTAAATATGACCTTTCAATAGTTTCTTTTGAAGACGAGCGAGCTGCTACAACTGTGTCAAAGGAAATTGTAAAGGGTAATGTAAGTTTTGAAGATGCAATTAAAAACCAAAGTGAAGATGTAATAAATGTTCATGTAGATGAAAATGGCAAATTGACGAGTTCTTATCGAAAGGACTTAAACGCACTTTTTCCAAATGCTGAGGATTTAGCAAAGGTTGTAGATTTAAAGCCCGGCGAAGTCAGTACACCCTTGAAAATGAATGCACTTTATGTTGTTCTAAAATGTGATGGCGAACCTGTACAGCCAGACTTTACAAATGAGACTTTAATATCCGAAGTTTCCTATTATATGCGACAATACGAAAAAGGTATTATAGAAGACTATCTTGTCTCGCACGCAAATGATTTTATAAAAGCAGTAAACGAAACAAGTTTTAACGAGGCTGCACTCAGCTTTGAAGTTGAGCCTGCAAAAACAGAAAGCTTTGCAATTAATTACGGAAACTCACAGTTTTTACAAGCTCTTCCCACTAATGATCCTCTTTTATCGGGAGTTCAAGAAAATGAAGCTTTTTTCAAAGAAGTTTTTTCCCTAAAAGAAGGGGAGCTTACAAAACCTTTTTTAGTAAACGAAAGTGCTTTTGTTGCAAGGCTTGTTGAAGTTACAAATGCTGAAAAAGAGGATTCCGACTCAAGTCTTGAAAACTACAAAAATTCAAATCAAAACTGGACGGAATATTATACACTTACGCTTTTGACAAGGCAGTTTCCGCTGTCCGTTTCTCAGGCGAATTTTATTGACTACATTATGTCAAACCCAAAAACCAAAAACGACTTAAATAAGTTTACAAACTAAAATGCAAAATTTCTATGAAGAGCCGCAATTGCTTAAAACCCAAAACGGCTCTTCCGTTCTTTATCGAAATAAGGCTTTATATTCAAAATATTCGCCGGCTCGCAGTATTTTGAATCAAATTTCAAGTCAGAGCTTTTTGCCATATACTTTAGTGATTTTGGCATCTCCTGTTTTAGACTATGGCGTTTTAGAAATTTTAGCAAAGCTTGACAAAACTTCTTTTTTGTTGGCTATTCAACCCGATGAGCTTTTGTACAAATTTACACAAACAAATATTTTGGAAAAAAATTTTACTTTTCTAAAGAGTCAAAATCCTAATTTTGCTTTTTTACAAATAAGTGAAGTAAAAAAATTTTTTTCTATCTTTATCAAACTTGATACAGTTTTTAGCTTTAAACGCCTCACCATTATAAACTCTTCAGCTTTAAGCCTCGGCGACCAAAGCCAAAAAACTTTTTTTGAAAATATAAAAAATAAAGCAGGAAATTACTTAAAAGAAAAGCTTGTAAACCGTTTGACCTTAATTCAAATGGGACACGGCATTGCAGCCAATTTTTTCAAAAATCTAAAAAAACTGTCCCAAGCTCAATCTGATTTCAAAACGGTCGACAGTATAAAAATAAATAAGCCTATTTTAATCTTAGGGGCAGGCGAATCCTTAGATGCTAATTTTAATAATATTGCCCGTTACAGTGAAAAGTTTTTTATAATTGCATTGGATGCTGTCGCCGAAAAACTTTCTGCAAAACTTAAAATCGATGCAATTGTGCTTTTAGAATCGCAAGCTTTTATTAGCAATGCCTTTGTGGGCAGTTTTAATGCAAACAAACTTCCGATTTTATTTGCTGACCTTAGTTCTTTTCCTTCAGTTCCAGAAAACTGGCGGAGTAGGGGAGGGGAGGTTTTATACTATTTTACCGAATATGCAAATGCAAACTTTTTAAACCGTTTTAAAAACTTAAATCTTTTTTCGGCGAGCTTTGAAAGTGTAGGTTCTGTGGGATTGACTGCCATTCAAATTGCTCTTCACTTGCGTAAAAGCACAAAACAACCAATCTTTGTGGCGGGCTTAGATTTTGCTTACAAAAAAAATTTCACTCATTCAAAATACGCTTTCCAAGTAGAAAAAAATTTTGCCAATTCTAAAAAACTACTTCCGCTTTTTTCAGGCAATGCTTTTTTTAATGACAATATTATAAAACAAAATATAAACTCTTGTGAAATTTTTTCAAACCAAGCACTTTTTTCCTATGGCAATATTTTTGAAAATTTTTTACAAACCGAAAAAAACATTTATTCCCTAGAAAGTTTTGCCCGAAAAAACACCTGTTCTTTTGAAGAGGTGTTAAGTTTAATAAAAAATACACCTTACACAAATACAGAAAAATTAAATTCTTCATCCTTTACACAAAAAAACGCCAAAGCTTTAATTCAGCACTTTTTGAATGAAATTGCTTTTGATTTATCTAGGTTACAAAAAAGCTTAGTCGGTAAAAAACCATTAGATAAAACAACGCTCAAAGCCTTGCTTATAAAAAATGATTTTTTATTTTTACATTTTCCCGATTATTCACCAAGCATAAATAATAAGGCTCTAGAAATAAACTTCCTAAAAAGAGTTAAAATTGAAATGGAATACTTTTATAAATTTTTGAAAGACTAATTACTAAAATAAAAAAGCTTTCTTTAGTAAAAGGGGAACCGTTTAATTGCATAAGGAGAATTAAAAGCAACAAACACACCAAAGAAAGCTTTAAGTGCTGTTATAACTAGACTTTTTTTACAATACTACCAGTTCGTAAACAACGAGTACAAACTTTTACGCTCATAACTCTTCCATCAATCTCTGTTTTCATTTTTAAGAGATTTGGCTTCCAAACTCTTTTATTATGGTTTTTTGCATTACTAACTTTGTGGCCCGTAACAGTTCCCTTGCCACATATTTCACAAACTCTTGCCATATCTTACCACCTACTCCCCCGCGCGGATTCGAACCACGGACCCAGTGGTTAACAGCCACTTGCTCTGCCTGCTGAGCTACAGGGGAAAATTTATATAAAGCTTTTACTTTAATATTATTATATTATATCTTTTTTTAATTTTTTGTCAAGTGAAAAAACAAACTTTTTTGAAAATTTTTCTAAAAAACTCAAATTTTAGCTTTTTATAACCTTTTACTCAAAAAATTGTTTATATTTTGAGTGTTTATCGAAAAAATCGTTTTAGCTTTAAAAACCTGTAATCGGACAAATATTTATAAACATTTTTTTTACTTTGCCGAAAATATCAATGGAGGAACTTATGAAATTTTTGAGAAAACTTTTTTTTATGAGTTTTTTCTTATATTCTGCTAATTTTGCACTTGCTAAAGATGTAGTTTTTTATTGTGTGCAAAATTTAGATGCGAGTGAAAACGCATTTGAAATAACCATCAGAGTTGAAGATTTTATTTTTGACTATCTTTTCGATTCTGGACTAGTTGTAAGTAATCTATCTGCAGAAAGCAATGAGTTGAGTGTTTGGCAAAATGTTGAGACTGTAAAAAACGCACTTGAAAATCAATCTGAATATATTTTAATTGTAAATTTAACTTATGATAAAAATGAGACCACTGATAAAAAAACTAATAAAAAATTTGCACAAGTCGAAGAAATACAATATTCGCTTTTTAGTTTAGAAAAAAATGCTCTTGTGTTTGAAAAAAATAAAAAAATTGCAAAAAGCAACACAAAAAACGACTTATTACAACGAATAGAAAAAGCTAACAATAATATTATGCGTAGTCTAGTATGGAAGTTGAAGTAGGAGGCAATATGAAAAAATTATTTAATATCTTAATATTTGGCTTATTTTCAATGAGCCTTTGGGCTGTTTGGGAAGGCAATGCGGGAGTGGGAAATCCACGAGGATTTAGTGAAAAGGGGATGTTTGTTAAAAGCGATATGTTTCCTTATAATACCCTAATCGAAATTGAAAACTTAGAAAACGGTAAAAAAACCACGGCTTTTGTTAGTGGGAGTTCTGGTATTGCTGGTTTGTTAATAAGTCTTTCTCCTGATGTTGCCAACGCTTTAGATGTGCCCTCGGACAAAATTGTACGAGTTAGAATTGAAATGACTTCTACGCTAAGTGATGATTTTGTAGATGAAGGAGATTATTTAAGCTCTGATGCTGATTATAATCCTGCTCTTGATATGGATAAGTTTGCAAAAGCTGAGGACAAAAAAACTTATTCGGATAGCGACACTGTTCTTTTTGACCCAGCTTCTGTAAAAAAATACCCAAAACCGGGTACACCTGTTCAAAAGCCCACTGAAACTCCAAAACCAGTTATTCCTGAACCTGAAGTCAAACCGGAGCCAGAAGTTGAAGTAGAGCCAGAGATTCCGGTCGAAGTTCCGATAGTAACGCCTGATAAAGCATATTTAGAGCGAGCAGGAATGAAACCTCCTAAGCCTCAAGTAAAAAACAAAAAGCCTGCAACAAAAACTGAAACTACCACAACGACTACAACACAGGTGATTACAGAAGTACCCGCTCCTACAAAGGTAGAACCTTCTCTGCCGAGAGTTGAAACTCCTGCACCTAAACCGCCTGTAATAGAAACACCACAACCCGTTGTTACAAAGCCGGTGGAAACTGTTGCGGGACTTACTGAGCCTAAAAAAAATGAAAGTAAAGCTCCGCCTAAGCCTGTTCAAGAAATTGACGGAATAAGAGAGCAGGAAAAGAAAAATATTTTGCCTGCAAAACCTGTAGGCGAAGTTGGCAAGGTAACAAAACCCGAAAAGGAAAAAGAAAATCCTCCTAAACCTGTTAGCGATGTTAAAACTGTTGTACAACCTGAAAAGGAAAAATCAGCTCCATCAAAACCTGTAACGAATGTTGATGGTATAACAGAACCGAAACCGCAAAAGTCGGAGGCTAGTACTCCTGTAAAAACAATTGATGGTATAACAGAGCCTAAACCTGAGCCAATAACTCCAGTTAAAAAAGTTGAGCCTGTAAATAAGGTAAATCAACAAAAAGTGGAAGAGCCAAAAGCGGAAAAAACTGAAATCGTTGAACCTGTTCAGACAACTAAACAAACAACAAAAACTTCCACGACTTTAACAGTTATTGATGAGCCTGAGAAAACAATTAAGCAAACCACAATAATTCCAAAAGTTACGGATCTTAAAAATATTTCAGAGCTTGAGGAAGTAAAAGTAGAGCCGTATATAGTTCAAGCTGACTCACAAATGTATGTAGGCAAGTTACAAAAGGGTAAATATTATTTACAAATTGCAAACTACAGTAAAGAAAGTAATGTACAAAGCGTTCTTGCAAAATATTCAAAATATCCGCTTGCTATTGAAAAACTTGGTAGCGGATCAAGGACGAGATATAGAGTTTTTGTAGGACCCTTAAAGATTGATGAAATGGGGGCTGCAATGGAACAGTTTTACAAATTTGGTTTTAGAGATTCATTTTTTAAAGTAATACAATAAAATAAGTTTTTCCTCCTATCATAGAGCGTGACTTTTTTAAAGTTACGCTCTTTTTTTTATGAATTTTAGACTTGACGAGTTTGTTTTTTTTTGCTAAAATTGCTAAATAGGAGCAAAAATGTTAGGTGCGATTGTTGGGGATATAATAAGCTCAAGATTTATTTTGGACAATGATGTAGAAAAAGATTTTGAGTTTTTTTCAAAAGATTGTTTTTTTACCCAAGGCACTATCCTTTCCCTTGCTACCGCTCAAGCAATAGTAAAATGTGAAGGGAGTTGGTCTAAACTCAAAGAAGAGACAAGGCTTTCGCTTGAAAGCTTGGGAAAAAAATACTATAAACATCTTGAAAGTAAAGAATTAAAAGACATACTCAAAAAAAAGGAGACGGTTAAAAAAAGCAAAGAGTGGATTTTTGTAGAGCCTGCTATTGTTTGCGGTTTTTTTGCACGAAACGAGTTAGAAGCGAAAAATCTTGCAAACATAACCTGTGGTATTTTACACCAACAACAGGAAAGTATAAATGCTACCGAAGCTGTGAGTATTGCAGTTTTTATGGCTAAAAACGGAAACACAAAAACCGAAATTTTTACTGAGTTTGAAAAAAATTACTTTTCTTTTTCAAATGAAGATAGTCTTGAAAAAGCCCTACAAGTTTTTACAAGCTCTCTTGTTGATTTGGATATTGTTTCAAAGGCTATGCGGGCTTTTTTTGAAAGCTTTGATTTTATTGGAGCTATACACGACACCTTAAAACTTGGCGAGAAAAGCACATGCGTTTCAATGCTTGCTGGCGGAATTGCTGAGGCGTATTACGGAATAGATTATTGGTCATTTGAACCTATTGTATTTAATTTTTTGCCTAAAGACTTGCGAAATATATATAAGCAAAGCAAAAACTATTTATCGAAAATCTATAAGCCAAGACATTATAGCTGTTTTACAAAGTATATCGAAAAACTTTATGATTCTCTGAACTTACATCACTTTTTTGGAGAGTTTTACGCCTTTGCTAATAAGTCGCCTTATAATTTGAGTAACTATAATAAGATTTTAAAAAAAGCTAAACTTAAATGGACGGAAAAAAGTCTTTTTAATGCAAATATTGAAAGTTACAACGAAAAAACGATTTTAGCTATTATTACGGCTATTTTACGGGCTGAAAAATTTACAGATGGGATATTTCAAAAGTTTGTTGCAAGTGGGCATATTGATAGGTGTCTTTTACGCCTAAAAAAACTTGATAGACCCAAAAAAACAAGTTCTCGGAGTTTAGCAAATTTTAAGTTAAAAATATCAAAAGGCTCACACACGGAAATTCTTATTATTTCTTCTGATAGAATAAAGCTAACCGTCAACTCAAAAAATGCGTTTAGCTTTACTAATGAATACAAATTTCCCCAAAAAAAATTTTCTGCGCATTGTGAGCTTATATTAAAACTTTTATCGGATGCTCTTTCCTCTAAAAAATGGAATGAGTTTACCCAAAATGAAAAAGAAAATACTTTCAGTCATCACTTTGTATATGAATTAAAAGCTGAATACGAAAATAGCGAAAAGCTCCAGCGAAAAGGCAATTACAGCCGAGTGGATATTCCTGAAAAAGCTTGGAATAAAGCTATAAATGCTATTTGCAAGTTTTTACCGGGAGAAATTCCCAGTGAAATTCTTAGCCGAATGTTTTTTATGCAAGCAATTAAACCGGGTGAAGTAAAATACTGTGGAGTTCTTTTTTCAGAAGGTGGTCATATTTACCATTATCGCACAAGGGATTTAACGCTTATGCCGGGCGATGAAGTTATAGTTCCCGTAGGACCTGAAAATATTGAAGAAATTGCTTGTATTGAAACAATACAATTTTGTAAATGGGATAATACTCCATATCCTTTAGAAAAAACAAAAGAAATTATTGGCAGACTTGATAAAAATGAGCCGTCTGCAAGGGCTGAATCACCAATGCTTATTGAAAAAAATAGGTAAAATTAAAACAAAAAACCCCAATTGTTTTCACACTTGGGGTTTTTGGGAATGATTTTGGTTTACTAAAAATACTGAGAGCTTTCAACCACAAAGCCCTCCCTTTAAAAAACTATCGAGAATAAAATTCAACAACGCTTTGGATTTTACCAACTGGCTGAACATCCTCTGCACTTGGTAAAACAACCATTTTAGCAGAAAGCTTTTGATCGTCTAGCTCAATCCAGTTGCCTTTTTTTTGGGTTGACGCACTTAAGTTTTTTCTAACTAATGCTTCAATCCCCTTTTTATCGCGTGTTGTAATTAAATCACCAGCTTTTAAGTACATAGACGGAATATTTGCAGGCTTACCATTGATAAAAAAATAGCCATGCGAAACCATTTGACGAGCCTGTGCACGACTAACTGCAAAGCCCATTCTATAAATGGTGTTGTCAAAGCGTCTTTCCATAAGCGAAATCATATTATCGCCTGTAGCTCCAGGCATCCTATTCGCATTTTTGTACAAATTTCTAAACTGGCGTTCTGACATACCATAAGCAAAGCGAAACTTTTGTTTTTCTTTTAATTGTTCGCCGTAAACAGATACCTTAGCTCTAAATCTGCCGCCGCGTTCTTTTCCGGGAGTATTTGGTTTTCTGTCCAAAAGTCTGTCATACTTTGGATTCCCGTAAATATTAATTCCGAGCCTTCGTACTATTTTACCTCTAGGCTTTTTTGCCATCTTAAACACCTCTTCTTAGAATAAACTTCTAAAATTATAGCATAAATATAAATTTTTGTCAAGACTAATTTATATTTTTTTAGCTTTTTTTTAATTTTAATATCACAGGGAAAGTTTTACTGCTTTACAAAAATAAAATTCCGAAAATCGCTCCTAGTGCTACTATAAAAAGTGGGTGGATTTTTTTGAAAAGCTTTAAAATCAAAAGGGCTAAGACGAAAAAAATCGTAGACCTTATATCTAAAAAGCTAAATGGCTTTGTGGGACTGAATTTGTCAAAGGTTAAAACGGTAATGCAGAGAACGCTGTAGCAGGCAACTGCTATCATTCCTGTAGACCCCGCCCTGATACCGTAAAAAAATTTTTGGACAATGGGTTTTTCTTTTAGGGATTTTGCGAACAAGGCGATGATGAGAATAATGACAAATGAGGGGAGAACCATTCCACAAGTTGTAATTATGCCACCCCATACACCGTACAATTTGTAGCCGATAAAGGTTGCCATATTTACGCCTATTGGACCGGGTGTGGATTCGGAAACGGCAACCATTGAGTAAAAGTCTTGAATGTCAATAAGCCCACGGGGAATTAGCTCTTGTTGCATTATGCTTATTCCAGTAAGCCCTCCACCAACAGAGACTAAACCTATGTATGCAAAAATCCAAAAAAGTGAAAATAAGCTAGTTGTTTCCATTGTGTTTTTCCTCTGTTTTTTTTATTGTAAGCTTTATAAGAATTCCTAAACCCGCACTGATTAAAACAATCCAAACTGCTGAAACGGAAAAAAAATTCATAGCGACAAAAGAACCTATTGCAATAAAAAGCGTAAAAATGTCGGATATGGTTTTTTTACCTAAATCAATGAGTGAAGAAAATAAAAGAACAGCGACTGCCACATTTACTCCGTTTAAGGCTTTTGACAATATGGTAAAGTTTTTTACGCTTTCCATTGAGGCGAGCATTGCAATAAGTGTTATAACTGTAATAGAAGGTAAAACTATAGCGACAGTTGCAATTAGTGAACCGAAAAAGCCCAAAAGATTAAAGCCTATAAAGGTAGCAACATTTGTGGCAATAATGCCCGGTGTGCTTTGTCCGATAGCGTAATAATCTATCATTTCCTCATCGGTTGCCCAACCTCGTTTTTGCACAACTTCGCGGCGTAAAAGAGGAAGCATTGCCAAGCCTCCTCCAAAGGTTATCGCACCAAGTTTAAAAAAACTTGCGAAAAGTTGCAATGCGGTTTTTAAATTTTCACTGTTGGATTTTTTATATTTGTTCATTTTTTTAGCCTCAAGTTTTTAAAAGACAAAGCTTACGCTTATTTTACAAAAACCTAAAATATAAGTTTTCAAAGTGTCCACATATTACACTGAAAAGGTTTTTTTTTCAAGTGAAAAGCTTCTTTAAGTTTTATTCATTTTTGCCGAAAATAAAATAACTATGTCAAGGCAGATTTTTTTAGGTGGGCGAGGCACGGTTAAGCAAATAGCTATTGGAGACGGTGCTAAAATTACTGTGCAAAGTATGTGGAAAGAAAGTTTATTAGGACTTGATGAAAAAGCTTTGCAGAAAATCGCTTTTTCGCTTTCTGAGCTTGAGCTTTTGGGTTTGGAAATAATGCGTTTTGCTGTGCCTGACATAGAAAGTGCGGAAGCTTTGAAAAAACTTTCCAAGCTGACAAGTATGCCTTTAGTTGCGGATATTCACTTTGATTATAAGCTTGCACTGGCGTGTATGGATTCTAATATAGCGGCAGTGCGAATAAATCCCGGGAATATCGGCGGTGCGGAAAAGGTTAAGGCGGTTTTAAAAAGAGCAGAAGACACAGGCACAGCTTTACGAGTGGGTGTGAACTCGGGTTCTATTCCGCGTGAATTTTATGACTTAGCGACTGATGAGGCTTTGCTTAAGACTGTTGAAAGAGAAATGGAACTTTTTGACAAAGCTAATTTTACGAATTATGCTGTTTCGTTAAAAGCTACCAGCATTGAAGACACGGTGAGAGCGAACGAACTTTTTGCGAAAAAGCATAATGCCCCGATTCATCTTGGTTTGACGGAGGCGGGACCTGCTTTGACTGGAGCTATAAAAACAGCAATTGCTTTTTATCGTCTTTTAAGCAAGGGCATTGGCGACACGATTCGAGTGAGCCTTTCTGCACCTTGTGAAGATGAAGTGATTGCTGGTGTGGAAATTTTGCGGAGCTTGGGAAAAAGAAAGGAAGGAGTAAGTTTGATTTCATGTCCGCGATGTGGACGAAAGGGTTTTGATGTGCATGCGTTTTTAGCTCGTTGGGAAAAGCACTTGTATAGTCTGCAAAAAAATGCTACAATAGCAGTGATGGGTTGTGCAGTAAATGGACCCGGTGAAGCAAAAAATGCAGATTTAGGAATTACTGGTGGTGAGGATTTTGCAATAATTTTCAAAGCGGGAAAAATTGTGCAGAATATTAACTTAAAAAATTTAACAAAGACAGAACAAAATAAACTTGTGGATAAAGCGTTTGAATATGAACTTAAAAATTTATAAAAATTTAAAAAAACTGATTACATTATTATTTTTGTTTGGAGTTTTGAAACCAATTTTTATTCAAGCTCAACAACAAAAACTTTTTTCTAATGAATATTCTTTTCGTAAAAAAAACAATGTTTCAAAGTTTGAAACAGCGAAGGCTTGGAATTTTTTAAAACGAGCAGAGCGGGAATACGATGCTGGGAATTTAAGTGAAGCTGTTGTTCTTGCAAATAAAGCAAATGACGAAAACAAAAACTTTTATTTAAGTATGCATAGTGCAATAAAAAAAGCAACAAACCGTAAAAGTATTTTACGCCTTGGAGATAAAATTACTGATGTTTATAACAAGCTTTACGATTTCGAGGAATACGAAGTTTGTAAAATGCTTGATGAAATTTTTTTAACTCGTAGCATAAAAAGTTTTTCTAACTCAATGAAAAACTTGTATGAATATTTAGAAATAAGGGCTACGGCAATGCCCGAAACAGCGTACTTAGTAGGTAGAGTTTTTGAAGCACAAGGAGAATACATTCAAGCAAAAAATTATTACAATAAAGCTTGGGCACAAAAAGATTATTTACAAACAAGAGAAGATAAAATCAATATACTTTATTCTTTGAGTGATGTTTATCTTATGCTTAATGAACCCAAAGAAGCAGAAAAATTTTTGCTTGCAATTTTAGCTTCGGATGAATTATACGCAAACAAAAACAAATATTCTTCACAACTAAACTCCATGCTGAAAAGTTTAAAAGGTGATAAGAGTACGCAAAAATTTTTCTTACTTTACAGACACGATGGTTCGCAGGCTTTGAAGGCAACCCAAATGCTTACTTCGCTTTATGCTACAGAAGGCAATTATGAAAAAGCATTGGAAACTTCGGCTTGTGCGGTTTGTATTGTTACAACAGAACTTGAACGCTATGTAAAAATGAAAAACTTTTTGTTTGAATATAAAAATTTAAGCGACCTTATTTTAAAATGCGAAAACGACATTGCAATAACTACTTGGGCTAAGGAAAGAAAGTTTTGGGAAACCTATTTACAGTTTGCAGATATTTTGTACAGGCTAAAATTTTTATCACAAGCCGAATCTGTTTACTCAACGCTTGGTTCTTCTGTGCCTGATTATTATCTTGCCCAGCAAGCATTTTATTCACTCCAAAAAATACGCTCTATTAAAATACAAGAGCAAACAAAAGAAAATTAAAAATGAAAAAAGTTTTATTTTTAGTTTTTGTACTTTTACCGGTTTTAGCTTTTGCAAATGGACGCATAGAAGGTTTAGCCGATGAATATTTTGAAATAGCTAATGCGTACGCGGAATTAAAAAATTATGACAAGGCTCTTGAGTTTTATAAAAAAGCAAGTGTAGACAAAAAATACACAAATGCTTGCGAGTATAATTCTGCTCGAATGTATGGCTTAAAAAATGAATGGAAAGAAAGCGAAAAAATTTTAGCGAAACTTCATAAACAAGAACCTGAAAACCAAATGATATTGGAAGCCTATGCTTATAGTTTAGTTGCGGTAGGAAAAACCGAAAATGGAAAAGATATTTATAAAGAGCTTGCAGAAAAAAATAGTGAAGACCCTAAAATGCTTTTAAATTATTTGCACGTTTTAGTTTTTGCTAAAGATTACGCAACAGCAAAAACCGAAGTGGAAAAAGCAATTTTAAAATTTCCCTCCGTCGAAGAACGCTCAAGCTTTGACAAAATTCAAAAAGAAATTGAAAAGGAATTAAGCAATAAAGAGGCGGAGCAAGCTAAACCAACAAAGTCAAACGATAAACCGAATAAAGATTAGCTTTTCATTTTTTGCTTGAGCGAGGAGCGTAGCTCTGCCTTGCTTAAGGTTAGGAATTTTTGTGTGTCAAAAATTCCTAACCCAACTTTGCCACTTTTGCGTTGAAACTCATTCGCTAGATTTGCGACCCTGAGTTATCCGAAGCTCACCTTCAAAACTCGCAAAAGCAAATTATTAGCCCGCCATCCGTGGTGGGAATGGCGATTTTCGCAAATTAAGCCTTTCTTAATTTTTGTTAATCATTAAGAACTGATTATTAGCCTGCCGAAATTGTTTAAAACCTTTATACAGCCCTTGCAATTCTTTTATTTATGTTGTAAAATATATAAAATAGGCTTGAATTTTAGACTTGCCTTAAATTGGAGGATTTATATGAAAGTAGCCATTAATGGTTTTGGGCGAATTGGTCGTCTTGTGTTTCAAGCTCTTGTTGAGCAGGGGCTTTTAGCAAAGGATAAGATGGATGTGGTGGCGGTCGTTGACCTTTCCACAGATGCGGCTTATTTTGCTTATCAGTTAAAGTATGACTCGGTGCACGGTAAAATGAAGGCTGAGCTTGGAACAAAGGGTGATGATGTTTTGGTAGTAAACGGGCATGAGATTAAATGTCTTTGTGGGAAAGGGGTAACGCCAGCACAGCTGCCTTGGAAAGAGCTTGGTGTGGATGTAGTTATTGAAGCGACCGGTATTTATACTGATGAAAAGGCTTATCAGCATTTAGAGGCTGGGGCAAAAAAGGTTGTTCTTACAGCACCTTCAAAGTCTAAGGATGCATCAAAACCAATTCCTATGTTTGTAGTTGGTGTAAATGATGATAAATACGATCCTAAAAAAGATCACGTTATTTCTAATGCAAGCTGTACGACTAACTGCTTGGCACCTGTTGTTCATGTTTTGCTGAAAGAGGGAATTGGTGTTGAAACAGGTTTGATGACAACAATTCACGCATATACTGCAACTCAAAAAACAGTAGACGGTGTTTCGCAAAAAGATTGGCGTGGCGGGCGGGCTGCTGCAATCAATATTATTCCATCAACGACTGGAGCTGCAAAGGCTGTTGGCAAGGTTCTTCCCGCTACAAATGGAAAGCTTACAGGTATGTCTTTCCGTGTTCCGACACCGACTGGTTCTGTTGTTGACTTAACTTTCCGCAGTGAAAAAGACACATCGATTCAAGAAATTGATGCGGCTATGAAAAAAGCTTCGGAATCTTACTTAAAGGGTATTTTGGGCTATTGTGAAGACGATATCGTTTCAACTGATGTAATTCACGATGAGCGTTCATCTATTTATGACAGCAAGGCAACGCTTCAAAATAACTTGCCTAATGAAAAACGATTCTTTAAAGTAGTTGCTTGGTATGATAATGAGTGGGGATATTCTCATCGCATAGTTGATGTTTTAAAACTTATCCAAAAGAAAGGCTTTTAATCACATTTAATTTTGCGAAGATTTTACGCACTTGTAAATATAAAAAGGGCTTTTTTGGCTTTGAGCTAAAAAAGCTCTTTTTAATATGTTCGATATTTTGGCGAGAACTTTTTTTTATTCTGTAAAAGGATATCTTTAGTGGAAGTTTGTTCAAAAAAAGAGTTTACTTAAATTGTTTAAAACCTAGTTTAAGCTAAACTTTTCAGATATTTATTTTGGACGGTTTTTACAATGACGCTTTTATTTTCTGATAAACTTCGACACCAAAAAGTTAAAGCAAAACGCTTGATTTCCGTCGCAAGTTTTTTTGCGAATATGATTTTTTTTTTTTTTTTGCACCTGTTGTAATCATTGTACGGACTCGTTGTGGAATTAGTCTTTCTCAGTTTTTTATTTTGCAAGTAATTATTTCTTTTTCTATTTTTTTTCTTGGAAGAGCCTTGTGGTTTTATTCCTGCCTTATTAAATTTAGGCTGGCTTTTAACTAACTTTTTGTAAGAAATTTATGTTGGGTATAGAATTGTTTTTAATAGCTATCAGCTCAATACTTATTTCAGTTTTACAATTTTTTTCTTTTTCTGCAAATGATAATTTTACTACTAACTTTAAGTTTGCCGACTTTTATTTTGACAGATTTACAAATAAGTTTATAGATAAATTTGATTTACAAAAAAATCGTGTTGCCTTTATTTCGATACTCAATGAAGTTTCTGATCTTTTTGAATTTTAAATGTATTTTTTAAAATATTAACTTTTGTAAGACTTGTCCGTGCTTTGCGAAAATCGCTTATCCCCTTGCTTTAGGTGGGCAAGGGGTCACAAACTAACGATGAACTAAAACGCAAATCTGGCAAAGTCGGGACAAGAATTTTTGACACAAAAATTCCCGCTTAAGCAGGCCAGAGCTACGCTCCTCGCTAAAGTGAAAATCCGCAAAAGCTCGTTAATCAATTCAATTCACACGCCTTGATTTTTTATGTCAATTATGTTACAATGCGAAAGTTCATTTTGAGTATTGACTTTACCTTGTTGTTTGAATAAACGGATGAGGTAAGAGCTTTGCTTTGTACATTTGTAAAATAGTTTTAAAAATTTTAAGGAGTTTATATGTTTGTAGCTGTAGTTGTTGATCCGGGTGGAAATGAGAGTTCTAGAAACTTGCAGGAAATTTTGGCTTCCTATGGTTTTGAACGAGTGCAGAGGGCTTGTTGGGAGTCTCCTGTAATTAGTGAAAGCGATTTACAAAATCTAAAGCAAGACATAGATAGTGTTACAGATTATTACGATATTGTGCGGATGTACCAATTCCCAGTTGATGATGTTTTTGCAGTTACAACAATGTACAAAAAAAAGTGGAGACGTATTGTAGTGCGACCTCCCGCCCCATTACCTAGATAAGTTTTCTTTTTTATCTTTTTATCACTTGACTTTATTTTTTTTTTTCTATAATTAATGCATATTTAGTTAGTGCGTTTTGACGCAGGAGGTTTAGTGATGAAAAGAAAAATTATGGTCATTTTTCTGTTTCTTGCGGTTTTCAGCACGCAGATCTTTGCGACTGAATTTTTTGTAACACCTAAAATCGGTGGAGCTTATCTTTCTAATAGTTTTAAAAATTTTGGAAAAGAAAAGTTTGGAGATGTTAAACCTGACAAAGCAAGTTGGTTTTCTGGTGTAGCTGGTATTGGACTTGGCTTTGTTTCGGACAATGGAGTTATGCTCCTCTTTAACAATGACTTGCATTTTGCAGGCACGCTAAAGTCTAAAGTCAACAGAGAATGGGATAAAGATGCCAAGAAATTTTATTCAGAAGATGAAAAGTATAGCGGTGGCTTATATTTTTGGCAGTCGGTTTTAATTTTAGGCTATAGTTATAAGCCTATGGAAAACTTGAGCTGTAACTTTGGTCTTGGACTTTCCTTTGGGCGATCGCGACCAAGGGCTAAAAAATATGAGTCGGTAATGAAATATGAAGAAGAAACTACTCCCCATGAGTATAAAAGTGAAAAAGGTTTTCTTTCGTATATAGAACAAAATCAATTTGGTTTTGCAATTCATGCCGACATACAGTATTATTTTACAAAAAATGTTGGTATAACATTTGAGCTACAAGACATTGTCGGTAGAGGTCTAATGGGAAACATTTCTAATGGTGTATTCAACAACTTTTCGTTTAAATTTGGACCAGCTTTTAAGTTTTAATTAAAAACGATTTTCTTTTTTAATTAAAGGGCATGGACTTAAAGTTGTTAAGTTCATGCTTTTTTTTATTCCTTGCGAGTTTTTCACAACACCCTTTTTACACGAGGTAGGTTTGCACTGCCTTTGTGTTTTTTTACGATAAGCGAAATTATTACGCCGAGTGTAAGTCCTGCAAAAGCACCTAAGATTGCAAGGGCTTCGGTTTTGAAAATTTGCAAAAAAATAACAAAGCCTAAAATTGCTAAAATCGTAGGAAGAATAATTGCTAGTAAAAATTCTTTTTTTTGAGCATTTTTTGAAATACTCAGCAAGACTTCGTTTCCCCGCGATAGTCTTGTTCCAGTTGTGTTTAAAACTTCAAGTTCATCGCCACTAACTGCAAAAAGTCCTGTTTGTCCGCTATGGGAACATCCTTTGCAAGTCTCGCAGGATGTAAAGTTTTTTCCTTCTCTTACAGTACACTGTTCAATTGTCGCCTTATTGTCTAAGCGAACTTGAAGTAGCTGAGTGCCGTCTATTTCCGTTTTTATAACTTTTGTAACTTTAGCTTTTTTTTCCACTATTTTATCCTTATTCTTTCTATACTTGTGGCTTTATTATTTTCATCTAAATTTATAAATACTCCTTGTAACTCGACGCCTTCCCAAGCTACTGCAGAATATTCCGTTAATCCTGTTTTAAATTCTCGAATTTTGGATTCAGGCGCATAGCCACCTGTAGAAAAAAACGCCCCCGTTCGCCCTGCATCAGTAATATAAGCTGTGCCATTAGTTAAAATCTTTTCATCAGCACTTGCAACTTTCATTCCCGAACCAATTACAGCTGAAACTCGTCCATCCACATAATAAGCAAGTAATTGTTTTTCAGCTGTAGAAAAAGAAGCAAAATCAACGACAATCGGAACTTCGCCAAAATGTCTTAAAATATTATCAATAGCGTCAAGAGGATCGTTGGCTGATATTCGATGACGACCATACTGCCCAAGCAAACTCACAACAACAAGAGAAATCGACTTATTTTGCTTTTTATTTTGTTGATGCTTTTCGTTTTTGGCAGTATTTTTAAAGTTTGCAGAACGGAAAATTTTATAGGCTAAGCCCGGAGCCTTTTTAGAAAGATTGACAGGTCGCAAGCAATAAGCCAAAAGCTTTTCAGAAAAAATTTGGGTGTTCAAAAAAGCATTGTCGCCCAAAGTTATACAGTCCGCTCCTAGCTTTCGTAAATAACCTGCGTTTTGTCTTGACAAGCCTCCCGCACCAGAAGCGGAGTTAGCATTAACTATTATGTAGTCGGGCTCATATTGTAATTTTAAACTTGGCAAAAATTCTTTAACAGCGGAAATACCCGACTTGCCAACTATTTCCGCCAAATATAAAACTCTCATTCAAAAGTTTCAAGTTTTGCCAATATGTCAGTACATACATTTACCTTGTCATTTTGATCAAGTTCAATATACGTGTCATATAAGTTCAAAAATGCTTCATAATTCGATTGATCCAAAATCAAAGCTGTTTCAAAAGCGTCCCTCGCTCTTGTATATTCGCCTTGGTTAAACAAGAGCGTTCCATAATTATTCCAAATTCTGGAAGAGGACTGCTTATGCCTAAAAGCATTTTTGAAAGCCAAACTTGCACTTTCAAACTCACCAAGCTCAGAAAGTGCAACCGCTATAGTATCCCAAATATCAGGATCATCGGTAATTAAATTTAATGCTTCGCTTAAAGCATAAATTGAGTCAAATTTTCGATTTTGCCTTCGATAAACTAAAGCCAAATTAAACCATAGATTACCATTATTGGGCTCTAAAAAGAGTCCCTTTGCAAGGCATTCAACTGCTTGCTCATGTAAGCCCTCTGCGGTTAAAACACCCGCGGCTTCATTAAGCTGTTGTGCAGTTTCGTTTCCAAAAACCGTCATTTTAAACCCTAATTAAAATCTCTTGGGCGTCGTTCTACACGCTTGCATTTTGGACATTCAGCTATGTTTTTAATTTTACCATTAATAACTAAAGTTTTAGTCCCAATTTCACCACCGCAGGGGCACAAAAAATGTTGTGTCGCAGCAGCAGTACGAGCATTTTTACTTACAGCCATTTCGACCTCCTATTAAGTTATTGTCGAATAATACAAGATACTCAAAAAAAAGTCAAGCTCGCTACTTAGTTTTTTAAGATGTTTAAATAAAACAATTATAAAAATATTTAAAGTAAAAAATAGAGCGAGCTTTATTTTTCTACTTCAACGACTTCGGCATCAGAGGCATTTTTGCGAACGGATTCTATGCCGTTTAAGCAACCTGCCTTGCTTTCATAGGCTTCACCCGTAGCGATAATCTCACCGTTTCCTGCCTTTAGTCTAAAGCGAAACTTACCTTTTTTGTCCTTATAGTATTCAAATTTACCAGCCATAATTTCTCCTCAAATTAAAATATTCTAAAATTAAGATGTGTCAATATTACCAAAAAAAACAATTCTTGTCAAGGACATTTTTAAAGTTTTAAGTCTTATTCTAATAAATAAAATGCGTCTCCTTGATATTTTTCCGTATGTACGCTAAAATAAATCAACTAGGAAAATTATGAAATTAAAACGAGGATATGTTCAAGTATATACTGGAGATGGCAAGGGTAAAACGACTGCGGCTTTTGGTTTGGCTTTGCGGGCAGTTTGTGCGGGCTATAAGGTTTTTATTGGACAGTTTATGAAAGGCTCAAACTACAGCGAATTAAAGGCTGTGGAATATTTGCCAAATCTTAAAATCGAGCAGTTTGGAAATCCTCGCTCTTTTCGTAATGAACCAAGCCAACACGACATTGATCTTGCCAACAAGGGGTTAAAAAAAATCCAAGCAATAGTTAAATCTGGCGAATATGATCTTGTCGTGATGGATGAAATAAATATCGCTTTAAAATATAATATTTTTACCACTGAAAAAATTTTGGACATTATAAAAAACAAAGCTGAAAATGTAGAATTAATTTTAACAGGACGCTATGCAAAAAAAGAAATTATTGAAGCAGCAGACCTTGTTACCGAAATGCGAATGATTAAACATTATTACACACAAGGAGTAAAAGCAAGAACGGGAATTGAAAAGTAAGCATAGCTTTAAAAAAGTTTTTGTGCTTTTTTAATTTAAGCTTGAGCGTAAAAGTGTACTAAGCTTTTAATTAAACATAAAAATCTCAAGGCTAGTTTTACGGATAAGTTTGCCATATTCGCGTTTTAACTCATTGTGAGTTTATGACCTTCCGCCACAACCAAAGGCGGAAGGAAAAAGTTTTAAGCAAAAAAGCTCAAGTTGTAAAAATGTTATAAAATAAAAGAGACTGCTACTTTTGGTTACAACCAAAATTCACGATAAAGTTCGCTAGTTTTTTGTTAAAAGCTTTTGTCTAAAAAAATATGCAAATGAAATTAAGGTGTCATAAAAAGATTTTTTGCGTTTTTTTAATTTGAGGGGTTCATTTATTTTTAAAAAGTCTTTTTGGTTTGCATTCAAAAAATTTTCTAATGCGGTAAAATCTTTTTCGTTCATTTCGTTAGGATGCAAAGCAATTGTAATAAACTTAAATGGAAGGGGTCGACAACGCCCCGACTGAACAGGTAAAAAATAAAAATCGTTGTCGAAATATATATCATTGGCGACAGTATCGGAAATAACTCGAATAGGAGTTTCGTCTTTTAAAGCTTGTAAGGTATTTTCGTCAAAAGTATGTGCGGGTGCAAAAAAAGCAAAGGGAGTTATTTTGTGCTTTTGAAAAATATTATATCCTTTACGGATTTTGTTTTTTTGTTCTTCTAAAGATAAGCCTGCAAACTCTGACCTAGAATGAATGGGATTTATTCCACCTGAGTTTGTTACATAAATATGATTAAAACCGTGCAGGGCAATTAACATTCCTTCAGCTTGCAATAAATTTAGCTTTTCCCAAAACGAATTATCTTTTTCAAAAACGCCTAGAAACTCTTTTGACTGGCAGTTAGGAATAACACCGATGAGAGCGTTCACCGAAAACTTTTTTAAAATATTTAACACGCGAGTCCATTTTTCCGTGTCGCTATATTCACAAAAATCGTCAAGCCTAATTAAATACATACGTTTTTCTCCCAATAAACTTTCTAATCTTTTTAAAATCATTTTCGTCGTAACAGTGTTTTTATAAATTTAATCGCAACACTTTTTCCCATTCAGCAACCCAATCAAACTCAAAAAATGTCCGTCTTTTTATACAAGTTTTTTTTACAGATTTATAATAATCATTGTCAAGAACGCATACTTTTATTTTTTCTG
>JARGFC010000029.1:0-13257 GCA_038397925.1 Treponemataceae bacterium
TTGTTCTATATATAATAATAGTTAAAAAAGTTTCACCTTGAAAAAATGTCCATATTTTTTCAAAGCGGTTAAGTTTTGCAACCTTGAATACTTTGTTTGTTGCAAAACATCGCTGTTGCTTTATACTAATTCGCCGTCCGTGGCGGGAGAAAAAACATCTGTGTTTTTTAAGATGGACGAGTTTTGAATTTTTTAAAAAGTTTACACTTCAGCGTTTCACTTGCGTTTTGCTCTTTTGCCCACGAGTTTCATTGCACGGCTCCGCTTTGCTTACGGACAAAAATTTTTTACAAAAAAATTCTTGTCCCAACTTTGCTAGATTTGCGTTTTAGCTCAACGCTAGTTTAAGACCCTGAGTTATCCGAGACGAAGGGATAAGCGATTTTCGAAAAGCACGCTCAAGTCTTACAAAAGTTAGAAAGAAATCTCCCACTTGAAAAGTTTTAGAAAATAGTTTATACATTGTAAAGAAAATGAAAACAGCAATTTTGGGTGGCTCTTTTGACCCGATACATAACGGGCATTTAAGTCTTGCGGAAAATGTTTATTTGGAATTGGCTTATGAAAAAATAATTTTTTTTCCTGCCTTTGTTTCGCCTTTTAAACAAACGAGTAAACCTCTTTCAAAAGAGGATCGACTTAATATGTTAATCTTAGCGACCGAGAATAATCCACATTTTTTAGTTGATGACTTTGAACTTAGAAAACAGGGGGTTTCTTACACGATTGAAACGGTGGAATATTGTTATAAAAATTATGCAATAAAGGGAAAGCTTGGTTTGATTATAGGGGCGGATCTTTTGGAAAAATTTTATGCTTGGAAGGACGCTAAAAAACTTCTTTCGCTAGTTGAGTTAATTGTGGGAGAGCGTCCTGCAAAACGCACAATTGTGGCAGGGAAAAAAGTTCCGCTGGAAAAGAAAAAAAAGTTAAAGTTTTCTATTCCCTCTTTTACACAACTAAAAAACGAAAGCTTACAAATTTCATCAAGTTATATTCGTGCTGCAATTGCTGAAAATAAAGCTTGGCGGTATCTTGTGCCAGAAAAAATTTACGATTATATTGTAAATAACGGACTTTATAAAAATGAATAAAATATACAAAACAAAAATAATGCAAATAGAAAAATTTATGCAAAGCAATATGTCAAAGGAAAGATTACAGCATTCCTATAATGTTGCAAACTATGCAAAAAAATTAGCTAAGGTTTACGGTAAGCGAAAAAAAATGGTCAAGCTTGCTTATCTTGCTGGTTTGGCTCACGATATTACAAAGGAGTTTTCTGACAGTAAACACCTAGAAATTTTAAAAAAAACAGGGGAGCAACTTACGAAGGTAGAAAAGCAAAAAATTAATCTTTTGCATGGATTAACTGGGGCTTATGTTTTAGAAAAGCAATTTGGCATAAAACTTAAGGATGTGCTTGATGCAGTAAAATATCACACCTTCGGCTCAAAAAAATTAAAAACTCTTGGGAAACTTGTTTATATTGCTGATAAAATAGAGCCTGATAGATGTCACAATGACGCAAAGGAAGCGAGGGCAAAGGTTGGCAAACTAAGTTTGAACGAACTTACACTTTTTGTATTAAACTTTAATATAGAACATATTGAAGAGAAAGGCGGAATAATATCTCCTCATTCGCTAAAAATGAAAAAAATGCTAGAACGTAAAATAAGTAAAAAATAGAACTAATAACCGTCCGAACGCATTCTGTTCAAATCTTTTTGGTAAAGATCGTGATAAACGGGTGCACGCTTTTTTAGGTCTTCTTTAATTTCCTGTGAAAAAGGCATATATCGCCAGAAAATATCCCTTACTTCTCGCGAGAGCTTTTGTATACCCCCACTTTCTTTTAAAATCCAGTTCATATAATCTTCGATAAAGTATTCTTTTATGTCGCCTTTTAACTTTTGATTTTGATACCATTGATAGTAGTTGCCCGTCAAGCCTTCCTCCATCCAGTAGTACGATGCTTTTTCTTTTGCAACCTGCCACCTTAGATCAGCTAGAGCTCGTAAAATAGTAGCCGTAATATTTTTTGCGTACATTGGTACGGCTATGCGTCCGCGACTTGTAATACGATTATATCGATCAAAGGGTTCCCAACAAAAACCTATATCGCCATAACTTGGTATTAAAATAACAAAAGGCGGAATCCTATTAAGCTGTGAGCGGTATTGCCTGCAAAAAACCTCAGGATCAATTTTTTCTATTTTTGCAAGAATTTTTAAAATATTTTCCCGAATACCTATTTCTGAAGGAATAGAGCGTAAATATTCTCTTGAAAGAACGGGAAAGTGGTTACCCTGTCTTCCACAAGTCATCTTTGCCATTTGTCTAATAGTTTCAAACTCCGTTGCAACACCTGAAAGGTTCATTGTTTTTTCGTTTTCTGTATTAGCTAGCTTGTTTTCAAGAGAACGCATATCGCCTTCAGCTCTTTTATACTCATTGATTAAAGAAGTTAATTCCCTGTCAATATTCAAAAGCTTGCGTAGATTATCGTGAAGTTTTGAAATACCACGCTTTTGCATTTCTGTATAAGGGGATTTTACACCTGCACTAAGTCCCGTTATAAAATCATGGGCAAAAACTTCGTCTAAGCGATTGCGGATATCGTCTTCGTATCTAGCTCTTTCGTCCGATTTCGCACGCATAAGACTTTCGTTACTTTGTTTACGTCCACTCGCTTTTTCAAAAAGCTGCTTAAACCTTTCTTCTTCATTTCGTTTACTAACACGGACCTCATCGGTAGCAGAGGGGTTAAATTTTCCCTCACCGATAGATTCAAACCATTCATCCAAATAATAAATCGGCACACAAAGATCATTTTCATCATTAACCCTTGAAAAAGCGTCTTTTTGCTGTGGCGTTAACAGGGTCGGTAAAATCATACCGTACCGAATGGCATATTTTTTTTCTTTACTTGCTGTGCAAGAACCAACTTCTGATGAAAGGTCTGAAATAAAGTTCCAGTAGTCGGTAATTACCTGCTGACGATAAATAGTTCGATCTTTCGGGTCGCCGGTGGTCAAAAACTTTGTTAAAGATTGATGAAGTTTTTTTGCGGTATCCCCACCATCAGATAAAACTGCCTTGTAAAAATCTGTTGTATCAAAAAGTGTATGCCCTTTATCAAGGTAGGTTTTTTTGACTTTTGGAAATTCTTTTTCAGATAAGTCTACTTCGCTAGGATCTCTAGCTTCCTCACCTATAGCTTCCCTTGACTTTGAGAACATTGTTTTTGCGTTAATGTCAACAGGGGTTACAGTATCATCTTCTATGGAACTATCAATAGAATTTAAAAGATTTGTAATATCGTCATCTACATCAAAACTCATATATATACCAAATTCAAAGATTGGAGATGAGGGGAATTGAACCCCTGACCTCTTGCATGCCATGCAAGCGCTCTACCAATTGAGCTACACCCCCAAACTCTCACAGAATATAGCAAGTTTTTGAAAAAAAGTCAAGTCCTAAAAATTTAAAACTTTTACATTCAAGTTTTATTTATAAATAATCTCTTGACAATAAGGCTAAAATATAATATGATGCCATTCTAGAGTCACTCCAAAGGTGTGAGTTTTAAGTCGAGAGGCTAATAATGTTTAAAATAAAATTTTCACGAGTTCAAGTACAAAAACTCATTTTGAGTTTATTATATATTATAACCACAATTTCACTTTTCCCCCAAAATACTAATTTTGTTGAAGAGGAAGCTTTGGTGGAAAACACAAGCTTTCAGATTACAGAAGTAGATTATGTTATAGATGGCTTAACAATGGAAAAGGCTTTGCGAAGAGCTGTATATGTAGATACTAACACTAAATTTTCGTCCAAGGCTGGGTTTAATGTTTATTTGAAAAGCTTGCTTCGTAAGTTCCAAAATATTCGAACTTTAGAAAGTGTAAAACTTGAAACTTTTTATAAAAAACCCAACAATGAAAATCTATCTAAGGTTAAGCTTGTTATTCACACAAAGGACTCTTTTAACTTTATAATTCTGCCCTATCCCAAGTACGATTCTAATTCGGGTTTTTCTATTAAATTAAAAGCAAAAGATAATAACTTTGTAGGAACAATGTTGCCACTTAACCTTGATTTAAACTTTGAAAATAGCAAGAAAAAAAAAGTTTCTTCTAGCCTTAATTTTTCTATTCCATACAAAGCAGGACCGCTCTTCGCTAGTCAAAGTTTTGAAACAGGTTTTGAAATTGATGCGGATACTAAAAAGAATTTTAAGTTTAATCTTGGAACAACAGTAGCCTTTTCGTATGCTTATAAATTTCTTAAAGTGAACTTTGGTTTGATGCAGGGCTTTGTTGTAAATGAAAGCGATGGAGCATATATTGGGAAAGAAGGTTATAAGTATTATTTAGTTACAAAACCCTTTATTTCATTACCCTTGACAATTACAAATCTTGACGATTTTGGCTCTCTTGTTTATACGCCTAGTTTTTATATACAAAAAGATTGGAGCTTTTCGAAAGAAGCAAATGCTAATATGAAAGGTTGTGAAATTGGTCTTGGTCACTCGATCGGACTTGGTCAAGTTTCGTGGAGAAAAAATTTTAGAGAAGGCTTAAGTTTTAATATATCTAACGATTATTTATTTAAGACTTTTAAAAAAGGTAAACCCAATATTTCGCTTTCCACAAACTTAGCAGGCTATATTAACTTTTTTGAACGATTTGGTATTTATAGCAGAATGCATTTTTTTTATAATTTCAACAAGGTGCAAACTACAATGGCAGGTCAAAACTTACGTGGAATTTCAAACAATCGAATAAATACAGATCTCGGTTTGAGTTTTAACTTGGATATGCCAATAAAGATTTTTTCACCAAATTTTTCAGAAATTACTGAACGAGATTGGACTCGCTTTTTTAGTTTTGAGTTACAATTAGTGCCTTTTTTGGATTTTGCTTTTGTGCATGATGTAAAAACAGGACGATATTTTTCGCCAAAGGATATGTGGTGCTCGGGAGGTTTGGAGCTGATTGTTTATCCTGAAAAATTTCATTCGATTTATGTTCGAGCAAGTTTAGGTTTTGATTTGCGAGAATTAAAAAATGTACCGGGTTTAATTAAGCTTAAAGGAACTGCAAAAAGAGACGGCAAACCTATTAGCGAAATTTTTATCGGAATTGGTTTGCATTATTAAAGCTCGTCTAAATTTTTATGCAAGAAAAAAACATCTTTTATAAAAGCGAATTACTCCTTGGTGAAAAATATTATGAAAAGCTTAACCGAAAAACTGTTTGTATTTTTGGTTTGGGTGGAGTGGGCGGTTATGTTGCCGAAACCTTAGTACGAAGCGGAATTCAAAACTTTATTTTAGTGGACGGCGACACAGTCGAAATTACAAACTTAAACAGACAGATTATTGCAACTCGGTCAAATCTCGGACGGAGCAAGTGCGAATGTTTTAAGGAGCGTATGCTTGATATAAATAACGCTTGCACAATTAAACTCGTGCAAAAATTCCTTTTACCCGAAAGTCCCGAGCTCGCAGAAATTTTTTCTTCAAAGATAGATTATGTGGTTGATGCTGTCGACACAATGGCTTTGAAAGTCGCTATTGCAAAAATATGTCAAGAAAAAAATATCAATCTTATTGCAGCGACAGGTTGTGGAAATAGGATAAAAGCTGAATACATTTTTGCGGATATATACAAAACTTCTCATTGTCCTGTTTGTAAAATCTTGCGAAAGCTTTTAAAAGAGGTGGGTGTGCATTCGTTAAAAGTTTTGTATTCGCCAAGCAAGGCACAAAAAATAAGCCCTACCGCTTCGGTTCCTTGGACACCTGCTATTGCGGGGCTGATGCTGGCGAGTGAACTTGTTTTAGATTTACTAAAATCCGAGTCGTAAAAAGTAGTTTTCAAACTACCAATATAATTCTAAAAAGACAAAAAATCGGCTTCTAAATCAAGTCCGCGTACGCCTCGTATCTTTACTTTAATTCGCATCCCTTCGGAAATTTTGTTCGCTGTTTTTTTATCATAAACAGGGACTACAACACAACCATCAACTTCAGGAGCTTGAAACCAAATCCGTCCTAAAACAAAAAAGTTTTCATCGTCCGGGTTTTCGATAATTTCTTCAACAAGCAAAATGAGTTCCTGCCCGACAAAGTTTTCCAATAGCTTTGAGCTAATTTCGATTTGAGTATTTTGCAAAAGCTCTTGTCGTTTGATGGCGGTTGCTTCGGGGACAGGATCCGGTAGGGAAAATGCTTTTGTGTTTTCTTCTGGCGAAAAGATAAAAGTTCCCGACCATAGCGGTTTTACTTTTTTCAAAAAGTTCAAGCTTTCGTTAAAATCATCTTCGGTTTCGCCCGGGAAACCTGTTAAAAATGTTGTGCGAAAGCAAGCTCCTTTATATGAAGTGTCAAGAAAATTCGCATTTATTTTTTGAATCAAGTCTAAATAAATTTCCGCCTTCCCCGAACGGTTCATAGCTTTTAAAATCCTTTTGCTTGCCGACTGAAAGGGTATATCAAAGTATGGGAGCAAACGTTCGTCTTTTTGCATAATCGGTAAAATGTCAAGTGGAAAATGATCGGGATGAATATACAAAAGTCGAATTACAAAATCGCCTTTTAGTTTGGAAATCTCTTTTAACAAGTGTGCTAAGCCCGAAAGCTTTGCCTTCGAAGTTTCTTGCTCAGCCGAAAAAGCCGCCAAATCTTGCCCGATTAAATTAAACTCAAAAACTCCTCTTGCTAAAAGTTCTTTTATTTCTGCAGTGATTTCTACAATTGGACGGCTTCGCACTTCGCCCCGAATTATTGGAATTGCACAAAAAGAACAATAATTGCTACAACCTTCGGTAATTTTAATATATGCCGAATTTTTAAAATTAAACAATTTCGGACGAGGTCCGGAAGAAATCCCCTCTTGTGGATAAAGCCAAATTTTTTTTTGATAACAATTGTTTTCAATATCTTTTATTGACAAACCTGTGTCAAAGTTATTTTTAAGTAAGCTATCAAAAATTTCCGTAATTTTAGAAATATTTCCATTTCCAAAAAACACATCCGCTTCAGGCAAGTTCTCGGAAAGTGCATCCGCATAACGCTCTGCCAAACAACCCGCCAAAATAATTTTTGCCTTCGGGTTTTCTTTTCGTGCTTGTAAAACCGCCATTATAGATTCGCTTTTTGCACTTTCTATAAAACCACAAGAGTTTATCATAATAACGCTAGCATCTTTTGCCGAGTCGACCAATGTCCAACCCGATTTTGTTAAAGCCCCAAAAATAAGTTCCGCATCTACTTGATTTTTTGCACAACCGTGCAGAGAAAGAAAAAAAGTTTTTTGCATAAGCTAAAGTAGCTTCAAACTATCATACCAAAGTATTGCCAAACAAGAGTTCACTGAACCTTTGACCAAGTTACGCTTTTTGTTTCGCTTTTGATGTTAACAAGTGTTCCGTTTTTTACTTCGGCGGTAGTTTCCGTTCGGCTCCCATCAAGCCTTGTCCCGTTAGACTCAAAATCCCAAACAATTGGCTTTGCTTGCTTTATCAATTCTTTTGCAAGTTCTGCTGGGATATTCGGAAATTGTCGCTCTGTTATATTTCCTTTTTGTGTTACAGTCAGCTTGCCATTTTTTTCCGTGTAGTCAACCGAAATCGAAAAGCCTGTTGTAAAAACGATAACCCCACGCCCATTTTGTAAAAGTTTTATACTTCGCACATCCTCTTCGCCCTCCCAAGTTCCCGCAAAACCCTCGCTTACAGATGTTGCACTTGAGGAAGTGTTTTTTGCTGCAGGCAAAACATAATTCAAATCCAAAAGCTGAGCTAAAAGACTTTTCGACTCTAACAAAATTAAATTTGCATTTGTATAATTTTTAGACAAAAGTCGAGTAGTTCCCGAAACTGTGCTTTTTAAAATTAAATCAAGTTTTAATTCATCCTTATCATTTATAAGAGAACCATAAAAGTAAAAATCAGCAGGGGGAAGATTTTCCGAAGATGGTGATGAAAAAGTGCGACAATCCACAATTTTATAATCCTTGCTTTCGGATAAAAAAGCAAAAACCGCATCGTTAATATTTGATATTGTTTTTTCATCTACAGCTTCACCAGAAATCTTAAACACATTAAGCAAAGGTTCCGCCTGCAAACTCACAAGCCTAAAAACTATTAAAAAAGTTAAAAAAAGTTTTTTCATTTTTCCTCACTTTGAGCTAAAGCTCTAATATCTACGCACTTCACGTGCCATATCCCTATCCAAATCTCGTTCGCGTATTGCTGCCCGCTTGTCAAAAAGTTTTTTCCCACGACACAAGCCTAACTTTACTTTCACTTTCCGTCCCTTTAAATAGAAAACTAAAGGTATTAAGGTTACACCTTTTTCGTCAACTTTTCGTTTTAAGCGTTTAATTTCTGCCTTGTGAAGTAGCAACTTTTTTAATCGCATCGGTTCGTGATTAAAATGTGCTCCATAGACATACTCCGAAATCGAAAAATTCCTAAGCCAAACCTCTCCGTCAATAATTTCGGCAAAACTATCGGGAAAAGAAAAACGCCCTTCTCTCAAAGATTTTACTTCCGTGCCTTGCAAAACAATTCCGCACTCAATTTCTTCCTCCACAAAATAATTAAAATACGCTTTATTATTTTTTGCCAAAATTTTAATTCCACTCATTCAAAGCATTATACATTTTTTTTATAAAATTATCAATTGTTCAAAATAAAAATTTTTTGCAGAATAAGAGTTTTTTATTTTTGGGCGTTCCCCTCACTATCGTTCGGGTCGGGCTATTCGGGGCTGTCGGTACGAACGCACTAAAATGGCGTGCGTTCGTGTACAAAATTTTGTGTTTTGAAAAACACAAAAATTTCCCCTACTATCTCCCTAACGCGTAGCTTAAACATCAGTTTCTGTAAACTCAAACCCATTTAACCTCTTGAAATTTTTGTAATTTTTTATATAATACTGTTGTTTATATTTAGAATTTCTTAAAATAGCTACTTTTGTTTTTTAAGTTATTAAGAGGAACCTATGCGGAAATGTAAAAAAAGAAATCAGTGTGGCTTTTTGGCTATTGCCTTTTGTTTGCTTGCACTTTTTTCATGCAGGTCAAGATTAAATATAAAAAATTTTATCGAAAAAGAAATTGCAAAAGATAAAAAAAGCGATTTTGTTTTTTCGCCACTTCCTTTGTTGGGGACAAAATTTCAGTTTTTTAAAACTAGCGATTCCGTAACCGCAACTGCAAATATTTTCAACGAACACAAAATTCCGCTAATAGCAAGTATTGAATTTCCCGATGAGTTTAAGGATTTGTTTGAAAAAGTTCCTACTCTTAAAAATGATAAAGTTATAAATTCAACTGAGTTTGAGTTTAAGTTCAAAACAGAAACCTCGGGCGAAACTGCTATACCTGTTCAGGTTATTTTACGAAGAGAAGAAGACAGACGAGAATTCGGAATAAAATCTTGTATCTTGCGTTGTAATAATCCGCCTGTTGCACCGAAGATAACATTTACAGATGATGCATTCACAATAAGTTTTGCCAAATACGAAAAGGATATCGCCAAGGTTGGAATACGCATTCAAACAGGTGAAGCTAATGAACTTGTAGAAGTAAGTGGTGAAGTTTTAGGCTTTTCTGAAACGACACTTTCACAAAAAGTTCCCGTTGCCGAGTTTTTCCAAAAGTATTCTAAAATTGCTAAAAGCGGTTTACGAAAGTGCTTTGTAACAGTTACCGACAATGTTGGACTTACAACAGTTAGCGAAACTTCAGGCACACATAATTATGCAACTAATGCACAGATTTCAAAAATTGTCATAGAGGGAGATGGAATTATAAATCCTGACAATGGAAGCAATCTCTCACAGTACGAGATTTCACTTGGCAATAAATATACGGGCACATATTACATTCCTGTTACAAATGAGCATCGGAATAAGACAGGTGTTTCATATAAAGTGCGGTACAATGAAAGCGACCTTTCAAGAGGAGCGACACTCAGTCCCACCGATTCTACTGATCCGACACTTATAAAAGAAATTAACTTTACAAATTCATCGACCGAGCAGAATCTTGAATTCAAGGTTGAAAGCGAGGATAAGCAAAGTTCCAACGATTACAAGCTAAAAATTGTGCTTACCAACGCAACAGCGTTTATAAAACAGCTTGATGTTTACAAACCTACAGGTGCTTCAGCAAACACTGCTACATTTGATGAAACTAAAAAGCTTGCTATAGTTGACATCAGCTACAATGACAACGATTCAAAAGAGTTTGTAATATCTCAGCGGTTACCAGACAATATTTCACTTTATGCGGAAGTACAATATTCCTACGACAATGGTGCAAGATGGCAAAACTTTCAAAAAGACAAACAAATAACAGTTCAACTTGAAAATACAAAGGTTGGAAGTTATAGTCAAAATATACTTTTTAAAGTGCGTTCTGAATATGACAAGCTAAAAGGCGAAAATAAATTTACAAAATATACACTGACATTAAACTACAAAATTGAAAGCAACATCACAGGCAACGAATTTGAGCTTGTTGTAGACCCGTCCATTGTAGATGTACCTAATCTCTTTGGTAATGAACAAACACCTACTATTACGCTCTATTCAAAAAACGGAAATATGTTAAAAACCTTTTCAGCGAAGGACGCAAACAAAACAATCCAGCTTGATGATACCAACATTGAGAAGGAATTGGTTAATGGTGTAGATTCGTATTATGTTACTGCTTCAATAGGTGATATAGAAAAAGGTGTTTGTGTTGCTTTTGGTTGGATGATAAACGGAAACGAGGATCCGAGCATCGCAGGTTATACATCAGTACGCATCCCTGTTACAAAAGGTAGTAGAACAACAATCGGCTTAAAATATAATAACAATAGTCATGTAACAACATGGGGAGAGGGCGTTAACGAAGAATATACCGTAAAAATTGACGATAATATAATTGATTATGTCTCAAATGACAAAGTGGCTCCACTACGACTAACCAACTTTTATAAAAAAGATAGTGAAAAAAGTATTAAGCTTAACGAAGACATTTATAAGCATATTGAAACACTAGGGATAACAGATTCGATTACGCCTTTGTTTGCGTCAAGTGGTACAGATGTTTACATCGGTGATTGCTCAATTATATTGCCACCTGCGTTAAAAGCTCTTTCACAAAAAGCTTTTAAAGGAATGAGTGGTCTGGAAGAAGTTCAGTTTAGTAACGACTTTAAAGGTGAAATCGATGGTCGGGCATTTGAATCGTGTCACAAACTAAATAAAATAAGTATGCCCCAAAAAAACAGCTATAGCGTGGGCGACTACAGAACAGACGAAAAAGGAAACCTACTTAAAAAAATAAAAGAGGCTAAGTCTATGACTGGTGCAATAGACGAGTATGCCGTTGTTGCGGTTGGTCGTCGAAATGTTGTACCCACGATTGAGAACAATGGTTCAGAATATGTTATAAGTGAAATATGTAACTATGCATTGTATCACCATAAATGTAAAAAAGTACATATAAATTGCGAAGGGGATACATCTTCCAATCAGCACTTAGAAAAAATAGGCAAGGAAGCTTTTTTAATAACACAAGACCAAAAGTATTTTTCTAGCAATAATAAGTTCTATTTATATATATTAGACTGGGGAGATCTGTTGCCCTTGTCTTCGGGGGATATACCTACAATTGATGGTACCGCACCAACTTTTTCGGATGATAGTGTCTCACCTGTTACAGTGTATATCGTGTCAACAAGGAATGGACGCACAAAAGAAAACTGGGAGAAAGATCGTAAAAATAAATGGGTGGCAAAATGGGGGATGAGCCCTGATTTTAAAAAGGGTGCCACTATTGAGTATGCAGAAAAGTTTGAGTAAAAATTGTTGGGTAAATTTTTGATAATAAAAGTTTTCGTTCAAAATAGAAAGACATAGTTTTGAACACATTTACCAAACATCAATTCACTTGGCGATCCAACTCAAAATTTTTTCCAAAGTGGGCGACTCGTTTTGCTTTTTTATAAAAATCCCTGCACTGTATGCCGAATGCGTATTTTGTGCTTCGTTGACTTCGTAAATTTCTGCAGGGATTTTAAGGGACTTCGCACGTTCGACAAATTGTTCGGCTTGATCGTAATGCACAATTCCATCGTGGCGACTATGCACGATCAGCATTCGTGTTTGTTGTCCTCGTTGTAACATAGAAATAGGTTCACCAACACGCCATCGCTCAAGAGTCTTGCTCTTGAACAATTGTGACAAAAGTTTGTTTAACTCTCGTGTTTGTGGAGATGCGAAAGCGAAGGGACCTGCAAGCCCAACAAAGCCCGAAAAGCATTGTGAGGATATTCCGTATTTTGCTTGGCTTTTAGTATCGTAACAAAGCACCGCACCCAAATGTGCCCCCGCCGAAGTACCCACGATAATTACTTTATCATAGTGAAACTGTTTTTCCGACAAGTATTTACCGATAGCCGAATAGCCCTGAAAGATATCACCAGAAATTTCCTCATAACTGAATTTTGGAATTTTGCGATATGAGGGCATAATACAGTCAAAGCCCTCTAAAGCAAAACGTTGCCCGATAAAATGAAAAATCTTGGGCGAACCTGTTTTCCAGCCACCGCCGTGAATATAAATTATTAAATTGTTGCTTTTTTTGCAAGGCGATTTGTAATGTAGAAAATATTGACTTTTGTTTCCCCAACAAATAAAATCGGGCTTGACTATTTTTTTTACTTTAAGCAAAGGAATAATAAAACTCGGATAACTCAAATATTCTCGCAATGTGTCATTCATTTCTTTATTATTTTAAATAATTTTATTTTTGTCAAGTGTTTTACGCCCTAGCGAGGAGCGTAGCTCTGGCTTGCTTAAGGTTAGGAATTTTTGTGCGTCAAAAATTCCTAACCCAACTTTGCCAGATTTGCGTTTTAGCTCACCGTTAGTTTGCGCCCCCTTGCCCACCTAAAGCAAGGGGATAAGCGATTTTCGCAAATTAAGGCTTTCTTATTTTTGTTAAATATTCGCAAGTGAAGATTTTAGAAAATAAACTCAAGTCTTATTCGTGTCAATATTTCGGGTAAAAAGTTATAAAAAGCTATTGACTTTTTTAGAAAAATGGTAAGTTGTAAAATGTATTGCCCATGTTGTGAAAAAAAAGGTGGTTCACCTGAACCGCCAAAATCTATATAATAGATTAAAACAAAACAACTGGAGGATACAGATGAACCAAAAATATAATACCGTAAAACGAA
>JARGFC010000030.1:0-12837 GCA_038397925.1 Treponemataceae bacterium
CGGGGAAGCTTTACAACATCGAAATGCAAACCACGAAACAGCATTTTCTCACTAAACGAATGCGGTATTATCAATGTGCCATCGACCAAAGTTCGCTGGACAAAGGTGCAGATTATATAGATTTGCCCGAAACATTTATTATTTTCTTTTGTACTTTTGATCACTTGAAAAAAGATCTGCCTTTGTATACAATTAAACCGATATGTGAGGAAACAGTAGAAGTCTTTAACGATGGCACTACAAAGCTTATCGTAAACACAAAGGCTTCAGAAAAAGCAGAACCGGAATTACGGGCTTTATTGCAATATATGAACGGAATGCCCGCAACAACTGAGTTTACTAAAAAGCTAGACGAAAAAGTAAAGGCAATAAAGCAAAATGAAGTTAGGAGGAAAGAATATATGAACATAAACGCATTTGAAATGGATGCCCGCCGAGAAGGCAAAAACGAAGGAATAGCAATTGGTTTAATGGAAGGACGCGAGGAAGGTTTACTTGAAGGCTTAAGTCAAGGCGAAAAACTTGGAATAGAAAAAGGGGCTTACCAAACAAAGCTGGAAACAGCTAGAAAAATGAAATACAAAGGATTTGATACTGCCGATATTTCTGATTTAACAGGTCTTTCCAAAGCCGAAATCGAAGAGTTGTAGAATCACCTAAAAGCAGAGACTGAATAGCACCCCTGTAAATACAACTTTAAAAAAACACAGACGTTTTTTGTTACTATGCACTGGTGTGATGTGTATTTTTCAAAATACACATCACAGTACATTTTTGCACACTACTATCTATACAAAAATAACCGACAAGCCCAGCCCGTTCTATCGCAAATAGGAGAGGTTGGTGTTAGGAGCAAGGCAAAAATAACCACAGGCGTATTATCGAGATTATTTTTGTTAAAGCAACACCGTAGATACTCATTTGCAAGCGATAGCGCCCAACTAATTTTTAATATCTTCTCTAAAAAAAGGCATACTCATACAACGAGGACCACCTCGCCCCCTTGAAAGTTCACCGGAAGTCATTTGCAAAAGTTTAATTCCTTTTTTCTCTAAAATCTCATTTGTAATATTATTGCGATCATACACGATAACTTTACCAGCTTCTACACAAAGAGTGTTTGAGCCATCATTCCATTGTTCTCGCTCCGCCGCAATCACATTTCCACCAGCACAGGGGATTAAATCAACTTGAGAAGCACCTGTATATTTTTCCAAGATTTTTTCCAACTTTGCATCCGATTGACTTATTTTTACCTCACCTTTTTTTGCCCCCTTTGTAATTTCAAAAATTTTCAAAGGTCCCATAATACCCGGGTGATAAGTAAATTTATCATAATCGATTTGGGTAAAAACCGTGTCCAAATGCATAAAACTTCGCACCTTAGGAATACTCAAAGCTATTACCGTTTTAATTTCCGTATTGCTGTTAAAAAAAACATTTTGGCAAAATTCGTCGATCGCTTCAGTGGTAGTCCGTTGCGAAATTCCCACAGCAACACAGGTTTTGGAAATATTCAAAATATCTCCACCTTCAATACTTGCCGTTCCATCCCTGTCATAAAGCAACGGAACCTTTCCACCATACTTGGGGTGATGGTGAAAAATATAATGTCCATAAAGGGTTTCACGATTTCGAGTTGTAGAATACATTCGATTTAAGCTCACCCCGTTACCAACACAGGCAAAAGGATCGCGCGTAAAATAAAGATTTGGCATCGGTTTTGCAAAAACTCGCTCACTGGTATTCTTTCCACTCAAGGTTTCAAAAGGTGGCGACTTAACTTCATCAAACATAATTCCAGCCATCGTTTTTAACACCAAGTCCTTTGCATCGGTAAAACTTGCCAAAAAATCATAGAGGGCAGCCTTGTAATAAACCGACTGAACTCCTGACTCCTGCACAAAGTCTCGCAAGAACTGCTCCCGAACTTCTGTATTCGCCTCTAGAGTTTCCGCTACCAAATCCTCTAGATACAAAACTTCGACCCCTTCAGCCCGCAAAAGTTCTGCGAACTCGTCATGCTCCGCTTGCGCATTTTTGAGATACGGAATATCATCAAAAAGCAACTCTTCCAAAGTGTTGGGTGTCAACAACAATAATTCCCCAGCCGGACGATGCAACATAACCGTCTTCAATTTTCCTATTTCACTAGTAACATTAATCATATTCATAATAGATATTTTAGCACAATGGAAATTTTTATTCAATGGATAATATCTATAAATCTCAAAATATCTATAATCTTAAAAATAATCTTAAAAATTATTTTCCTACACAAAAGTTTGAAAAGACTTCCGTGAGTATATCTTCACTTCGGATTTCACCCGTAATTTCTCCTAAAAAATGCAGAGCTTCTTCCAAATCAAAAACTATCGCATCGGCAGGCATTTGAATTTCTGAACTTTTTAAGGCATGTTTTAAAAACTTAATTGCAGACTCGGTTGCATTTTTTTGACGTTGACTTCCTACGGTAATGTTTTCACTTTTTAGTTCGCCATCAACCAAAAGTGAAAAACTTTTTTCCACAAGTTCATCCAAACCAAAATGCTCCAAAGCCGAAACCAGCACATAATCGCTTATGCTTTTTTCTTGCAAAAGTTTTTCGGCTTGATTTTTTAATTTTACTTTTGTACAAGTTTCAATCAAATCCGCCTTTGTAAAAACTAATATCTTAGGCAGCTGTGCATATTTTTCAGCAAGCATAAAATCGGCATCTTCGGCATTATACTCCCCTACCCCACCATCCACTAAATACAAAATTAAGTCCGCAGTTTCACTTAAAAGTTTTGTATTTTCTATGCCGATTTTTTCCACCTGCTCAGTTGTAAAACGTAAGCCAGCTGTATCGTAAAGAGTTACAGGAAGTCCTTTAAAGCTAAGGCTAGTTTCCAACCAGTCCCGAGTTGTTCCTGCAACATCAGAAACAATTGCCCGCTCCTCGTTTATAATAGCATTAAATAACTTAGACTTCCCCGAATTTGGACGCCCCGCCAAAACGATTTTCGCCCCGTCTGTAAAAATTTTTTGTGTTTCCCAATTTTCAAGAATGCTTTCTAAAATACTTAAAGCTTCCAATATTTTTTCTTTGTCTAACTCATTTTCGTCAAAGCCATCATCCTCAGGATATTCAATACTAACTTCCAACTCGGCTAGAGTAGCTAAAACCTTGTCTTTTGCTTTTTTAATTTTTTTGTAAAGTCCGCCTGACAAACGACTTGCAGCTTGCTGCGTAAGTTTTTCGCTTTTCGCATCAATGATTTCATTTATTGCTTCAGCTTTTGTTAAATCACTTTTGCCAGAAATAAAACTCCTAAAGCTAAACTCGCCGGGCTTTGCCTGTCTAAATCCACAAGACCGCAAAAGTTTTAATACTGATAAAGTTAAGCTCAAACCTCCGTGACACATAATTTCAACAGAGTCTTCGCCTGTAAAACTTTTGGGAGCACGATAAGTACACAAGATTACTTCGTCTATTTTTTCTCCATCTTTTACAAGCCAGCCATAAATTACTTCATTGCCCTTGCTAGCTAAAAGCTTTTGTGGACGCGAAAAAATCTTTGCTACGCGTTCAAAGGAACCACTACCCGAAGTACGCAAAAGAGAAATCGCAGCAGGAGCAAGAGCAGTGGCTATGGCGACAATATCGTCGTCTAAAGCATATTCGTTAATATTCATTTTACAGCAAGCTTTATTTTATGCTTTAAAAAGTACCTTTGTGTCAAACCAAAGCTTTTCAAGGTCGTAAAATTTTCTTGCCGTTTCAGTCATAATATGAATAACAACAAGTCCGAGGTCTATCAACTTCCATTCGTCCCCGTCAGAAATTTTTTGCAACTTTCGAGTTTCCTCTAAGTTTAATTTTTCAGCTTCCTCAAAAACCTTTTTTTCTAAACCAGTAGCGTGGGCAACACTATTAGACGTTGCAATTATAAAATAATCCGTAAAAACATTTTTTTCCGTTAGGTCCAAAACCATCACATCCCCCGCCTTATAATCTTGCAAGGTTTTTCCGATTTGAATTGCTTTTTCGCTTAGTTCCATAAATCTCCTTTCGATTTATAATTATTTATTTATAACCTTTGTTCCATTAAAGTCATATCCCAAAATAATAGTAAAATCCACAGCACTTTCCGTTCCTGCAAACTCCTCACTATTTGTTGTCGATAAAATATTTTCACAGTCAATTACATCAGCGACAACTTTTGCAACAGCAGGATTACCAATACGATCTATAACAATAGTTTTTTCCCGCGATTCTTTTGCATTGTCAATACTCGCAACATCATATCCAAAACTTTGAAAGGTTTCAGCAGTATGTTTTGCAAGCCCCGTTTTATCTGTAGCATTTAAAATTTGCAAAACATAAATTCGCTCCAAAATTGCTCCTTCCTCGGACGCCAAAGATGAAAGCATTTGCTTTACAACTTCCTTTATTTGTAGCCCGTCATTTGCAGGAAACAAAAGCTCTTTGTCGTCAGCTGTTGTTTTTAATGCTCCCGCCACCCTTTGTGGAACCACCCTATCCGTGTCCATTTTGGAAATTTGCATAAAAAGTTTTTTCAGCTCAGAATTATTTAAGTTACTGGAAATCTTTTTTGTAGCGGACTTAAAAAAAGCCTTTTCAAAAAAAGTTGCAGAATTTTCTTTGCACGCCCTTAAAAAAGCAAGTACCGCATTTTGTTTTCGTAAAGCAATATCTGTAGCGTCTTCTTCAAGCTCTTCATAAGTTAAGTATTGTATAATTTTGTCACCATCAAGTTTTACAAAACCCGAAGGCAAAAGAAAAAAAGCATTTTCCGTTTTTAACTCAATACTATTCGGAATAAAAACCGAAATTCCTCCGAGCATGTCTACAAAATAAGCAAAGTCTTTTAAATCAATCTTTACTTGAAAAGGAATTTTAAGCCCTAAAAATTTTTCTACTTCCTTTGCATATTCTTTTAAGCCTTTTTCAGAATAAACAGCTCCTATACCATCGGTTCTGCCCAAGGACTGCAAAATCAAACCAGTGTTCGATGGAATATCAATCATTGCCCCGCGATTATTTTCAGTATAATAAAAAAGCAAATTTGTGGAAATAGGCTTATCCTCATCATATAAAATAAACAAAACATTCAAAACGCCTTTTTCCGAAAGGAGCTCCACTTCAGACTTATTTCCCATTTTCAAAAACAGCAGTAAACTCGCTATAATTAAAAATAAAAAAACAGCACTTACAAAAATTATTTCTTTAATCTTCATAAATTTACAATTATTCCAAAATTTCTTATAAGCTTTAAAACATATTTCCAAAGCCTTATATACAATGTACTCGGTTTACAATTTTTTTGCAAGTCTTTTATTTTTTTTATAAATTTTAAAATTAGATAGAAAGAAAATTTATGCACACTCTTAAAACTTGTAGCAGACCTATTGCTTATGCTCTTTTACATACGAAAAAACTTTCTGTATAATTTCATACTCATAGCTCATCGGCACATCACGGATTTTCGTCTCTTCACTTTCAACCTTTGAAAAAAGACCATCTAAAGCTTTTTGAGTTGTGTACTGCCCCAAATCTGCAACAATAGCAGGCATTGGTTCAGGCTTTCCAAAAAGCTTTGCTGTTTGATTAAAGGGAGCTGCAACAGTGTTGTATGCAAAAAGGAGTTTTTCCCAAGCCTTATTCGCCGAAACGCCCAAAACTAACGGAGAGTTTAAGCATTCTTGCATTTTAGGAGCAAAGAGATTTACAAGTTTTTCGTAAGTTTTTTCCCGCAAATAATTCGTTCCAGCGTTTTTTTCGCCAAAGACTATTTCCAAACCGTCCATAACAGTCATTTCACGAATAGCCTGTGCAAAAATCGGAGCTACATCCTTTGCAGCTGTCTCGGCACTTCGGTTAATACGCAAAATTACATCATCAACCAATTTTTGCCCGCCGGGGATTTTTACTAGATTTTCCAGTAAAATATCAGCCTCCTCAGGAAGAAGTATTTTCAAAAGCTCATTCCCAAAAAAGCCGTCTTTTTGTCCCAAGCTATTAGCAGCAAAGGAAGCACCTATATTCATTGAAGTTTTAAACGCATAAATAGCTTCCTCATTTGTAATCCCGTCGGACTCTCCACCTAAAAGAGCTTGTAAAGTTTCACAAGAGGTAAAACCAAACACAAAAACAAAAATAAAAAAATATTGAAAAAGCTTTTTCATAAGCGACCAAAATAGCAGGGAGAGGATTCGAACCTCCGACCTCCGGGTTATGAGCCCGACGAGCTGCCAGCTGCTCTACCCTGCGTTGATACTCTAATAATAACAAATTTTGAAAAAAAAGTCAAGCCCTAATCAATAAAATTAAAGACATTATAGAAAAAGTTATGTTGGCTTTAAATCCGTTATAACAAATACTGTATTGAAGTTTCTTAAAATGCTCATCAGAAAAAGTGAAAATGTTCTCAAATTATCACAGAGATTTTTCAAAACTTGCAAAAATTTAAGGAAAGCCTTGCAAAAACTAATGTTTTTTCAAGGCTACCTAGAGAATAAAAATAAGAAAAAGAGCTTTACTATCAAAGCCTTTTAATACTAGTTAAATCGTCTTTGACTAATAATTAAAGCAGCCAAAACTAAAAGATTAAAAGAAAGTGAATGCAAGAACCTTAACAAGCTAGACGAATTGGAAAAAGCTGTACCTATTCCACCGATAATAAAAAGAACAAGTTGTATTACCCAAAGAATGGTAAACACAAGCAAGATAGTATCAACGATGGGGAAATTTGCAGTAAATATTTCTATCAGCAAAAGAGTTCCAGCAATCACAGCTACAACTGAAATTAAAATCACAACAATATTTCGAAGTGAACCAGCAAATAACGAAGTAATACCGGGAAACAAGCTGTCACTGCCCATTATCCCCCAAATACCCGTTACAATTAAAAAAAATGCAAGTGCAAAACGAAGAATCGTTGCACCTAAACTAAATCGCCCACTCATAAAATAGCCTCCTAGACTAAATCTAATTGCACTATACTCAAAAGTTCAAAAAAAGTCAAGCGAAAAACAAAAACTTGTATTATGTTTTTGCTCGCAAATCATCCGAAATTGGTACTTTGATGCTATTGCAAATTTTCTAAAATACCTTTTAGAGCTAATATTTCTTCCTTTGTTAAACTTATGCCCTTACCCATTTTTTCGTGATCGGGAGCCCAAGGACGAATGTCATATTTCGCTGGTCTACCATTCCAAGAAACCAAGTTTAACTCAACCGTCCAACCCGACTTGCTTGTAGAAAGCACGCCTAAGTTTTTTTCTACCGTATAAGAAAAATCATCTGCCATAAAAACTCCTTGTTAATAATTGCATTATACACTTTTTTTGTTTTTACTCCACTGGTAAAAATTTTTTATAGCTTGGGTAAAAAAAACTTGTGGTAAAAACCAAGTAGGTAAAACAAAAAGAGAAAAAACTGCCAAAGCTTGAAAACAAACTTGCATCAAAAAAAGCAAAAAGGTAATTGCAGGATTTTGCAAAAAATAAAAAACACTTTTTTTTAAAGCTTGCAAAAAACTCTTACCTTTTTGAAAAGAAGTCAAAACCAAAATCGCTGGCAAATACGCAAACATCAAACCGCCTAAAACCAAAGACGAAAAAGTAAGTCCTGTTAAAAAACCTTGTTTTTTTTCCACAAAAAAACGCAAAAGCCAAACCAATATCGTAGCCAAAAAACTTATTAAACTAGCATAAAAAACAGCTTTTTTCCAAGTTTTTTTTATTATGCCTAAAAAATTTGCACCTACTTCCGATTTTGAATTTATAAAAAGCAAAACGGGAATCGTAAAAAAACTTATAATAAAAAAATATAAAACCTTTAAAACACCAACTATAATTGCTGAAAATCTAAAAAAGCTAAAACATAAAAAAAACAAAAAGTACAAAACCATAAGCAAAAAATTTGCCCAAAAGAGTTTTCCAATTATTTTTTTTATTTTTAAAAAACTTTCTTTAATTATTTTTAAAAACATAGATTCCTTTATGAGTAAGAATTCCTAACTTCGTACACGCTCTACCTTAAAACTCTACCCAGCTATTCAACGATAATCTTTACTCCTGCAAACTTTTCCACCCGACCAATTTCCCAAACAGGCACATTTTTTTCTGCAAAGCTTGACTTTACAGTATTTACCAAATCTTTTCCCACAGAAAAAATCAAACCGCCTGAAGTTTGCGGGTCAAAAAGAATTTCCTCTATTGCATAATCGTCAAATTCAAAACGCACATCACTTCCTAAAAAATTCCGATTATTCTGCCCACCACCTGTTACTAAAAACTCGCGAGCTGCACCATAACTTGCCTTGATATAAGGAACCAGCTCATGTTGCACACGAATTGTCTTTGTTTCGTCAACCATTTCCGACAAATGTCCTAAAAGCCCAAAGCCCGTTACATCAGTGCAAGCATGAACAGCAGACTTCCCGTCCACATTGGGCAGAGAGTGCAAAACTTCAGCGGCATATTTATTCAAGGTGGTCATATGAACGACAGCCGCATCAAAACTTCGCTTATCCATTTCGCCCACATTATATGCTCCCATCACAATCCCAATTCCTAAAGGCTTTGTCAAAAAAAGTACATCCCCTACTTCAGTCGTACAGTTTGCCCAATACTTTTTAGGATGCACCGTACCCATCACCGAAAGCCCATATTTAGGCTTGGGGTCATCAATAGTATGACCGCCCACCAAAGCCGCTCCTGCCTCCCCAACTTTTTCAGCACCACCAATTAAAATTTGTTTTAGAATTTCAAGATTTTCTGTTTCGGGAAAACAAACAATATTCAAAGCGCAAACAGGCACACCACCCATCGCATAAACATCACTCAAAGAATTTGTCGCTGCAACTCGTCCAAAAATCAAAGGGTCTGCAACCATACTAGGAAAAAAATCCAAAGTTTGAATTACCGCCAAATCCTCCGAAACCTTTATTACCGCCGCATCATCAGAATGGTCATAACCTACTAAAAGTCCCGGATGAAAAGTTTTCGGAATATCCTTTAAAATATCTTGCAAGGCACCCGCCCCAATTTTCGCATTTCATCCACCACAAACAAACAAAGACTCATCAGCCATTTTTTTCTCCCTAAGATATTCTACCCAATTTTTCCTTTTAAGTCAATACTTTTTTACCGTTTTTTGGGCGTTCCCCTCACTATCGTTCGGGTCGGCGTATTCAAAGCTATGCCTATCAGCTCCGACCAAAATTGTGGCGTAAATTATCGCCACAATTTTGTTTTGGTTTGCATTTTGAAAAATGCAAACCAACTTTGAATGTGCCTAACGCTCACCTTAAAAAAATGTCCATATTTTTTTAAGGTGGACAAGTTTTTTTGCTTACAAAAAAACTTGCTAATGTTTTGTACTAACTCGCCGTCCGTGGCGAGGGAGAAAACGTCCTTGTTTTTTGTTCCTCGTCGAGTTTTGGAACTTTGAAAAATTGGTGTGCCGTTGTGGCGAGAAAAAGCATTTTTTTAAAATGCTTTCACTGTGTACAAAGGTACGGCAAATTTCGTGCCTTTGTACCGACAGCCCGACCGCTTACTTCACTAAAGCCAAAGTATCTTGAGCTATCATTAACTCTTCATTGGTAGGAATTACGAGCACCTTAACCTTGCTGTCATCGGCATTTATAAAACGGGCTTCACCTCGAAGTTTATTTTTTTCGGCGTCTAGTTTGATGCCAAGGAACTCAAGCCCCTTACAGATTTGAGCTCGGACGGGAGTGGAGTTTTCGCCAACTCCTGCAGTAAAGACAATTGCATCCAAGCCTCCGAGTGCTGCGGCATAAGCACCGATGTATTTTCGAACTCGGTAGCAAAACATATCAAGCGATAGTTTTGCATTTTTGTTGCCATTGTTTGCATCTTCTTCAATGTCGCGGAAGTCGCTACTTACGCCAGAAATACCTAGCATACCTGATTTTTTGTTCATTACATTGCTCATTTCTTGAGGAGAAAGTTTTTCATTTTCCATTATAAATGTAACAATTGCTGGATCCATATCGCCACAGCGTGTTCCCATAATTAAACCTTCAAGTGGCGTTAAACCCATTGAAGTGTCTATACACTTTCCGCCTTTAACTGCGGCTAAACTTGAACCATTTCCCAAGTGACAAGTGATAAGCTTAAAATCAGCACTTGTGTTTTTTAGCATTTCCAAAGCCTTCATCGAAACAAATTTATGTGATGTTCCATGAAAACCGTATCGGCGAATTTTGTGCTTAGTATAGTATTCATAAGGCAGAGCATACATAAAAGCTTCATCAGGCATAGTTTGGTGAAAGGCTGTATCAAAAACTGCCACTTGCTTTGTTTTTGGCATAAGCTTTTGACAGGCTTCAATTCCCATCAAGTTTGCAGGATTATGCAATGGACCAAGAGGAATGCACTCACGAATTCCATCAATAACCTTTTCGTCAATTAAAACCGAAGTGCTAAACTTATCTCCACCGTGAACAACTCGATGCCCCACAGCCGAAATTTCGTCCAATGATTTTATTGCACCATGTGCCGAATCCACCAAAGCATCCAAAACCATCTGAATTGCTACAACGTGATTTGACATCGGTTTTTCAATTACAACCTTATCCATACCAGATTTTTCGTGCTTCAAAACCGAGCCATCAATTCCTATTCGCTCAGCCAAACCCTTAACCAAAACATTTTCATTCGTCATATCAATTAGCTGATATTTTAACGAAGAACTTCCACAATTTATTACAAGAATTTTCATTGTAACCCCTTTAAAGAAATAATATTTTAACTATATTTTCATTGTACCAAAAAGTCAAAATTTTTACAACAGCTAAGCTTTTAAAAATAAACTTTTAGATTATTAACCTTTGTAAGACTTGTCCGTGCCTTGCGAAAATCGTTTATCCGCTCACTTCGGATGGGTGAGCGGTCTTAAACTAGCGGACGAGTTTCAACGCAAAGAGTGGCAAAGTTGGGCGGGAATTTTTTCTTCAAAAAATTCCCGCCTAAGCAAACCAGAGCTACGCTCCTATATAGAGCTTAAACTATGTAAAAACTCTAGGCTATAAAAACACATAACTCGCTCGCCACGGACGGCGAGTTATAATAAAACAAAATTGAGTTTTGCAAATTGAATACTTTGTTTGTTGCAAAAATATCGCTATTGCTTTATTATAGCCCACTATTTTGGGTAGTGAAAAACGCTTATGATTCTGTGTTATGTTTAAAACTTGCGAGAATTTTGAAAAGTAATCTTTATCAGAAAAATATAAAAAATTGTAATTTTTAAGTTTTACCTCTTTTATTTTTTTTCAACTTGGTTTATAATTATTTGTTAGTTTTATGGAACAGGTAGAAAGGGCAGATTATCACGAGAGGTTGTTTTTCCCCCGCGATATTATTGTATTAAATGCCAATGAAAAAAAGGTTTTGGCTGAGCTTTGCGAACGTTTGACTTATGAAAGTGAGGAAGTTGTACACGGTATTTCCGAAGAGCTTTTACGCTTGGAAAATTTAGCAAATGCGATGTCCGCCTTTCCCTCAGTTATTGCTACTTCAAAATTTGCTGGCGATGTGCGAAGTGAGGAAACTTTATTGCAAAAAATGTGTAGCGATGCTAACTTGATGCGTGAGTTGTCCTTTCCTACAAAGTCGATTTTAGGGCGAAGTTATTTGTTTGCAAAGTTTAATTTTTTTATAGGTCTTGCAATGCTCGCAGAAAATTATTTGCTTCCTAAAACCTATGTTAAAAATCTTACTGATGTTGCACGAAATGTAATGTTTAGCATTATGGCTGAAGATGTTTATATTTCGATTTTGAAAAATCAAAATGTGAACGAAACTTTGAAAAAAAAGATTTCCAAGTTTTTAACACAACTTTGGGAATACCGCATTGATAGCAATGTGGAAAAGTTTGCCTACGCTTTAAGCAAGGTTTGGCGAGCAAGAGAGCAGATTGCACCTGTTTTTGGCACAATGCTTGGAACGAGTGAGCTTTTTTTGCTTTCAATGGAGCTAGACGAAATGTGGCAAAAATTTATGATAGCAAAAATTCACATTGAGGAAGTTTCTATGACTTTAGAGGAGTTTTTGTTTGGGATTTCTTACGAAAACATAAATTTGTTACGCAAAGAACTTCGCCGAAAAGGAATTAGCTCTATCGGTAGACAAGAAGTCGATAGGCTTTTGGGTACTCAACAACAATTTGAAAAAAACGATCCCCGTCAATTTTATTATTCTTATATTGAACGCCACAACAATGCGTTTGCCCGAAAACAACTCGGCGTTGCAGGACCAAAAAGCACCCTTGAAGAACATTACATTAGTTTTATCTTTGACACAAATATTGAATTATAATATTTTTTGCTTTTAACATTTATAAGACTTGTCCGTGCCTTGCGAAAAACGCTTATCCCCTTGCTTTAGGTGGGCAAGGGGACGCAAATCTAGCGATGAGCTAAAACGCAAATCTGGCAACGAGAGCTGGAATTTTTGACGCACAAAAATTCCCGCTTAAGCAAACCAGAGCTACGCTCCTCGCTAAAGTGTAAATTCTCGCTACGGATAACGCAAGCTAGTACAAAACTCGACCTCTTTAGAAAAATATGGACATTTTTCTAAAGTGAAACTTTTTTTCAAAATTTGTGTGCATTTTGGTTTTTTTTTACTATTATTAGTAATAGAACAACTTATAAAAAAAAAGGAGTTTTATTATGAGTTTAGACAATTTACTTGACCCAAAAACTGATTGGGTTTTTAAGTTGATGTTTACAAAAGGCGAAAAAGGAAACAAAGCCTTGATCAGTTTCCTAAATGCATTTTTGGCGGACACCT
>JARGFC010000031.1:0-59746 GCA_038397925.1 Treponemataceae bacterium
CAATCGTTTAGTTGTAAATATCGAAATGCAGCAGTTTTGGAAAAGTGATTTTTCGCAAAGGATACAAATGTATTTACTCAATGTTGGACATCGCTTTTTAAAAAAACACCCAAAACCCGATGAACCGTTATTCGCAATTAGTCTCACGGTTTTTGGGGAAAAAGTTCCAAAAACAGCAGAGCTGCCGAGAACATCAAAAGGCTCGATACTTCAGTATCTTTATATTGACTTAAATAAGTTAATAGGTTACACTTTAGACAAGGACATTGATAATTACACAGCACAAGATTTTTGGATACGCTTTTTAGGCAATTATCAAAGCGATGTAAAAACAAAAGCGTTAAAATCGCTTTGCGAAAAGAACGAAGGAGTAAATATGGCAAATGAAGTATTGCTTACAGTCACCGAAGAAGAAAGACAAATCGCCCGCGAGCTTTCAGAATATAAATATCAATTGATGGTTCAAGACGAACGGGAAGAAGCAAGAAATGAAGGCTTAGCGGAAGGATTACTTGAAGGCGAAAAACGTGGAATACAAAAAGGCTTAAATCAAGGCAAGCTAGAAAAAGCTCGAGAAACGGCAAAGAATTTGTTACAAATTGGACTTTCTGTTGAACAAATATCCAAAGTTACAGGTCTTTCTGAGTTAGAAATCGCTGAGTTGTAATATGTTACACTTTAGACAAGAATATTGAACTATACGGCACAAGATTATTGGATACGCTTTTAGAAAATTACAAAAGTGATGTAGCAACAAAACTGTGGCGATAATCTACGCCACAGTTTTGTTAAAGCTTTTTGTCAGCCCGTTTTTTGTGTCAGTTAAAATTAAAGATGCAAAAAAATCGCCCAAAATTTTAAGGAGCAAAAAATCCAATTTCAGGTGCTTTAATTCGGACGAGAGAAATAAAGTTTCCGCGGTTCATAGCAACAAATCTTTCGATGTTTGTGGATTCGGTATTTTCGTAAATGTCAATGTGAAAGGTGCCGAGTAAGTCAAAGTAGGGAAAGATTGCAACTACGTGGTTGTATTGGCGGAGAGCGGGGGTACCCGTTTCATGGTTGATGCTGGCTAGGTAAAAGTTGCCCGGTTCGGTGCAAGCAAGATAATACAAAAGTGGTTTTAAATATTCGATTTGGTAGCCTGCAGATTTAAAATAACCTGCGAACTTTTGTTTAATTGTTGGGTTGGGTTGGACGGGCAAAGAAAAGGAAAAAGGTTCCACTTTCACATCTATACCCAGCTGATTTGGGTAAACTGTTTTTTGCATTGTGAGAGAAAGACGAGCAGCAGCGAGATTGCGAATCCAATCTAAGCCGAAAAATAAATCTCGTTTTTCTAAAAAGCTTTTGGTAAAACCTGTGTTGGGAATATTGGTCGGTTTTTTCAAAGAGTTAATATATGTTCCGCTTCCAGCAATGGGTTTTATAATTCCGTCAACAATCCATTTTACAAGACCAAAGCTATTTACACCGCCCCGTATTTTTTTTCCAATGGGGACTTCGGCTATGTTACTTGCATAGCGAATTTCGTTTTCGGTTTGTCCCTTGCCTGTTTCGATGTACCGAGGTATGCCGTTTTCGTCAAAAGCTCCGTCATCAATGTAAACAAGGTTTTTCATTCTTTGTGCAACGATTTTGGAAGTTGCTTCCACAGTATTGTAAATAGTTGGTGGATTAAAAATTTCCCAAGGAAGTACATTTTTTGTGCGCTCTCTTAATTGGTTTAGCGAAGTGTAATAAAGACTTTCAAAACTAAAAGCAATTGCTACATCTCGCCTTACATAAGCACCAAAAAGGCAAAAGTCAACTAAAGACTTGTCTTTTATGCGTTCGTTTTTTGCAGGATGCAATACGATAAATAAATCACTGCTTTCACGAAGGTAAATTGTTATGGAAATCGCTTCGCCCGTTTTTTTGTCTCGGCGTAAAACCCAAGTGCCTTGCGGAATCCGCTTGTCAAAAACAGCTGGCACTAAGTTTTCGGGCGGGGAGAGAGGTTCTGTTTTCTTCGCATCTTCATCTTTTTCGGTTATTTTAGTTTCGTTTTCAGTTTCAGTGCTTTCAAGTATGGCGGTAGTTTTTGTTTCTACCGGTTCGGGCGATGGAACTTCAAGGTTTTCATTTGTGCCCTTTTCTTTTCCTGTTTTTGCTAGTAGAGCTTTTTGCTCTGCTTCCGCGTCCACTGCCTTTGATGCTTTTTGTTTGTTGTAAAAGTCTGTGTCGTATGGAATAATCCGTACTTCCAAAACATCATCGGAGCTAACACATTCCACTGAAAATCTTTTTCCCGTTCCATCGGTGTAGTCTGTAGGTTTGAGGTTTTCTAAAAGACTTATGTCTTGTAAAAGCCAGCTTGATGCAATTGTTTTGCGAAGTCGCGTGCTGTCAGGAATATGCTCAAAGGATGCGAGAGGTACGCTTGAAAAATTTTCTTGTGCAAATAAATTTTCATTTGATAAATTTGTAAAAAATAATAGAATAAAGGCAAACTTAAAAAAGACTTTCATATATAGTTTTTCGGCAAAACTTATGTATTCTTTAATGTGGGAATGAGGTTTTTTGCGTTCTGCTCTAATCGCTTGCGAGTTTTATTGCACAGTTTCGCTCCTTTTAAAGTAGGCGTACGAATGTACGCCCGAAAATACGGTTTTCTTATTTCGAGTAAAGACGAGAAGTTTTATTTGCCTTGAATTTTATTTTGAGTTTTGATAAAATGTTCTAATATGAAGCTTGTGATTTTAGGTGATGAGCGGTTAACGAAGATGAGTGAGCCAGTAACTGAGTTTGATGATGCTTTGAAAAATACAATTGCGGAAATGTTTAAAGTGATGGTAAAGGCGAATGGAATTGGTTTGGCGGCTCCTCAAGTTGGGATTAATAAGCGGTTTTTTGTTGTAAAGACGGATGACGGCATAGAACGGGTTTTTATAAACCCTGAAATTGTTCAAACTTCTGAAAAGGTTTGCACGATGGAAGAGGGGTGTTTGAGTGTGCCTAAGTTTTATGCAGAAGTTGTGAGAGCTGAAAAAATTGTAGTGCAGTTTTTAGATCTTGCAGGGAAGCCACACACGATAGAAGCGGATGGGCTTTTAGCTCGTGTGATTCAACACGAAAATGATCACTTAAATGGCGTGCTTTTTATTGATAGGATTGCACCTGAGTTAAAAGAAAAAGCAAAGGTTTCAATTTCGAAACGATTTAAATCAAAGGCTAAATTGTAGATGAAAAAACTTAAAATTATGTTTGCTGGAAGTCCCGCCTTTGTTTTTCCCGTTTTAGAATTTTTAGCAAAAGAAAGCGATTTATTGGCAGTGATGACAAATGCTCCTACAAAAACAGGGAGGGGAAAAAAACTTTTGCCGTCTCCCTTGTTTGCTTGTCTTGAAGATTTTTTACAAACAGACAAATCTTGCAAAGCTTTGTCAAAGGCGGAAATCATTGAAGTAGAAAAAATTGATGACGAAGTTTTGCAAAAAGTAAAAAAGCTAAATTGCGATTTGCTGGTTTGTTATGCCTTTGGAAAGTTTTTTCCTCCTGAGTTTTTAGCTCTTTTTCCTTATGGTGGGATTAATATTCACCCGTCTATTTTACCCCGTTGGCGTGGGGCGAGTCCCGTTCAATCTGCAATTTTAGCTGGCGACAAAATCACCGGCGTTTCAATTCAAACTTTGGCAAATAAAATGGACAGTGGAAAAATTCTCGCCCGTGCAAAATATGCCTTAGACGACACAAAAACTGCGGGCGAAGTTTTGGACTCTTTAACAGAAAAAGCTATCCCACTTTTGCGTTCAATTTTGGCTGACATTGAAAAAGCTTTTGCCGAGTCGCAAGAACAAAATGAAGCAGAGGCAAGCTATTGCACAAAAATCAAACGCGAAAAAATAAACTGGAGCAAAAGTGCTTTGGAAATCGCTCGGGAAATTTTAGCGTTGAACCCAAGCCCTAAAGCTTTTAGCGAAGTAGCGGGAGAACGAATCACCTTATTAGAGGCAAAGGCTTTAAATTTTTCGAGCTTGTCTGATAATACCTCTCCCGATAATTTAACTACTGAGAGTTTCGCCCCTCTTGAAAAAAAACAAAAAATAGGTAAAATAGTTGGGAAAGACAAAAAAAACGGAATTTTAGTTCAAACGGGAAATGGTATTTTAGCAATTCAAAAATTGCAAAGACAGGGAAAAAAAGAACTATTTTGGAAAGATTTTTTGAATGGTTATAAAAACTTTTTAGACTTGTGTTTTGAATAGATTTATAAAATAGGTGAATTATGGGATTAGGAAATTTTGCTGACAGTGTTTCAGAAAATTGGAAGGTGATTTTAATCACTTCGTTAATTATGTTGTTCGTGGTTGTTGCAGGAGCGATTTTAGTTTTTTTTATATCGCTAAATCCCGCCGACCAAGTTATGGTGCCAAATATTGTTGGTAAGGACCTCAATTCGGCAATTATTGAGCTTCAGGCAAAAGAGTTAAACATTAGACTTCAATTGCGGTATTCGACAAGTGCTACAGACGAGGGAACGGTTTTAGAGCAAAATCCAAGTCCCGGTGCTATTGTTAAAGCTGGTCGAAAAGTAGAAGTTGTTGTGAGCAATGGTACAATAATGAGCCAAATTGAAGACTATGTTGGGAAAAATGTCAATGAAGTAAAACAAGACTTGCAAGTACTTTTTACTTCAGGAAGTCGAAACTTAATTGTGCTAAATGAACCTTATAACTATAAATTCGACACAGCTCCAAGTGGTACAATTTTAAGTCAAGACCCACCTGCGGGAACGGATATTGTTGGACGCACAGTTTTAACCTTTGTTGTAAGTAAGGGACCTGAAAACGAAATGGTCGCAATGCCCTCACTAATTGGTGCCAATTTAAATAAGCTTTATGAAACAATGTCCAACACAAAGCTTTTATTTAATTTTTCTGAAAACATAACGGACACTGCTGAAAATGCAAAGGTTGTCGCACAAGAAAAAAACGAGGGCGAAAGTCTAAAAGCTTATTCCCGTGTAGATGTTAAACTGGAAGTTCCAAACACTACCAAACATCTTTACGGGATTTACGCAATCGACTTGCCAGCTTATCCATATGCGGTTGATGTGGTTGTTGACGTTATAAATCCGAACGGTGAGCGAACCCAGCTTTTGCGTTGCAAGCATCCCGGTGGAAGTTTTACCTTTCCCTATGGGCTTTCTCAAGGCTCAATTTTAGTTTTAACGGTGATGGGAAAAGAAGTGCAAACCACAACTCTTGAGTAAGCTAGCCTTTGTTTAGCTTTTGAAAGTGTAAATTTTATTTTTATTTGGGCGTTCCCTTGTTTTGCTTTAAATTCTAAAAAGCAAAACAAGGTCGGCGTATTCAAAGCTACGCTATCGCTCCGACCAAAAGTCGTGCTAAAATTGACGCACGACTTTTGTTTTGGTTTGCATTTTGAAAAATGCAAACCAACTTTGAATGTGCCTAACACTCACATTGAAAAAACATCCGTGTTTTTTCAATATGGTCGAGTTTTTTGTTTACAAAAAACTCGCAAATGCTCTATACTAGCTTGCCGTCCGTGGCGATAGAGCGGTTTTCGCAAAAAAACATATGTCTTACAACGGTTAAAAAAATGAGCTTTAGGGCTTTAAATTTTTTGTATTTTGTGTTAAACTATGTGTGGGATTGTTGAAAACTGAAGTTTTTAAAGATGCCCATAAGGTTTCATATTATAGTTTTGTAACTTTAAGCCGATATTTATTTAGGAGAACTTGATGATAAGGCGTCAGAAATTTTTTTCACAGTTGGTTATTTGTATAATTTCTGCATTGGTTTTTGTTTTTTTTATGGCTTTTATTAGCCCGCGAGTTTTGTTTTTGGGTAAGTTTGATGCTGCACAATATATGAGTTTGTCGTTAAGCACCTTTGATACCTTGCCTGAGCTAAATGTTTGGATTCGTGCGGTTATCGCGGGGCTTTCTTTTATTTTGATTGCATTTTTTACGCAGATTGTTATAGAACTTGTGAATTCTCAAATCGAAAAAATTTCATTGGGAAAAGAAAAGACAAAACTTTTTGTAGACTTTATTGAAGATTTAAAAATTGCAAATAGTAACGAAAACTTAATTGCTACTATACAACAGGGTTTAGAATATCGAGCTAATTGTGAAGTTGTGCTTGTAGAAAGTGAAACTAACTTTGTTATTTATAATAGTGGTGCCCGCTTTACTTCTGACCCTAAAGTTTTTAATCACTTTACAGAACTTTTTAAAAATGCACATATCGATAACGTGTATTTTTTTGATGATGATCTAAAACTTGTAAAAAATAAAAAAACAGCAAAGGGTTTTTGTGTTGTCACAGAGAAATCTAGGTTTATTGTTTTATGTAGGTTTTTAAAAGATGTTGAAAACTATGTTTTTATGCCTTTTTTAAATGAGTACTTAAACTTTGAAAATCGAGAGGAAACCTTAGCAAAGCTTTTGGACTTATCGGAGCTTGCTCAAGAATGGAATATGGTTGCTGAAACTCAAATGTCTTTTTTACCTGCAAAGCTTCCTCAAGTTAAGGGCTTAGATATCGGAGCATATTATAGACCTCTTGTAAATGTGTCAGGAGACTATTATGATATTATTCCTGTTGACGAAGACAAAACTATTTTTATTGTTGGAGACGTTTCGGGAAAAGGTTTGCCTGCAGCCTTGATAATGGGTGTTGTTATAAATACTGTTCGAATTGCTCCTGACAAAGAAAATCTTGAGCAAATACTTCGTATGGTTGACACAGCTATTAAACGAATGAACTTGGTAGATAAATACACGGTTTTGTTTTTAAGTTTGATTGATACAAAAAAGATGACCATAAAATACATAAATGCTTCAATTGAAAATCCTATGATATTAACTCAGGCGGCTGACGGCTACAAGATAAAAACCCTAGATTCGAATGCTAGTGTTATTGGTATTATTGACTTGGACGATATAGTTGTAGAAGAAAAACCACTTTACAGGGGCGATGTTTTGCTAATGATGACAGATGGTATTCCCGAAACAACAAATACCAAAGGGGTAGAACTTGGAGAAACGGAAGAATATATTACAGCAATCAAAAACTATGCAAGAAGAGATGCAGAACAGATTGTTAAAAATATCGCGAGCTTAGCTTTTAGTTATGCAATTGGAAGTAGGATTAGGGACGATATTACAATAGTTGCAGTAAAGTTAAAGGGGTAAAAAATGGGGTTAATAGTTTTTGAAGTATTCTTTGTATTAGTTTTTTTAATAATTTCCATTTTTTTAGTAGCTAAAAAAGATAAGCGGGTTATAGCACTGAGCTTTGTTTCGATTACCGCAACTCTGTTTTCGGCTTTATTATGTGCTCTCTATATTTTGTTTTATTTTGAATTTGTAGGCGGTTACAATATAGTAATCAGTAAGGTTATTTATTCTGCTGTTGCTATTGTATCGGTTGCATTTCTTTTTTTAGCTGTAAAAGCACCTTATTTTAAAAAAAATAAAATTGCCCTTATTGCTATCTTAATATTTGCACTTTTAAACATTGCTTTTTCGCTTGTGTATGTTAAAAAAATAGACTGGAATGCTTTGGCAGGGTTTTATATTGATTCCACTGAAGATGTTTGGGGGACGGGAGTTTCAGGGACTACCATTTTTTCGATTATAAATTATATACTAATTCCCGTAATTTCTGCTCTTATACTTTTAGTGCGAGCAAACTTTCTAAAAAGCAATATTTACAAGCAACAGCTACGCCTTACAGCCTTAGCTTTTTTGTTCTTTGCGATTATCGAAACAGGTGTTGCTTGGTTGACGGAAAATATGTTTTCGTGGATAGTTTCTTTCTTGCCCTTAGGCTATCTTATTCTTACAATTCTTCTTACATATATTTTTTCATTAACAGTAGTTTTGGATGTGCGTGAAATTAGACGGGGTATTTTACGCTTTTTACTATTTACTTTTTTATTTGCTATTGTTGCGGGACTTTTTACAGGTTATTTTTTGACATTTATAAGAAATTTTAGATTACAAATTTTTGCAATAGCAAGTACAACTAGCCTTATTCTTTTGCTTAGAGAATTTGCGATGTTCAAGTTTGGAAATATTTTGCAAAGTTCCACCGATTACGAACGCGAACTTGAAAAATCTTTACAGGAACTTGATTATGCGGAAGGGCGTGAAGAAGTTGTAAATAATCTCATTGAATCATTAAAACGATATGTGGGTTGTTCGACAGTTGATATTTTTGTTACTGATGAAAACGACAATCTTAACATTGACTTTTCTACACAAGGGCTGACGGGGTCTTTTAGTACCGAAACTCCAGCCTTTGAATACCTAATAGAAAAAAATGTTCAAGTTTTGCTTCAAACTGAGATTCTTACTTCTTATGATTATATTGATTATCGATCGGATTTGAATTCTGTTTTTTGGAAAACTGGTGCAGACCTTATTCTTTTTGTACGGGATGGTCAGAAGTTAATAGCTGCCTTTGCCTTAGGTAGACGACTAAAAAAAGCCGAATATGGTTATTATGATATTGAGGTTTTTAAAAAATTTTATCCATACTTTTTTTTAGTTTCGTATTATTTGCGTAATATTGCTAAGCAAGATATTATGATGACTGTTGACCGTGAAATTGAAATGTCGGGACAGATTATTGGTGCAATTCAAGGTTCAATTAACAAGGTAGAAAGCGATATTATTGATGTAGATTCTGCTGAATATTCTGCACACAAGCTTGGTGGTGACTTTATTGATTTTATTCAAATTGCAGCGGATAAATATTTCTTTTTAATAGGTGATGTTTCAGGTAAGGGTTTGAGTGCAAGCATGTCTATGGTTATTTTAAAGTCAGTTTTAAGGCTCTACCTTGAAACTACCAGAGACTTCAAAGAACTAATTGCAAAGATAAATGTGTTTGTTAAAGAAAATCTTCCTCGAGGAACTTTTTTTGCGGGGCTTTTTGGTGTTTTAGACTTAAAAACCCAAACGATTTATTACCTTAACTGTGGTATTCCTCTTATGTCAATGTTTATTAAAAGTTATAACAATGCTATAGAAATTCAAGGCGAAGGAAGAGTTTTAGGCTTTGTAAGAAATATTGCACCTTTTTTAAAAATTCGTAAAATTAAAATGAATGCGGGTGATATAATTGTGTTTACAACTGACGGTTTGCTAGATTCGGAAAACCTGCGTGGCGACCGATTTGGGAAAGACCGAGTTGCAAGCATTTTATCACGAAATAGTTCTATGTCTGCAAAAGAGCTAGCAGACGAAATCTACGGTAGGGTAGAAGATTTTGTCGCTCGTGAATTGCAAGACGACGTTACTATTCTTGTGTTTAAACACAATGGATAATAAAAATTAAACCAAAAATAGGAGAGTGTTTTATGGAAGGTTTAGAAATTAAAGAAGAAAAAAAAGATGGATATCTTCTTTTAACTATTTCTGGAAACTTAAACTCATATACTTATGGTGAGTTTGAGGAAAAAATTTATGCAGCTATAAAGGAATCTGATGTTGTTTTGGATCTTAATGCAGTTACTAATATGTCCTCATCGGGTTTAGGCGTTTTAATGTCTGCTCATGATGACGGCGAAGATGTTGGCAATGGGATTTTTATTTTAAATCCTTCTGAAATAGTTCGCTTAGCAATTGATTCAACAGGTTTTTCGGATATGTTCAAGGTTATTCATTCTGTTGACGAGATGAAAAAGTAAACAATATTTTTGGAAATGGAAGAAGATAAAATAATTCTTAAGCCTGAGTTTAAGAATATTTATTATGTTGAAAGGTTGATTAGAAGTTCGTTGAATATTCCTGACGAAAGGCGAAACCATGCATTGATTATTGCTACCGAGCTTTTTGACAATATCGTAGAACATTCAAGCGGAACAAGCGACAAGTATATTGTGTTGACTATTTCGCATAAGCAACGCACAAAAATGACTTTTTATTATGAAACGACAAACTTCAACGATTTAATCGAGGGAGTTCGTCGTTCTCGTCCGCACTACGACCCGAAAGCGGGACGGTATCGCGGGATGGGTTTACGTATGACTCGCTATCTTTCAACACACCTAGTTTATAAAGAAAGTGACCAATTGTCTTCCATTATTGTGTATTTGTAAAATATATTTTGAAATGAAAAAGATTTTTTTAATTTTTATTTTGTTAAACTTTTTTGCTTGTTTTGGAAAAGAAAGAGCGGAGAATGTTTTGTCAAAAAAAGATGAACTCGTAAACTTAACTGAGACTGTAAGCTCACGCCAAATTGAATCTCAGTTGAAACAGGAACTCTTGCTTACAAAAGACAGCTTTTTGGCAAATTTTCAAAACAGACTTCCTGTCGAAATCATCGACAAAACAGTAGCTAACTTTGATGAGTTTTTTGATGATATTGAAAAGCTTGCAAATAATGATGCCGAGCTTTTGATTTTGGTGGACAAAGAACATTTTCTTCCTGCTGACTTTGTACCACAGGATTTACTTGAATTAAAGAATAATGAGTTTTTTTCTGTTTCTAGAAAAGGCATGCACGCCACCGAAGAAGCTGTAAAAGCTTTATCAAAAATGGGAGAAGAAGCAAATAAGGCAGGTATTACACTTTTAGTTAGCTCTGCTTACCGAAGCTACGAACTTCAAAAAACGCTCTTTACTCGTTATGCCTCCCAATATGGCGAAAAGGAAGCTAGTAGATTTTCCGCTCGAGCGGGAACTAGCCAGCACCAGCTTGGAACAGCTTTTGACTTTGGTAGTATAACCGATGCTTTTGCCGAAACAAGGGCAGGCAAATGGCTTGATGCAAATGCTGAGCGTTTTGGTTTTTCACTTTCCTTTCCTAAAGGTTATGAGACAGTAACAGGGTATAAATGGGAGTGCTGGCATTATCGTTATGTTGGAGTAGAGGCTTGTAAAATGCAAGAAAAGTGGTTTGGCAATATTCAGCAATACATGTTGGAAGTTTTGCATTGGTACACAGGCTTTTGCGAAAACTAATTTTTGTGCAAACGATAGGAATTATTTTATAAAAATGCAAAACCACTTTGAAAAACTTAAAAAGCTTTACGGTAATGTCCGCCGAAGTCGTGGTTTTTATATTTACACGGAAAAGGGTGTGCGAATTGTTGATATGTGTATGGATGGTGGGCGAGCGGTTTTAGGGCGTAGAGCAGGGCATACAAAACTAATATTTAAGCAAAAATTAGACAAGGGCTTAAATGGTTTTTTCCCTACGCAGGCAATGTATGGTTTGGAAAAAGTTTGTTGCAAATTTTTTCCAAACCACAGTTTAAAGCTTTTTGCGAGTTCTGAAAAAGCTTTTGACTTTGTAAAAAAAATCAACGAATATGAGGAAAAAACGGGCTTTGAAAATTTGCTTTGGCGTCCTTTTGCCAATGGACAAAAAGATTATTTATTGAAAAAAAAAGCTTTTTTATGTTTTCCAATCTTTGCGACAAATGTAAGTCTCGTTTTTCTAAAAAAAAGTGTGGAGGAAAATTCCTGTGAGGAAATTTGTGAAGATGATATTTACGAAATTTCACAAGCACTGGTTTTTGCAATTACAAGGGGCTTTTACGAAATTTTAAATGCAGGTACTTCTTACACAAAAAGTTTTTCCGATAATGAAACCTTAAAAGCTTTTGAAAAACTTTTTAATGTGTCAGGAATTTATTTAAGCCCTAAAATATTGGATGATTCTGAATACGAAAAACTTTTTGACTATTTTTTGGAAAATAAAATTTTGATTTCTCCGAACAAAAACACACCATCAGTTTTTCCGAATTTGCAACACTATAGCGAAATAAACAAGGCTTTAAAAAAATTTAAGTATGAAAATATCAGTGTCAGTACTTGATATTTTTCTCCCTCGTACGCAATAAATTTTGTCTGCCGTTTCAGCCTTTATTGCTATTATTTGAACAGATAAACGAAAAAAATCAGCTCTTATATTCTGCTTATCAAAGAATTTTAATTTGTCGGAAAACGCTAAGCTTGTTTTTTCCTAGTCGTAAAATTTTCCAGATAATACGCAAATCTTAAGTTCAGGTTTAACGATTTTATTATAAGCCTGTGCTTTTTTAATTTACAAAGAGTAAAGTAAAAAAATGTATAAAACACTACATAGTCTATAAGTAAAGATCACTAAAACACCCGACAACTTTTGCAAACTAAATGTGTTTGGATATAAGTTCAATGAGAGCATCTTTGTCCATATAACCAACGGCTCTATCAATTTCTTTGCCACCTTTAAAGATCACCATATTTGGAATGCTCATTACTCCGAACTTTGCTGCAAGCGGTTTGTTTTCGCTTTCGTCAACATTAACCTTTGCAATTACAGCCTTGCCTTCAAGCTCTTCCGCTACTGCATCAAGCTCAGGTCCAAGCATCTTGCAAGGTCCGCACCACGGTGCCCAAAAATCCACAAGCACGGGTAAATCCGTTTTCAGTGTTTTTTCAAAATCTGCTGAGTTTATATGTAAAACTGCCATAAAATTCTCCTTGAATATTATTGTTAATATTATACTAAAAAAAGCCTTAAACGGCAAGAACTTTTTTTACTTTTATGATATAATTTATGGGTTTGTAAAAAGCTAAATAAAAAAATTCAAAAACCGATTATATAAAAGTTAGGGGTGAGAATTTATGATTGAAAAAAAAGATGTTACATTTTTGCTAAAAGCCTTTTCGCTAAATCAAAACACGGCACAGTTTGATTTAATAGCTTTTTCGCTTTTTGCACAACGATATTCTGCAAAGTTTTGTGACCAATATCCTGAGTTGGCAGATTTTACCAATATCGGAACTGAAGAAATGGGAAAGCTTTTGCATAATCTAAAAGATTCGGGGGAAATTGAATATATTCCACACGTAAATGGAAACGCAACAATTACTGTTGCACAATACTATTTGGAAAAGCTAAAAAAAGTCTATAAGGTAATTTATGAAAAACCTGAGTTTCCCTTTCCAACACCTCAAGATTTACCCAAAGATATTCCCGCAAAGTTTTTGAAAAAGCTCAACCTTGACACTGATTTTGCGGAGTTGGAATCAACTGGCAAAAATCGAGAATTTATTTATGAATTAAAATTTGGAATTGCTTTGCCAAGTTTAATTTTTCCTTCATCAATGTCCAATGATGATATTTTAATGTTAGCTTTGTTTAAACTTCGAAACTATTTGTCAAAAGATGAAAGTGGTGATTATGTTTATAAACGACTTATTACAGCAAATACTGGAAAGGGTTTTACAATTAAAAATTTTTTAGAAAAGATTGAAAAAGCACCCGCTGAAGCTTTAAACACAATAAAAGAGGCTGGTGAAATTTATTTACTTTGGGGACAAACTTGCACATTTATAATTCAAGAGTTTGATAAAAAAATTGAAAAACTCGCTGAAGAGATTTCTCTTTTACAAGGTGTCCGAATAATCGAATTTATGAGTACGTACTACCGTACAAAAAACCAAAAAAAAATACAAACGGAAATTGCATTAAAAAACTTACGGCTTAGTTTACAACAGCCACCGTACTATTATACACTTTTCAGCATAGCGAACTTTAGGGATTCACGAGGTATTCCACTTTTAGGACAATACGAACAAGCCGATCTGCAGGATTATATTAACAACGCGACGACTGAATCAACAGAGTTTAGTCTGCCTGATTTACTAATGTTTAAAAACGAAACAGGCGAAACATTTTTTGTTTTAACTTGCAAAGTCATCCCTCTAATTATTTATTTAATAAATCAAAGCAGAAAAAAAATTCAAGACGAAGTTATAAAAATATGGAAGCATGAAATAACAAACTTTAATACAACGGAAGCAATGAAAGATGATAAAGCTTTTGACGAGTTTTTGGAAAATGTTACTAAAAATTTTGCGAACAATCTTTATTCGCTTTTGTCTTCAAAATTTTTGTCATCGGTTATGAATGACAAAAAAATAATCGAAACACAGGCAATTGAATACTCGAGAATTTTTCCACAAGGACAACTTGCGCCTTATTCAAAACTTTTACTTATTGATAGGGACGAATGTTTGAGAGATGTAAAAATACTTTTGCCGTTTTGGTATGGCATTCCATTTTTATACGCGATTGTCGCATTTTTCAAACGCAAGCGTCAAAAAAAAGTTAAAGATAAAAATCAGAACAAAAAACAAAAAAAGGAAAAAAAGTCAACTGAACGTAAACCTACGATTAAAGAACGGGCAAGCGATTTAAAATCCGATTTAATACCTGAAGGTGAAACATATGAAACTAGCTTGGAAAAATATTTAAACAATTGGAATCAAAACTTAAATCCGGAACTACGAAATAATTTAACCGAAGATGTAAATTCTTTAATTCGTGATTTACTGCGTCAAACCCAAAGAATGCTAAGTGTAAACACGCTCACTCCCGACCGAGTTAGAGAACTTGCAAATCGTGTTGTTACAATTCCATCCCTTTTACAAATCACGGACAAACAAGCTTTGAAAAAATACTGCGAACTTTATATTTTGGACTTAGTCGAAAAGTTTTTCTAAACTTAACATAAATAAGACTTGGGCTTTTTTGCTAAAAAACGGCGCTCCCGACACGGATGTCGGGCTAGTATTTTGCTTTTTCGAGTTTTGAATTTTCATAAAATTTATAATAGAAAATTCAAAACTCGATCATCTTGAAAAAATATGGACATTTTTTCAAGGTGAGTTCTGGATGTGTGAGCGGTTTTAAACTAACGAACTAGTTTTTTCGCAAATCTGGCAAACTTGGGTTAGGAATTTTTGAGCACAAAAATTTCTAACCTTAAGCGAACCGTAGAACACCAATGAAACTCGCTGACAAAAAAGCATTGACTTAATAAATAAAAATGGCTACAATTCATTTGAACTAAAAATGCGAATAATTTTAATAGGAATGCCAAGAGTTGGAAAAACAAGACTTGGTAGGGAATTGGCAAAATGCCTTCAAGTAAAATTTTTAGATAGCGATTTTTTATTAGCAAAAAAATACGGGGTTTCTGTACAAGAACTTTTTGCCAAATGTGGAAAAGAAAAATTTCGCGAGTTGGAGTTTTTAACTCTTAAAGAAATTTTTGAAAACAACAAAAACTTTGTTTTAGCTACAGGTGGTGGTGTAGTAGACTGCGAAGCAAGTGTAAAACTTTTGAGTAGTGAAAAAATAATAGTTTATTTAACAGCACCGCTGGAAGAAATTGCTATACGAATTTTGCAGCAAAAAAAGAGCGGGAAAAATTTTCCAAGTTTTTTCCACTGCGAGTATTGCCAATATTTTACTTTTGAAACAGAAGAGGTTTGCAAAACTTGTATTATAAAAAAACTAAATGCTCTTTTTTTGAGTCGAGAACAAAGCTACAAAAAGCTAGCTCATTTTAGCATAGATAATACTACCGAGCTCGAACTTACCGTCCGCAAAATCTTAAAAGCGTTGGATGGTGTTTTAACCTCTTGAGCAAAATATGTAAAAAGATTTTTAGCTTTGGTTTTTAGCTTTTGCGGTTTCATTTGTTTTTGCCCAAACTTTTTTGATGAGCGAATATGAAAAGCCGAGTTTTTGAAGGCGGCTAAAAATCTTTTCCTTGTTTTTTGTTTTTTTCAATTGTTTTTCAAGAGCTTTATTACAAATTTCCGCCTCATCTATTTCTTGCAAAAAAGAGGCAAGAACTTCACTTGCAATTTTTGCAGAAACGCCTCTCGCCATTAAGCCGCCTTGCAAAACAAAAGCCCCTTCCGACTTTAATCTTAAACGACTTCGCAACCAGCTTTCTGCAAATCGCTTATCGTCCAAAAAAGTTTTTTTCTCCAAATAATCCAGAGCAGGAGAAATTTCCCTTTGGTTAAAACCTTTTTTCGTGAGCTTCACTTCCAGCATAAAACGAGAATTATCTGCATAATTCAAAATATTTATAGCCTTGCATTCAGCAAGATAGCATCTTGTAGCTACAAAAATATTTTCGATTACTCTATCGGAAAATTTATCACCGACAAAAAGCTCCTCCCGTAAATAAATCAAACGAGTATAAAAGCTTTGACCATCGGATAGAGTAATTTTTAATACTCCCGAACAAGTTTCTTCAATATCGCTAATAAAAAGAAAGGGAAGTGAATTTTTCGTGCTACAATCAGAAACTTCCATAATTTTACAAAAGTTTTGCAAAAGAGATGTTAAACTATATATATGTATAATCTGCAAATGCTTAAAACTATAAAGTTAAATAGAAAGCATTTGCAGATTTAAAAAACACAAAATTAAACGGTTTAACGCTTGCTGAATTGGAAGCGTCGGCGAGCTCCACGCTGTCCATATTTTTTACGCTCAACCATACGTGAGTCTCGAGTAAGAAGACCGTTTGCTTTCAAAGATGTGTGGTTACTTTCATCAACCTGTGCCAAAGCTCTCGCAAGTCCATGTGCACAAGCTCCAGCCTGTCCCGACAAGCCACCACCATTAACCGTAATTAAAATATCGTATTTATTATCGCTATCCGTTACAAACAAGGGCTTTTTAGCAAGCTGCACTTGTTCAGGAGTTGAAAAATAACTGTCAATATCCTTGTTGTTTACTTTTAGTTCGCCCTTTCCATTACGAATATAAACACGAGCAACGGATGTTTTTCGTCTTCCTGTAGCTATACCAATATTTTTCACTCAACTCTCCTTAAAACTCAATTTTTTCGGGTGCTTGTGCCTCGTGTGAATGTTCTGTACCTGCGTAAATTTTCAGATTGTTTATAACCTGCCTGCCCAAACGCCCATTTGGCAACATTCCTTTAATAGCGAGAAACAAAGGTTCTGTCGGTTTGCGTTCAATAAGCTCCTTGAAGTTAGTAGTTTTTAAACCACCTACATAGCCCGAATGGTGTTGATACAATTTTGCATCGTGCTTATTCCCCGAAACAACAACCTTCCCTGCATTTATCACTACAACACAGTCACCGCAGTCTTGATGTGGACTAAAAGTTACCTTGTGCTTTCCACGCAAGAGTGAAGCAACCTTTGCAGCTACTCGCCCCAATGTTTTTCCTTCAGCATCAACAAGATACCACTTTTTTTGGATATCTTGGTCTTTTATAAAAATAGTTTTCATAGTAATACCTTACAACATAAATTAATAATAACGGGTTTTACATTATATCAAAAAACTATTTTTTTGTCAAGTACTTTTAGAAAAGAATTTAAACTTTTATTGTTTGTTTTCTTCCTCTAAACGCATAGCTTCTTCTTCTTCTTTTGCGTCTTGTTTGTCTTTTATATCAGCAATTCCGATAAAAATTGAAATTAAACCTAAAAGTGCTAGCAAAACAGGTGTTCCGCCACGCAAAAAAGCTAAAATATCCTGTCCCCAGTCTAAACCAAAGCCAAGTACGCTTGGGGATAAAGCCATAAAAACCATAATTAAAATAAAAATAATGCCAACAATAATTGAAACCATAAAAACTCCAACGTTGCCATTATATCTTTAATTTAAAATTTTGTCAAGACCTTCCTCTTCGCTTTGATATGGAAATATCTCAAGCATTCAAAAACTCTTTTAACTTTTTTTGCAGTTCCGTATAACTCGAAAAAACAATGTCTGTTTTCTTGCTAAAAAAAGGTTTTTCGTACCATTTGCACAAAAGAGCAGTTTTTACGCCTGCCTTTTTTCCACCAAGCACATCGTATTTATAACTATTGCCCACATACAAAAGCTCTTCTGGTGCGACCTTTAACTTTTCAGCCAATTGCAAAAAAGGTTTTGCGTGTGGCTTCAAAACCCCAAAATTTTCACTTCCTAAAATTGCATCACAAGCAGGAGCAAGCCCCCAAACATCCCCTTTTTGTTCGGGCGGAAAATCAGAAAGTAAGCCGACCTTATAACCTGCATCCTTGAGTGTCAAAACTGTTTTAATAGCATTTTTATAAGGCTTTATTTTTGCAAATAATTTTCGCCACCCCAAATATATTTCCTTATTGATAAACTCCTCTGTTTTATTTGCATCTGTTTTAAGATTTTTTGCCATCAACTCAGCTTGTAAACGAAAAAAATTCTCCGCTACTTTTCCTTCCGCCGCCAATAAATGCAAATCTTTGCGAACTCGCCTGAAACTCAACATAAACCTAAAATTATGCAAAACAAAAGGCAAACAGCAAAACGAAAAAGAAAGTGAATTATACAAGGTGCCATCAATATCAAATGCAATAGCTTTTATCATAGATCGATTATATAATTTTATTCAATAACTGTCCATAGCTTTTAAAATTTCATAAAATAATTTACGAAAAATAAGGATAATCTTGTAATTGTTAAATTTCAAAAGAACATCACCGTTATATTGTTTAAGCAAAAACGGGGAGCGTAGCTCTGGCTTGCTTAGGCGGGAATTTTTTGTAGAAAAAATTCCCGCTCGACTTTACCAGATTTGCGTTGTAGTTCATTGCTAGTTTAAGACTGCTCACCCATCCAAAGCTCACCTTAAAAAAATGTCCTTGTTTTTTTAAGGTGGTCGAGTTTTGCAATTTTTTATTAAAATTTTATAAAAATTCAAAACATCGCAAAAACAAAGTACTACTCCGACATCCTTTTCAAAAAGTTTTCGCAAAATAAGGACAGTTTTACAAGGATAAAATAAAAAAAAACAAAAAAGTTTTAAAAAGCCCTTGACAATTTTTTAAAAAAAGAGTATGCTATTTATATAGAACACTATACGGAGACTGGGATGAGTAGTTATGAAAGGAATCGTCCAATTTACTTGCAGATTATGGAACGAATAAAAGAAAGTATAATTTCTGGGGAACTAGCTTTGGGCGACAGGATTCTTTCCATACGAGATATGGCTTTGGAAATGGGAGTAAACCCAAATACTATGAGTCGTGTTTATATGGAGTTGGAAAGAGAGGGGGTCATTGAAACACTGCGTGGTACAGGGAGTTTTGTTGTAAAAGATAAAGATTTGATTCCTCGTTTAAAAAAAGAAATTTTTGAAAACTGGGTTTTAGGCTCGGTAAGTAGTTTGGTAGAGGCAGGTTTTACTGACGAAGAAATTATTGATTATGTTAAAAAAGCTCTAAAAAGAGTGAGGAGTGAAAAATGAGTTTAATTTTGGAAACAAATAACTTGACAAAGAATTATTTTGGCAAGGTTGCATTAAAAGATTTATCGCTAAATGTGCCAAGTGGTAAAATCTTTGGTATTTTAGGTCCAAACGGTTCGGGCAAAACTACTTTCTTAAAAATACTTGCAGGACTTTTACAGGCAAGTAGTGGTAGTTTTACGGTTTGTGGAAAACCCTTTGGAGTGGAAACAAAAAAATTAGTTTCGTTTTTGCCTGATAAAAACACGCTTTATCCTTGGATGCGTGCAAGCGATGCTATAAAGTTTTATGCGGACTTTTTCGAGGATTTTGATTCGGATAAGGCACATGATATGCTAAAATTCTTAAAAGTAGACGAAAATAAAAAAATTCCAGAACTTTCAAAAGGTATGCTCGAAAAGTTAAACCTTACATTGAGCTTTTCTCGCAAGGCAAAACTTTTTTTGCTTGATGAACCCATTGGAGGAACTGACCCCGTCGCTCGCGAGGAAATTATCCGTACGATTATTTCTACTTGGGCGGAAGACTGTAGCTTACTTATCACAACTCATTTAGTAAAAGACATCGAGTCAGTGTTTAGCGATGTAGTTTTTTTGCGTGATGGAGAAATTACTTTGCAAGGTGAAGCGGATGATTTACGTGAAAGATACGGAAAATCCATTTATGATATTTATATAGAGGTTTTTGGCTAATCACTATGTTTAATGATTTTAAGATATTAAAATTAAAAAAATAGGAGAAAAAAATTATGGGAAAAATTTATAAATATGAAATGATTCGTCGCTCAAAAGCGATTTTTATTTTAGGTGGTATTATGCTTGGAATGACATTGATTTCAATCATCTTATCGCTTTTATTTAGAGTAGATTTCAACTATGTAGAAAATATGCCTATGTATGCTCGTATTTGGTGTGTGCTTACACTTTTAGCTATTTCTTTTATTCCTCTTTTAATGTTTTTTACTTGTTCACATGCTCATATAAAAGAGATGCTTTACAGGGATACAAATTACCTTATGCTTACAATTCCACTTTCATCTCGAAAGATACTTTTGGGACGATGGCTAGCAGGCTTAACTGAGTACATCATTTATGTTGCATTGTCATTTATTTCTATATTTTCTTGGCTTACAATTATAATGCCCAGTTTAGAAGATGCCACATTTTTTTTAAAACTTCTTGTTCTAAATATATTCGGAAATCCAGTAGGCGTGTTTGTAGTTTTATCATATGCACTATCATTATTTGCACTCGTTGGAATGACAATCATAATGGTACAAATGTTTATTAGGTCATTTATAAAGAAACGAGGGCTTACTTTTGCAATTGCAATTGTAGCTTACATATTTATGTTTTTTGTTATGAACGACATAGCTATAAATTTAAGTTTACGCCTAAACTGGAACCTACCTATAACCATAACAGCCTTTAGTGCGAATGATTTTCATTCTAATATTGTGGTAGAAAAACATACATGGTCAGCCCCTATGGTTTTGCCTATTGTATGGCTTGCACTTTCTACAGGCTTTTTCTTTATTTCGTCGTGGCTATTAGAAAAAAAGGTGGAAGTCTAAGTTTAGATGCAATTTACCATTTTACTAAAACCAAAAAGCTAAATGCAAAAAAAAATATTAAACTGTCCTATAGTTTTAGGGCAGTTTAATTATATTTCACTTATACGAATTTTCATCTTATAAAAGTATCACCTTGATTTACAAAAAATGCAAATCTTTTAAAAAGCTATTTTCAAAACTTCATGAATATTTGAAACAGGATGAAAAGTAATACCTTTTTTAACCTTATCAGGAATTTCATCAAGGTCACGAATATTATCTTTTGGGATAATAATATCCTTAATGCCGTTTCTGTTTGCGGCAACTGTTTTTTCTTTTAATCCACCAATTCGCATTACATTTCCCGTCAAGGATAGCTCGCCAGTCATTGCCAACTTAGGTTTAATAATCTTGCCCGTCAAAAGCGAAACTAAGGCGACAGTCATTGTAATGCCTGCTGAAGGTCCATCTTTTGGAGTAGCACCCTCTGGTATATGTAAGTGGATAATATTATTTTCAAACCAAGCCGGTGATTTTATTTTATTTTTATTTGCATAGCGTCTTGCCCAAGATAAAGCGATGGTCGCCGACTCTTTCATTACATCGCCCATCTGCCCCGTAAGTTTTAAAGCCCCCTTGCCCCTATTTGTAATGCTTTCTATCAAAAGAGTGTCTCCTCCAAGTCCCGTCCACGCTAAACCGATTGCCGTACCTGCAACCTTTGCAACAACTGTTTCATCTGTAAATATTGGTTTACCAAGCTTTTCAGACACAACTTCCTCGGTAACTTTTAGAGTTTTACTTGTGTCGTGTTCGCCTTTTACGATTTTTGTAGCAAGCTTTCGATGAATCTTATCGAGCATCTTTTCAAAGTTGCGAACTCCCGCTTCACGTGCATATTGATTAGCAATTAAAAGCAGGGGTTTATTTGAATAAGAAACAGTTTTTTTGGGAAGTCCGTGTTTTTTTAAGCTTTTTGGAATTAAAAACTTTTTCGCAATTTCCAACTTTTCCGAGTCAATATAACCGGAAAGACGAATTATTTCCGCTCTGTCTAAAAGTGGACGCGGAATATTGTCCATTGTATTTGCAGTTAAAATAAACACAATATTAGAAAGGTCAAATGGTAAGTCTAAATAATGGTCTCGAAAAGTTACATTTTGCTCAGGATCTAAAACTTCCAACAAAGCACTGGCGGGGTCTCCGTGATAACTTTGGCTCATCTTATCGATTTCATCAATCATAAAAACAGGCGATTTTGACTTTGTAATTTTTAAGCCTTGCAAAATTTTCCCGGGCATTGCCCCAATATAAGTTCGCCTATGTCCCTTTATTTCAGCCTCATCTCGCATTCCTCCAACTGAAAAGCGAAAAAAAGGCTTGTTCATCGCCTTTGCAATCGACATACCCACACTGGTTTTTCCAACTCCCGGCGGTCCGACAAAAAGCAAAATTGCACCCTTGTTGTCGTTTTTTAGTTTTCGTACAGCAAGGTATTCTACAATTCGCTCCTTTACATCGTCAAGTCCGTAATGGTCGTTGTTTAGGATTTTTTCCGCCTTGCTTATTTCAAACTCTTCTTTTTTAGTGTCATTCCAAGGAAGCGATAGAATTGTTTCCAAATAAGTGCGACATACATTATATTCGGCTGAACCTGCTTCCAACATTGAAAGTTTTTCAAACTCAGTTTCGACAGTTTCTTTTACCTCGCCCTCAAACTTAAATCCATCAATGAGTTTGCGAAACTTTTGCTCATCCATAGTTTTTGGGTCGGAGGAAATACCAAGCTCTTCTTTTATACTTTTTAATTCTTCCCGCAAAAAATATTCTCGTTGGTTTTTTTCAATTCTTTCGTTTAAGTCATTTTGAATTTTCAGCTGAATATTCATAAATTCTTTTTCACGTTGAATATACAAAAAAACCTTTTCCATCCGCTTTTGAACATCAAAAGTTTCTAAAACTTCCTGCTGAGTTTCCTTTGGAATATTCAAAATGCTTGCAATAAAGTCAGCCGCCTTTCCCGCTTGGTCAATGTTTACCAAATTAAAACGCATTTCATCGGTAAAAAGTGGATTATCCCGCGAAATTTTTTGCATTTCCGCAACCAAGGTACGCAAAAGAGCCTTTACTTCTATTGTATCTGCCCGCTTATCATCAACATATTTAACTATTGCCCGAACAGGATTTTTTTTGTTTAAAACCTTTTCCAGCGTAAATCTTTTGTAGGTCGAAACAAAAATATTAACTCCACCATCAGGCAAATTTATCCGTTTTACTATTTTTGCCACCGTGCCAACACTGTGCAAATCATTCACAGAAGGTGTTTCATTATCATTTTTTAGCAAAGCAAAGCCAATAAAACCATTTTCATCATAAGCATAGTTCACCGCATCCACATCCTCAGGGTCGGTAATAACCATCGGCGTAAAAATACCGGGGAAAATAGGTCTGCCCGCCAGCGGAATTATATTAAGCACTTGCGGCAGAAGTTTATCAATAGGAATAATGTTTTTTTCATTTGACATAACTTAAATATCAGAATAATTTCAATAAAAGTCAAGGGGTTTTTTAATCTTTATAAGACTTATCCGTGTTTTTCGAAAATTGCTTATCCCTTCGTCTTGGATAACTAAGGGTCATAAACTAGCGTTGAGTTTCAACGCTGAAGTGGCAAAGTTGGGTTAGGAATTTTTGATACAAAAATTCCCTAACCTTAAGCGAACCGTAGAACACCAATGAAACTCGCTAACAAAAAGAGCAGAACGCAAGTTAAATGCTGATGCGTAAACTTGTACAAAGCTCTAATTAAGCGTAAAAAACTCAAAGCTAAAAGTTTTTAGGATAAGTTTTCAGCTTTGCAAAAAAAGCTCATAGTGAGTTTCAAACCTTCCGCCCATCCAAAGGTGGAAGGAAAAAGAGTTGAACAAAAAAGCTTGAGTCTTATAAAGGCTAATAAATAATATGCAAATTGAAAATACTTCCACTGGTTGCGTAGTTAACACACAATATTAACAAAGCTATTTCTAGTGCAACAGCTTGCAAAACTAAAAAGAATATTTGTGCTTTGGAATGTGCGCTGAAATTATTTTAAAAAAAGTGCTTTGACCACTGTTTCCGCTGCAAGATTTGGTATACCTCGCCTTGCTTCAAGTTTTGAAAAACCGAGACTTGTTTTTTGCATAGTTTCTGCTTGTACGAGTTCGCTGTTTTTGTAAACTGTAAAGTTGATGATAAAGTTTGTTAAAAAAGTTTCCTTGTCCTGTATTTCAGTTTGGACTTTTAAATTCGCAAATAGAGTGTAATCGGCATCTTGCGTTTTTACCGCATAGCCTTTTTTCAAAAGCTTACTTTTCAAAACTTGCAAAAACTCGTCTGACATATCAGACTTCGCATCAATTTTTATGACAAAGGAAATTGCAGGTTTTGTTTGCTCTAGTTTAGATTGTCTTAACTCGTGTATTTTTTGTTTTGACAAAATAATTTTTTCTAAATCAGCTTTTGCTTTTTGTCCCTGTTTTCCGCAAGAGCTTAAATTGTCAAATAAATTTCTATCATCAAGATAAATATAAATTTTATCCGAAGCTAAATCAATAGGAATTTGAAAAGCGTATTCGTTTTTGATTATAATGTTTTCTTGCTTAAGATTTTTTTTAAGCTTACCTGAAAAAAACATTAGTTTAATAGGAAGCTCCGATGCATTAGTTTTTATAAAAAGCAACGCTTCGTTCGTGTTGCTCGCGTTTTGAAATGTGTCAAGTTTTATCTTTTCAAATGCTAATTGTGCTTTTTCTATATTGCGGTTAAAATGCACTTCTGCGTTATCAACTTCGTTTAGTTTGGCATTGCTTGCTGCAATAATAAAATTTTTTGCCGCATAAAAATAATTTTCGCTCGCAAAAAGCTCATCGCCTAGATTTTCGGGTTTTCGAAAAGAGTCGAGCTTTTCCTGAAATTTTTTTTCTAAGCGTAGCCTTTCTTTTGCCATTGCCACCTTGTCGTAACGCCCTAAAACATAAACCGTTGTACCAGTTTCATCTTTGCTAAAAAATTTTTCAGTGATTTTGAAAAGTTCAAGGTTTGACTTTGAGCTTTGTGTTAATTCGTTTTCAATAATTTTTTTTACACTATCGATTTCGCCAGTAAGCACTGTTTGCGAACTTGACTGAATTGATGTACCTACATACTGAGTTGCTTGCGAAACTAAATTTGCAATAGCCTTTTGTTCCGCTTCAGAGGGATTTAAGTCAGTACCTGAAGCTGTAAAATATTCGTACTTCGAATCTGATTCTGGAGTTTTTAAAACCCAATTAGGAACTGCTTTATTTTGTGTCAAGGTTTGACACGAAACTAAAAGCAAACTTAAAAAAACAAACTTGCAAAACTTCATTTATCTTTCCTATTACTAAAAATCATTTAAAGCAAATGTCAGCGATTTTCCACGCAACATTGTAAGCTCCAAATTTTCACAGCCGGGAACTTTTTCAGCTACATCGTAAACAAGGTTCAAAACTTCATCCGCACTCGAAAAACTAAAAACAGCAAACCTTGCTTGATTTGACGATAAACTTAAAGTACGAATTTCGCTTACATATTTTTTGAGTTCCTTTCTAAAAAGGTTTATTATCTTTGTATTTTCTGCACCATTTATAATTAACTCATAACGAATACCATTGGCATAAGCCTTTGCTAACATAATCTTTGACTGTTCTTGAACTAGGGGCAGAACTTTGTAAATCGTAGATTGCAAAGCATTCGACTGAGCGTCATATTCGCTTACCCTGCTATATGTTTTGGGGCTAGAATACGGAATTGCTCCTAAAAGCTCTCCTGTTGACGGGTTAAAAATTTTTACCGTAACCTTTGCCGAGCCGTAATATTCACCGTTATAACTGGACGCACCCTCGGTCGCTGTATCAATTTCAAGATACACATCGGCATTTAAGTTTTGAGCAATCCATTGAATAACCGAAATACCACTTGCTTGAGACTCTTGATAAACTCGAGCGTTATCCTTTTTAAGCTTTTCAATTTCAGTAAAGTCCACAGTTCTATTTCCATTTGAAATTAAATACGAGTTTGCCATCTGCACTGCAGATTTAAGCAAAAAGGAATCTGCATTTGAATTTTCTGCTCCGTAAACCATATAAGTCATATTATTAAGATAAGCTTCAAGATACTCAGCGCGTCCGGCATCTTGTGCAAGTTTTTTTTCTTGTGCAAGAAGTTCATCAGGATTTTCTATAAGGCTGGGTGCGATTTCATTTTGGAAATTTTGTGCAATATTTTTTTCTGAAGTTTCTTTATTTCCAATTCCATAATGAGCTAAAAAATCTGAAAGTTCTTGAAGCTTTACAGGAATTTGGATTTGACAAAAATAATTTTCACCGACTTTTTGCTTTTGTAAAACCTGCATTTTGTCATTTACAACATAAGCGTTTGGGTATTTTGTATTGTACAAAACTTCCTGAAGCTTTTGCTGATTTTGGTTTTCTTCATAAACACCTATTAAATGAACAACAGCCTTTTGGATAGCAGAAATTTTAGCATTGTTTATTGCCGTAAGAAGAGAAGTAGATTCGCCACTTGCCTCAAAAACCTTTGTTGTTTGAAGATTTTTACGCTTGGCATAAGCATCTTCATCGGTCAACGAAAGACTCAAACAAGAAGAAAAAAGTAAACTACCCAAAATAGTTAAAACCAAAATTTGAAAACGTGAACTAACTTTCATTCTAAAACACCTCTTAAAGTAAAACCATTAAAAGCTTAAATAGTTTCTATAACAAAATTAAAATCAAGCCTTTTTATAAGTTATTGTTCGATTAAGCTTAATATTTAATAAATACTCCCAAAGCCCTTTAGCACAATACCAAATTGAGCCAGTATTTCTCCACGAAAGACTCCATTGTTTGGTGCATTTTTTAAAAAAGAAAAACTAAAATCGCTACCAATACCAAAGCTCATTTTTACATCACGATTTATTAAATAGCTAAAGTTTAAAGTAGTTCGCAAAATTAAAGCGGAAAAATCAGGTTCTTTTTTTTTGGGGCTTACAAGCATTTCCGCTCCAAAAGCAAGCTCTGGTGAAAACTGAAATCGTCCGATAAAAACATTCCCCGCCTGTGTCCCAACAAATGCCCTAATGGGAAGACCTAATGCAAGCTTTTCTTTTGAAAAGGAAAGCTCTGAGGAAACAAAGGGGCGTACTCGGTAAAAGCCTCTCGTGAAAATTACACTCAAACCAAGCTCCCCAGTCAACTCCGCTTGTCTTAATAAATTAAAACTAGCATTTATATTTCCATAAAGCTTATATTCGGCGGGTCCCCTAGGCACTTCGTAAACTTGGTCTGCAAAAGCGGTTTTATCTTTTGCAAATAAAATTTTGCCCTTTGCGTAATCATCATAAACATTTGTAATTAAAAGCAAGGCGGTTTCACTTTCTTTTAGTGTTTTGCCCTGTGTTTCTGTTTTAATAACAACAAACTCATCTCCAACATTAAGCCCTAAATTTCGCCCCAGCTCAATTTCAACCTTGTCGCCGTCAATAGCCTTAATTCCAGAGTGTAGCGTAAAATCTTTAACATTGCGTAAATTAAAGTCAAGCTCTTCGCTAAGCCCTAATATAGCCACCCTAGATGCTTTTGCAATTGAAGCTCCTGAACCCTGGTTTTCAAAATGAAAATTTCCAACCAAATTTCCTGTTTGCATATTTGTAATAAAAAGCGTCAACTCAAAGCTTATAAAATACTTGTATCTTTTTTTATCTGCCTTACCGTCATAATCAGTGTCGACTAATTCTTCTTTTATTTTAAGCTTGTATTTATCAAGGTGAGAATAAACTACAAAATACGAGTTAATAAGTTTGTCCCAATCTTCTTTTGTAAAGCCCATCTTTCCCGCGTAAACATCCTCAGGGAGCTGTACATTTTGTTCTCTATAGTTTTGAATTTCTTTAATTAGTTCTTCTGCGTTTTCATTTGTTATTGGCTCATTAAATACGCTAACATTAAAACGCTTCATAAAAAGAAAGGTGTTTAAAATAGTTTGGTCAATAGCATAACGAAGTTCGGCAGGTTCCTCTGTTATTGTGTGCGTTTGGAAAATCACCACATCCTTATATCCACTAATATCTTGGGAAAAAACTGTTAAACTAAAAAAAAATAAAAAAAAGAAAAAGCTACAGATTTTCCGCATATTGACACCGAAAAATAAAGCCCCTAAAACTTATGCTTTTAGAGGCTTTTGTAAGATACTAGATTCCTTCTTTTAAGGCATCTTTTACAAGATCTCGGACACGAACCTCTTCTTCGGTTTTTGGCTTAACTTCATCAGCATTATTGATAGCGTCTCTAATAAGTCTATCCAAGGTAGACTTTTGAATGCTATACAAAACTAAATAAGTATAGTCATCACCTGTAGGCTCGCCTTTTTCATCAAAGTAGCGATATTGAACCCAGTAATCGCTAAGCTTTTTAAAGCCTGAAAGTTTTGTATCAGTGATAGTTTTTACGATGTCTTCAAGATAACCTGTTATAAGATCTTTATCGCCTGCGGCAGCGGCTGCAGCCTTGCTTTCTACACGCATCTTTACTGTTCTAGCCATTTCAGACGGCACAGAAAAATCTCTTGTCCAAATTTGAGCACCTTCTAAGCTTTTTGCTCTTGTTGACTCAAACTTAAACAAATAAACGTCACTGTACTCAGGTAGTCTTTCAAGCTCGTGAGCTTCTTGTGAAACCCAAGTTGGTGCATCCTTGCCCCACTTTGCATTTTTGTGGTCAAGTAATTCGGGTTTTTTTACATTTTGAGAAATTTCTCCCAAACCACTTTTTTGTTTTTGTGTTCCAGCACAACTAAAAACAAAACAAACAACAAAAAAACAGATAGCAAAATACATTGTTTTTTTCATATTAAAGTCCTCCGACATATATAAAACATTTTATTAAATCTAAAGGTTACAAAGGCAAAACTCTAAAATTTGCCACCACCTAGTTTTACTCCCAAGCTCCAACCTATGCTTCCCTTGCTCTTGGAGTCTTTACTAATAGGGTAGGTAAAACTTAAACCTGTGTCCATACTTACAAATTTATAAATGTCATAATTCAATTTTAGTGCGGAAAGACCTTCCCGCTCCGAAATTGCAAATTGTTGAAAAATGTTTAAACTAAGCTTTTCAGTTCCAAGTTTTCCCTGATGAAAGTTTAACGCAATATAATGTTGTCCCAATTGTGGCATTAACATAATATTGCCAAGAGTCATAGCGGCTTGCATTGCGGCAGGATCCGTCTCGTTTTTTGCAGTCGCGCTTAAAGGATAAACGAGGTCATAAGGTTTTTGATATCCAAACCCGTTGTAATAATACTGTAAGGCGATTGTGCTTTTGCTTTTTGTATTAGTGTAAGAACCGCCGAGTGTTGCTTGGAAAAAGGCTTTGTTTTTTTCGGTGTATTCCGTAAAGGCTCCGTCGGTTTTGTAATATGTGTAATCGCTTCCCCAAGCAAAAACGCCTTCAGCGAATACCCGAACATTTCCATCAATATTTCCCGAAAGAGTTGTTATTAAGCGTGGGGCTTTTTTGTATTTGTAAAAACCACCGAACCCCAATTCCCAGTTGCCGAAAACAAATTCGGCTTTTCCTGCACCTGCCGTGTATTGTGGTTTATAGTCGTCTGTCTTTGTTGGCGGTAAAAGATAAAACCAAAAGTTATGTTGTTTTTTTGGAACAATTATGTGCAAGCGTAAGGAAACAGGACCTTCTCGTTCAGCTTCAGGGTCTTGCGGGTCAATTCGTGAAATGTTTAAAATGTCGGCAGGGCTATAAAAATAACCTGCTCCCCATTTTACAACATGTTTTCCAAAACGGAAAAACGCAATGTCTTTTGCGGAAAAGTCAGTGTATAATTCTCGCACTTTAAAGTTTGGCACGCCCGAAGAAATAGTCGGAAGCAGTGCGTTTCCATAAGGAGCAGGAACAAATGATGGAAATTTTGCAACACCACCAATGTCTTTTTCAAAGGGAAAGCCAAAATCGAATTTACTGTAAATTTTGGAGTTTTCACTTGGGCGTGCATCAAAAAAAAGCTGTGCCGCAAGAATTGTTTGTAAAATTGCAAATTCAGGATTTGTAAAAGCTTTTGTGTAGTCAGCTTTTTTTGAATAAGGGTCATCCCAACTATAGTTTAAGGACAGCCCAGAGTTTAACATTCCACCGAACCGAATTTTTTCGGTTTCAAGTAAAATGCTCGCTTCGTCAAGGCTAGTTTTTAACTTTGCGTTTTCTTGGAGCTTTTCGCTTGTTGCGTCTTCGGGTTCAATTAGTAAATCGTCTTCATCGAAAAGCTCTGCTTCAAGGTCTTCATAAGTTTCTTGTGCAAAGGTAAATACTGAAAATACTGCCAAGATAATAAATATAAATTTTCTCATAAGATTTCCTTTTTAACTTTTTGTAACTGTAGTATTTCTTTAAGCTAGTCTCCCGCGTTAGGGATAGTAGGGGAGCGAAAGCATTTTTTCAAAAATGCTTTCGCTGTACACGAACGCACGATATTTTAGTGCGTTCGTACCGACAGCCCCGAATAGCCCGACCTTGTTTTGCTTTTTAGGATTTAAAGCAAAACAAGGGAACGCCCAAATTACTAATTAACTTTTTCCAAATATGCTTTTGTAAAAACTACATCGGGTATTTTTGTTGTGTTGTAGTCGGACAGAATAACGGTTGTTTTTTCGCCCGGTACGATGTTGTTGATTATAATTTGGTGAATCGGAATTTTTGTTTTGCCAAAGTTGACGTATTTTGCCATAAGAATGGTTCGCATAAGGCGAGCACTTGCACCGTACTGCTCCACTTTCAAAAGAACCTCGGCTTTTTGATTCACAAATAAAATTTCTTTTGCGTATTCTGCATCCTTGTAAATAGGTTTTGTTTCGATGCGATAAACAGGGATTTTTCCGAGCATAGCTTCCGAAGCCGAAAGGATTTCGTAGCGGTCGGAAAAGGTTTCTTTGTTGCCAACATCCGAGAGTTTCATATTTGAGTCGCCGACATTTTGCTTGAGAGAAAAATGTTCAAATTGACGAGTGTTCGGGTCATAAGTCCAAGCGTTGTCGTGGTCTTGCAAATAGCCCATCCCCTTGTCGACTTCCGGCGCAATTTGTAAAAAGGTCTTTTGGTTGGTTTTGTGCCTTTCAAAAGCCTTGAACTGAGCAGCCTTTTTTGGCTTGTTCGGTTTTTCGTCTATAATCGAAACGGTGTAAGTGATGTCTTCTTCAAAATTCCACGAGTCAAATATTCTATTGCCGATTTTGTAAAGCTCTGCTTTTGATGGAACTTGAGCAAGTGCCGACACAAGTAAAGCGAATAAAAATGTAAATGTAAAAAATGTTTTTTTCATAAATTTATCTCCTAATTTTTAGTTTTTAGAAACTTGAAAACTTTTAACTTTGAATTCAAGGTTCATTATTTAAAGTTTAAGTTTAAGCAAAAGTTACAAGCCCTAAAAGCTTTAGCTTTTGCCTTTTTTTTTTATTTTACTGAGCGTAAAGCCTCCGCAGGTAGCATTTTTGCAGCTCTTTTTACAGGTATAATAACAGCAAGGAGCGTCAAGATAATCAAAAGTATAAACCAAAGTAAAATAGCAAATGGAGAAAGTACCCAACGCATATGTCCACCGTATGCAAAAAGCGACAGTGTAGACGTAGCCGAAATAGGTATTAGTGAAATGCCTGCCATTATTAGCACTGCCAAAATACACCCAACCGCTCCACCGATGACTGTTAAAAAAATTGCTTCCATAACAAACATAAGTTCTACGCTTTTTCGTTTTGCACCGCAGGCACGCATTGTTCCAATTTCGCCTTTTCGCTCGTGAATAATCATCCTAAAAGTATTTGCAACTCCTATCATTGTAAAAGAAAGTAATACGAGAATAATGCCAATTGAAATAAGCTTTATGTAGACATACATTTGCATAGCACCGGGCGACTCATCGTTCAAGTTTGCAACAAAGTATTTTAAGCCGTCCCATTTGCCTCCTCCAAGTTGCTTCATCAAGTGAGATGTCGGTCTAGTAGGCCTTTCCTTGCGTGCAAGCATTCGATCGGTTACTAAAAGTTTTTTCTCTCGGAACTTTTGCTCGATAATACTTGCGTACACTTCCTGCATTTTTGTGTCTTTCAAATGAACAAAATACGACCCGAAAATATCTGGTCGCGTCTCGTTAAATATTTCATTGATATATTCAATGTTTGCAAACATAGTCAGTCCGCCTGCAAGTATATTGTTGTCAACTGCAATACCTTCAAGCTGAAATTCGACAACCGTTTTTTGTCCTTTTCCGTTTTTGCACGAAAACAAAATAATATCGTGAAGTTTTACGTTCAATTTTTCGACTATTTTTTCAGAAAGCACAATGGCATTTTTGACTTCCATTCCGTCTACGCTACCTTCCTTAAAAACTATACTATCCCAAGCAAGCTTTTCGTCCTTTTTAACGCCCCAAATTGCTGCTGACATTTTTTTACCTGCAAAAATTAGTTGTCCGTCAATGGGAGTACGCAAGCTGATTGACTTTATTTCAATATTACACTCTTTCAAAATTTCGTCAAAGAGTTCTTTTTCCTTTTGTCCAAGCATTGTGTAACCAACCTCTTCGTCAGCAGGAATATCAGGTTTTTTTTCAGCAGCTGCAATCCAAATATGTCCGCCTATCACGCTAGCAACATTGTCCTCCAAACTTCGTAACAATCCCGTTGCCATTCCATACACAAATGTTGAAATTAAAAATACAAAGCCGACTGCAATTCCCAAAAGAACGCTTCGCCTTTTTTGTCTGTTTAAATTTCTAAAAGCTATTTTTAATATTTTCATTTTTTTCTCCTATTCCTTATTTATAGCTTCAAGCGGGCTTACATCCATTGCAACGGCTAGTGGGTAAATTGTTGCTATAATACTTGCAAAAATAATAACCAAAGCTGGTACCAAAATATTTTTCAAGTTCATATTTACTCTAAAAGCCGATACTCCGAAAAATGTTTCCGCAAGCTTGTTTATACCTACACCACCAGATGAATTAAATGCAATAGCAAAAATTACTGCGATAACAACTCCAATAAGTAAACCGCCAACTGCAAGCATAATACTTTCGCTCATAAACATTTTTCTAACAAAGCTTTTTTTAGCTCCGATTGCACGCATTGTACCGATTTCGCTTGTTCGCTCCATAGCTGAAACAACTAAAGTGTTCATTATAACCACCAGCGAAACAATAGAGAGCAAGGCAAGTATAGTTATCAACAACCATTTGGTAGCTACTAAATTCATTGCATAAGGTTTCATCGCCGTATCCCAAGCTGAAGCCTGTGCTTCAATTTCGTTTTCAGAAAACCAAGTATTCAACTCTTTAATAATTGATGCGGTTTTGTTCGTGTCTTTTAGCTTTATGGTTATGTAATGCCAAGACTCAGCATCGGGCATATTCAAACTATCACGCAAACTTGTATCGCCTAAAATATTCATCAAATCGGTTTCAGTTTCTGTGTCGCTGTAATCTTGCGTGTTTTCCTCAAACGAAAAGCTTTCTGAAAAAAGCTCTTCCTCTGACAAATCCGAAACACTCAAATCAATTGAGTCGGGAATTTCGTTTGCTGTTTGTGAACCAAGTGTCATATCATTCAAAATACGAACTGAATTAAAGTCACAATAGCAAACTCTTGTTATGACTGTTTCAGGATGTGCATATTCATAAAAAGCGGTAATCTTTAATGGGAGTGTTTTTGCCTTTCCTGTAAAACTTTGGAAAAAAACTTTATCTCCGATTTTTAAACTTGTGTTGTTAACTTTTTCGTATTCTTCTTTTGCGTCCGAAGACATTATAAAAAATTCACCACCTGTTGGAAATTCGCCGTCTGAAATTTTTATGGAATTGTACATTCGTTTATGGTCGTTCGGTTCAATTCCTAAAACAGTAGTATGAATCAATTTTGAGATATCAGAAAACGCCTCATCTTCTTCATCATCGTCATCAGGTTTTAAGTAGCCGCTAGATGCAATACCTTTTGAAAAATCAGCGAGAGTGTCAATGCTTTTAAGTTTTTCTATTATTTTGTCGGTTTGTAAAAGGTACGGCATTTCAGGCATTTCAAACGTAACACCAAAAGTAACTGGACCAAGTAAGGTTGCGATAACATCTTTTTCAGAAGATTTTCCTGAAATAAAAATGTCCCCACAAAAGTCCTCACGACAAACATCTTTGGTTTGCTTTAAAGAATAATCTAAAATCCCGAAACCTAAAACAGACAAAAATGTTGCCAAAGCAATAATGCCGACAATAATCCATGTTTTTGCCTTATTAGCAAGTAAGTTTCTAAGTGCCAGTTTGAAAATCATAAACTGCTCTCCTCGTTTTCCTCTTTTGTGTTTTCTACTATTTGACCGTCCAAAAGTTTTATTCGATGTGTTGTCATATTTACAATTTTTGCATCGTGTGTTGAAAAAATAAAGGTCGTGCCAAATTCTTTATTGACTTCTTTCATTAAAGCCAAAATCTGATCGCCTGTTTTTGAGTCAAGGTTTGCAGTCGGCTCGTCTGCCAAAACAATTGCAGGTTTTGTTGCAAGAGCTCGTGCAACTGCAACTCGTTGACGCTGTCCGCCTGAAAGCTCATTAGCTTTGTGATGTTTCCATTCCGTTAAGCCTACTTTTTCAATTAAGTAATTGATCCACTCATCTCGTTCAGATTTGTCTACCTTTGATTTTCCAAACAAAAGCGGAAACTCAATGTTTTCATAAACATTTAAAACAGAAATGAGATTAAAGGACTGAAAAATAAAGCCCAAATATTCGTGTCGCAATCTTGTAATTTTTTTGTCGAGCTTGCCCGAAATCTTTGCTTTTTTCTTTGCCCTTTTTGCAAGTGATACAAAATCTTTTTCGTTATAAATGCTTTCACCGTTTATGTAAAGTTCCCCTCCTGATGGCGTATCAATTAAACCTATCATATTAAGAATTGTAGACTTTCCCGATCCCGAAGGTCCCGAAATAGAAACAAATTCGCTTTTGTCTATTTCAAAGCTAACTCCTTTTACAGCTTCAACCGAAACCTTCCCCAAAGGATACACTTTTCGTAAGTTTTTAACTTGTACAATGCTCATAAATTCTCCTCCCACCTTCTTGACAAAAGGCTCGCTTTTAATTATCATTGTTCTCGTTGCAGGCAATTCTAGCCCCACAAACAATATTTTTGTCCTAGTATAGCGTAACACTAAAAAGAAGTCAAGCATTTTTTTGTAAAATATTTGTAAAATTTGTGTAAAGTTAACAATTGTAAGACTTGGGTTTTTTTGCGAAAATCGCTTATCCGCTCACTTTGGATGGGTGAGCGGTCTTAAACTAGTGTTAAGACACAACGCAAATCTGGCAAAGTCGAGCGGGAATTTTTGACGCACAAAAATTCTCGCCTAAGCAGACAAGAGCTACGCTCCCCGCTGAAGCGTAAACAGACAAGGAGATCGGGCAAGTATAAAACTCATCCACCTTGAAAAAACACGGATGTTTTTAAAGACTCTCGCCACGGACGGCGAGCTAGTATTTTGCTTTTGCGAGTTTTGAATTTTCATAAAAATTCTAATAGAAAATTCAAAACTCGTCCACTTTGAAAAAACACGGATGTTTTTTCAAAGTGAGTTCTGCTCTTTTGTTAAATGGACTTTAAAGCGAGTTTCCTTGCACGGCTACGATTTTCTTAAAGTAGGCACACGAATGTGTGCCCGAAAATACGGTTTTCTTATTTGGTAAAATCTGTGATTCTAGCCACTTACACCTTAAACTTTCCAACTTCATCGCTTAGCGAGTCGATGGCGTATAAAACTTTTTGTAGGTTTAGTATAAAATAAGAAAACTATGACAAAAGACTTAGGTTGGAGTACAGAAACAAGAAAATATAAGCATTAAAGCTATACTTGATTTTTGTGTAATTTTTTTATATAATCTTCTATTATAGGGTCTGGTAGTAAAAATGGGTGTTACAGAAATTGTAGAAAAAAGCTTGTTGGAAAAAACAAAAGCTGAATATCAGTTTTCAGACATACCTCAAGATGTATTTTTTTCAATTCTTTTTGAAATGAATCGCTATTTTGATAAAAACTTTGTTCAATGTATTCGTAAAAAAAATCTCAAACCTACACAAGATGAAAGAAATGCTTTGCGAAAATATTTTTATTATGGAGATGAATTTTTTTTAAACGAGACAAAGGTAAAAAGTTTTCCGCAGTATTTGGCAACCGAAGAAGATAAACATCATGTTTTAAATTCATTTGAAACTCGAATAAAAAAATATGATGCTAAAAAAATCATCAAGTCAATTCAAAAAAGATATCAACTTTTGCACAGCGGAAATTTAAAAGATAACTGCGAAGCTTGGCTTAACTGGTATGAACATAAACGCAAAAAATTTGCTTATTCTCTTTTTGTTTTTGAATACAATATGAACGATTTTGTTGCGGACAATTTTTCTATTGACAGAATATTAAAAACAATGCAAGACTCTTATACTTCACTAGAAAATTATAGGTATTTTGTTTTTAAGCTAGATGGAAAATTATTTAATGCACAAGGTGAGGATATTACTTGGCAAGTGCTTTATAAAATAAGTCTTTACGCTGAAAATTTTATACAAGTAAAAAAATTTACCCCCTTTGAAAATAAACGAAAAAAGAAAATTCAAAAATTAGCAACTTTTATAAACGACCGTTTTTCCTTTTTGAGCGATAAGAATAACATAATTGCAGAACAAATTGCCGAAGAGTTTTATCAAAATATTTCTACTGGTTTTAAGTTTTCCGATTGTTTAATCAGTGAAACACAAAAAAATATTTTACTCATATTTCAAAAAATTGTGCTTGATGAAACCCCTGTTCCTTGTCCTGCTTGTATGTCAACAATTCAAAATGGAAATTCATATCCTGAAATGTTTATGAAAAGTTATGAGTGCAAAAATCCAAACTGTCCTGAACGAAGTAAGTCAGGGCGAGGAAAACGCTTTACTGAATACTCCGCTTATAGATATTTTAAGCTTTCACAAAAAAACAAAGACGATGAAATTGAGCTTGATACTTTAAAAAAATGGCGTAAGGATATTTTTTCTGACAAAAATGATATTGATGCAATGCTAATAAAGTTATATAGTTTTTCTGGGGAAACAGTTTGCTTTACAAAAAACAAAAATTTTACAAAAACATATAAACGCAAAATTACACTGTACAAAGAAAATACTAAAAGTCATACCTTTACTAAATTTGAAAGTTTACCTATATATCAGCTTTTTTATAAAATAAATAAGTTAATAACTTTTAAAAATGGCTCCAAAAAATTATCAAAACAAATTGAAGTTTTTAATCAAGATTCAAAACTCGGACTTGCAGAACTAGCACCAAAACAAATTGGCGGTGCAATAACTTCTCCTCCTTACTATAACGCCCGAGAATATTCCACTTGGGAAAACTTGCTTTTTTATTTAATCGATATGATGGCTAATGCAAAAGCTGTTTATAATTCTTTAATACCAAATGCTTTTTACTTTTATAATATTGGGGACATTGTTTGTCAAGATAATATTTATGTAAATTCAAATATGTCGAAAAGACGTTTACAGTTAGGGTTTCTTTCTTCTTTGATTTTTGAAATTGTGGGTTTTAATTTAGTTGGTAATATAATTTGGGATAAGGGCGAAGTACAATCAAAACGAAATTCAACTGCGAATAATTTTCCTCTATATGTCAAATGTATAAATGTTTATGAACATATTTTAGTTTTTAAAAAAGGATATTCTAAAGAAATTATAAGCACAGTAAAAAAAATAAATCCCGTGATTAAAATTAATTGTAAGGGTGAAAATATTGCTAAGCATACCGCACCTTATCCACTTGAGTTGGTTGAACTTTTTAAATCCTATGCAAAAGACTATGTGCTTGATCCTTTTTTAGGCTCGGGAACTACACTTCTATGGTGTAAACAAAATAATTTTAAAGGTGTGGGTTTTGAAATTATAACCGCCATCGAAAACAATCGTAAAAACCGTATAATATAAACCTGTAAAAAATTACACACTATGCAATAAGCTTGCACGGTATGTAATCTAAAATCTACTTATAGCAGTTTAACAATTCCATTAATCAAACCGATTGGATAGTTTGCAGTTAAAACCTAGACTTTCGATTTAGTTTTTCCTATTTGAGCGGTCATGGATTTTGCCATCTTTAGCTCAATTGTATACCAGCCGTGTTGCTTTGTTGCTTCACTCAAAGATTTGTTACGAAAAGAGCTTAACAAAAACTTTCCCTCTATTTTGGATATGGTAGAAAGCAAATTATCAAAATCCTGCTGGCTATAACCATCATAGTGTCCTTGAAACGCTCCCACGTATGGAGGATCTAAATAAAAAAACGAATCCGTGCTGTCACGAGAACGAATAATACGCATAGCATCACAACATTCGATTTGGACATTCTGTAATCTTATTGCCAACTCTTCACCAAATTGATTGCGTTTTCGAGATAGAGCTCGGATACTTGTACCAAATTTATCATAACCAAATCCAGCATTTAAACTAGAACCAAATGAAGCATTCGCCAACAACCAAATAGCCCAAGCACGTTTAATACGGTCAAACATTTCAGGATTTTCATAAACAACTCGTGCATGTTTATGCAATTTTCGAGAATGCAAGCTAATAGAAACCTCTGATTGTAATGCATAAAAGTCACGCTGCAAAACTTCATAGAAATTAACAATTTCAGAATTGATATCGTTAATTATTTCGGATTCTGACTTGGGTTTTGCAAAAAATACGGCTGCACCACCTACAAAAGGTTCGCAATAAATCCGATGCTCCGGAATTAGAGATACAATTTTAGAAGCAAGCTGTTGTTTGCCACCATAATACGTTAGTGGCGTACGCATAGGTACTCCTCCTATAAATATTTTTTATAGGCTAAATCTTAAAGACAAAATAACCGATATTCTAAAAACCTAGTGTTAGGGTGAAAGCCGGTTATCCGGTAAGTGCTAGATCACTTGTCGGCGTGTATTAGACGCCGATTTTTGCCCTTCTTTATCTATTTTACCTTCGGGTATCGCTTTTTTATTTCTGCAATTTTTTCAAGCCACTCGTCTTTTTCCACTTCGCTCCTTAAAACCTGCAAGCCTAACTTATCGCTTTCAGCCCGATAGGCACTTTCTCTCATTTGGCTTATATAAGCGTTGTACTCGTCTGCTGTAATTATCCCATCGTCATATAGTTCTTTTTTACTTTTCTCAATAATAAAATCACCGTCTATTTTTTGTGTCGGCTCTAGTTTTAATAGCCCCACTCTTACCTTTTCGACGTCAGTCATATCAACAAAATCATCACCTGCTTCATTAAGTTTTTTCCCTTCGGGTACTTTAACTAGTTCTTCATCTACCAATTGCGATAAAGGTTTTTTTATTCCCTTTTTTATATCTGAATATATACGAATATCGTCGCCTATATTCACTAAACAAGATTCTAAAACCATAACAGTAATGCCTTCTCGTTTTGGTGGTAAATCTCCACAATAATGCCCAGTTACAATGTTGTTTTTAATTTCAATATATTCCACTTTTACACTCCTATATTTTTTCTAATTTCCAAATGATTATAGTATAGTTTACCGGTCTGTTTTCATTCGCAGTCGGGACGACACGAGATGCATCAAACGCTATACCATGTAATTGTCCGTACCCGAAATTATAAAAATTATTTCCTCGTATTTCGTCTCTATAAAACGCCCCAGTAGGCACATGCGCTTTTTGGTCTACTTCGCCGATTGCACCAGTAATATTTCTTATCGCATCACCTTGCGCCCCGCTATTAAATGCACTCGCAGCTCCGCCGCTTGCTCGAAAGAACGCACCACCGTAATCAACCTCGCTCCAGCGATATCCTTTTGGTGCTGGGATTACCTTTTCAGGTGAAGGCAAGTTTGGGAATTGTATAACGGCGATGTTTGTGAAAAAGTTAATCAGCAAATTGTCTACATATTTTTTTGCCAAGCTTAATGTATTAGAGTCACCTGTGGTACGGGCTTTTGCCTCTGCATCCACCTCAGCTTTTCGAGCAATATCGTCTGATGCTGAAGGGGCTGCAACCTTTGCTCGTCCTGCTTCATCTCGCAAAACGCCTTTTTTAGCAACAGCGACGGAAGTAAAAGCGTCAGCAAGTTGCGTGATTGATACGTTATTGGGACTGCCACCTGTCTTTTTTATCAACTCTGATAAATTATCCAGTATCAAGTTAATCGTTTCTGCTGGAATAAAACTAGGCTTAACCAGAGGATCATCAAAACTTCCGTTGGTAAATTTTCCCCTTGCATCTAATCCAGGCCATTCAACCTTTTCTCCAAAAATTGTTAGTTCCTCATTGTCAGGATACATCTCTGCCATAACATTCTCCTAATTATTCATAAAAAAAACTATATTGTTTGCTAACAAAGCTGTCTTTATTGCATCTTCGAACTCAAGTCGTAATTCAGTATCTTTAAGCTCTGCTTGTATAAAAATAAGCGAAAAACTTGCTGGACTACAAATTCTATTTATAGCAATTCTCGTGTGTCCAAAAAATGATGAACGATACGGAAAATAAATATTTTTTAATTTACATCCATATAGTTCTGCAATGTTTTCTAAAACACTTTTGTTTATAAAACCATGTCGTTTAACTGTTAAAAGTCTACGCCTCGTTTCACTCGGTAAGTTTGGCGATATAGAACCAAGTAAAACCTGCTCCCATTTATCAAGTGTTTTTTCGGCTGTTTTAGGTGTTGATTCCATTATAAGTTCATTGAATCTACTTCTAAACTTATATAGTTCCTCAGCCTTTACTTCAAGCCATAAGGACAAATCACTTTTGGCACTGCTAAATTGTTTATCCCAATATGCCCCTTTAGGAAAGAGTTTTTTTATAGCCGAAACATATGCAGACTTATTATGCAACATTTTACCGAACCTCAAAACGCACCTTCCCCAGCACAGGATACTCTAAAATCGTAGTCGTAAATATCCCTGTATCAAAATCGCTAAAATTTACACGGACATAAGTAATCTTAACACCATCAACAATTATATCTCTGAAAATCCCCTCCGTATAATTTATTCCTGGCTTAGCCGAAGTATTCAAATAACTTTTAATTCGATTTAACACAATATTTTGATTTGTAGTGCTATTCTCTGAAGCTAAAAGTGTTATACTCATATTGATAGCTTTCAAATTTGGAGTCTTAACTGTGAAAAGCACAGGAGGGGCAACGGAGTTAATATAAGCTGTTACAACTGCAAGATTACCAACAGGATAAACGCCTTCAAAGTGATTACCCGATATAACTTGAATAAGCAAGGCTCCAAACACTCCGAAATTTTTTATTTCAAAAGCTTTTGAAACATCTGCAGAAGAATCAACAGCCCAAGTTGCAAAATCTCCAATCTTACCATAACGAGTTGTATTTCTTAAAGCTAAAACAACCCGTGATAAATAAGCCTCATCTGATTCTTCATCAACACCACCTTTAATGCCACCTTCTACTAAAACTGCTGTACTTGAAAGCCCTATAGGAATAGCTGACGATAATTTAAGCTCTTGCCCTTCTTCACAGTTTGAAGCCGAACCTGCCTCTTCAGCATTTAGCCAAATATAAGCCTTTCCGGTTGTATCTATCTTGTAAGCTTTATCCGTAAAATATCGTTTACCCGATGGCGAAACATAAACCAAACCTGAAGGAACGGCTGTGCCAGGATAACCTTCAACTTCAGCCTTACCTATTGCGGTTACTGCATAAAGCGGAGGAACTCTGTCCGACCAGTGCGTTCGTAGATAATCTCCAGTCGCTGTATCTGGAAAAATTTGATCGGCTAAAAATGATAAATCTCCAAGAAGCTGATGATACATTCCTGCCTCAACTTCTGACATCACTTTTATTAAATTATGTCTTGCCGTTTTATTAAGAGGTTTTAACCTACTCATATAACTTGTATAAACTCTATCAAATAAAACCGCTAAACTTTCTCTACCCAATCCCATGCCAAACATCCTTTAACTTTATCGTTTGTCCACTAGGTTTATATACCGTTAAACAATATTGTATTTCATTTTTACCAATTCGCTCGGCTGTGCATTCGATTTTTTCAACTAAACCATCATTTTTTAACCAAGCGGTACAATCCAAGATCATAGCGCGAACTCTACCAGCAGTCGTACCATCAACCTTCCCTTCTTGTTTCAATATCCAAAGTTCAGATCCGAACGATGCATCCGCCCACCATAAACCTTTATCTGTTCCTATACTCATAGCAACCAGCTCTGTTATATCTGTCCAATTTTCTAGCCTTAAAAGATTAACCTTGTCCATGTTTTACCTTATCGTTTTCAATTTGCGAAAAATCGGCAAAAGGCATCGAACTTAATGAAGAATTTAATACCGCTTGAAAAGCTGAAGGTGAACCATTACCAGGCTCAGGCGTCGGCACCTTCAAAACATTAACAAATGCTCTTAAAAAAGCATTTATCTTTTCAAGCTCTTTTTTTAACTCTTCTATTTTAATAAGTCCACCGTAATCTGTACCGTTAAGTTCCAAAGTTTTATCAGCTCTAACGATTATATTCGCTCCATCTTCAGCCCATACAGATACATCGCCGTCTTTTAAATCTGGAACTCCATCAGTATATGAGACTGGAAGTAAAACAAATGATCCAGCATTACCACCTTGACTTAAAACAACTACCCGTCCTTTTGTCGCCTTTGAGAAAAAGCCATATGGGAAAAGCTCTTCCGCTTCAAGTGTTCTTAAAAAATCCGTTTCTACAGAAATCTGTCTATCTTCTCTTTTTTTGAAAGTTGCAATATTAAAAATATTTCGAATTTTAGCGTATATATCATTCAAAGTCATTTTGTCTTTCCCATATAACTTTCAGGATTTACCAAACTTAAAGTACAATCAAAACTTGAATTGTCTGCCTGATATTCCACTTCGTTTATCATCATTTTAGCATTTAATCCTAATGTCGGTATATTAACAGGGATTAAAAAATTCGGATTAAAGAAAAGTTCCTTATGGTATGTGTCGCCTAGGTTTTTAATTTGCTCATCATTTAATCCCCAAGTATCAAGCGAAACTTTTAAAGTTATCTTTCGCCGTCTGTACATTTCTAATCTTGCTCGACGATTTGCTTTTTCCTTATCAAGCTTAAAATCCGATAAGTTGAGCGTTAAAACCCTATTTGTCTTGCAAGTGTTATCAACAGCACTTCCTTTTACACCACTAGAAACAACAACATATTCGTGAAACTGCTCTGCTCCTGATTTTATTACTTCAAAAGATTTTACATTTAATCCTTCCACTATCTTAAATCCCCAAGCACTTACATCCCTTGCAGATTTAGTAATATACAAATCGCCTGCTTCATTTGATGTGATACAATAACCTTGATTATCAGCAGCGTTCAGCAATTTTGTCCACGGGCTTTCACAATCCCATTCAAAAACGGGAACTGTCTCAGTTCCGTTATAAGTTGTTGGTAAGTGATGCACAACTATTCCAAACTTTCCTGCTATAGTTCTAGTAACAGCTAAAAGGTCTGCACCACCAGCCTTTCCAGACCAAGCAGAATCGATAATGTCTCTTGAAGGAGAGCGACCTAAAATCGTTATCGACTTATTCGTACTATCAGTGTTATCTGTTATTTCGTCAATCGCAACTGTAGTAACTCGTAAGTTTCCTCCTGTATGCGTTATGTTCCTATTGTAGAATCTAACTTCGATTTTATCATGCACATGTACAAGGTGCTTTTGACTCACAGGTAGTTCTAAGGTAAGACTGTGGCAAAGTTCATCCAATGACTTTGTAATAGAAACACTATTCCAAAGCAATGGTTTAAAATTATTAGTACCAACAGGGGCAACATTTATTTTTATTTTAGACATAACGAACCTCATCTTGTACAACGAAACTATCTTCTATGCGATTAAGTTCTCTTATAACATTTTCTTCACAGCCTAAATATTTTGCCAAAGCCAAAATTGGCATAGCAGAATTTAAGTTAATAGAAAACTCTTGATTTAAGTTCTTTTCTGCTAATGATTTTGAAACTGCTGATCGTAATTCATTAACTGCAAAATAAAGAGTAGGATTGTTTAGATCTATAGATTTTTCAAGTCTAGTATACAAATCAAAAAGCTTGTTTGTCTTTTCGTAAGTTTGATTTTCTATTTTAGGTAAAATTAAAGCCACAGCAAAAAGTGAAACAGTTTTATAAAGTTCTTCACTTGCAGTTTTGGTTCGTTCCTGTGGAATTGTAACAGCATCTAATGGCAGTGAAATTTTATAATTTGCCAAGAATGGAAAAAGTATATTCTTTTCATTGTTTTTTATGCGAAAAAAAGCTATGTTTTCGTCTATAGCGTTTTTTACTTCTGCAATACTTGAAACTATTTTCCCCACTGCACTAAAAAGCGTCAATGCAAAAGTTTTAGGAGATCTTATTCCTTGTGATATTAAATTACTAATTTGCGAAATGCTATTTGTAATATTATTTAGCATTTTATTACTCGCTTGAATTCGACCTGTTATAGCAATAAGTGCTTTTTGTATAAGTGAAAAAGAATTCACAAAAGTGGTATCATCTACACTGCTTAATTTTTTTGCAAAAACATCACAAGCAACATCTTTTAAAGTCTCTGCAGCCTCAGAAATAGTCTTACCAATAGTCCCTTCAAACTGCCAGCGTTTTTCTAATGGTACACCAGCTCGAGTAAAGGTAAGGTTTATTTTACACTGTCCCAACTCTTTTGCAACTTCTTCAACATCCCAATCGATAACTATAACAGGAAAACGCCCCCAAAGTGGCAGTGTTATATATCCTGGTTCATCATCACTTGTTACAACTCTTAGAGCGTCAATCAAAGCGTTTCTATTTTTAATATACTCATTACCTCGCAAAAATCCTGAAACACTTATGCTTTGTGTTTTTTCGTTTAATGGAATTGATGACCAGTCACCAAAAAAAGGGTATTCTGAAGTACTTACGCTTAAACCTCCTGAAAGTTTCATGTTTTCATAAATAAAAGCTATTGCTGAACCATTTGGAGCTTGATAACTAGTTTGAGCTATATCATCATCAAATTTATAAGTTTTGTTAATTTCTTTTGCACCATAAGCTATTCTCCAGTTGTCACTTATGGGAGCTGATAAATCAGGTTTCCACTTTTCCATTAATATGCCCCTCTAGCTTCAACTACTCTTCCAGTATTAAAAGCAAACGGTGCATTATTATGTCTTACCCGTGCCTGTGCCGTTACCCTGTCTTCGTGTATAGTGACTCCCACATCAATTCCTGCTTGTCCCTCTAATTTTGCTGTTGTTTGAGATGGGGGAAGTTTTTTTACAGAGTTGAGTTCATTTTTAACGGCTGTACTATTTGGGATAGCTTTATCTTTTTTACCAAACAAACCTCCAACCTTTTCTCCAACCCATTTACCAACTGTACCACCAATTTTGCCACCAACAAAACCGATGCCTGTACCGATGACACCGCCAATTGCCGTACCAATACCAGGAGCAATAGCAGTTCCGATCATTGCCCCTATTTTCCCTGCAGCCATAGTTCCTGCCACAACTCCAGCCCCTGTACCAACAACAGTCCCGACTGCATCTCCCACGGCTCCTCCTCTTTTTGTATGTTTTTCGTTTACCGTTAAAGTCTTGTCTGCATTTATATCTCTGATTTTGTCGGCAGCCCCAAGTGTTTTTGTGACAGCTGTGGTTACAAGCATTAATCCTCCTGCTTGCATAGCTCCAGCTTTAAAATTCTGTGAATTTGCATTCATTACCCCTTGAAGTGTTTGTGCTGCTACTCCTCCATTCGTTGGAGTTTTTATACCTGCACTGCCGAACCCACCTTTCCCCATATTTGTTACGAATACAGGCAAGCCACTCGCTGCACCTCCACCACCAAGCCCAATATCTATTTTGCCACCCTTCAGTTTTTGCAATCCACCTGTTATGCTAGTAACAAGATTCGAAACCTTTGCAATGCCCTTAATGGCTACGATGCTTGCAAGTCCATACTTTATAGCATTAAACACCTTTGTCATTCGTTCTGGATTTTCCGACATATATGTTAATAAATCGTTTAATCTTTCAAGAGGTTTTGCAAGATTCGTATCTGCAAATTTTAAAAAAGATGTTTGTAAGTTTTGCAAATTGGCTTTCATAGTACCAGCCATTCTGGCTGATTTTGTTTCCATTGCACCGGTTGTATCGCCTAAATCTTTTGTAAGTTTGTTATAATTTTCGCCATACTGTTGGAAAGCACGAACAGCTTTCATACTGGTCATGCCAAATATTTCGCCAAGAAAATCAGTGTTTCCTTCTTTTTTTGCGACATCCAAAACATCTGTCATTATATCGGCAAGGTCTCGAAATTTACCTTCGTTATCCCTTACAGCAACACCGATAAGTGCTAGCTGATCTTGTTTTCTTGGATCTGAAAGTTCAGACATAACTGCATCAAGAGCAGTTACTGCTGCTTCCTCATTTTTTGTACCGGCAATAAGAATCTGCATAACTGCACCTAGATTTTTTGTATCTTCAACTGTAGTACCAATGGGTGAGTAGGCAGACAAAACAGCCTTTGCCGTTTTTGCAAATTTACCGAAAGTATATTCGCCCTGATCACCTTGCTTAACCATATCGTCCATAAGCTGACTGATTTCTTCTGCTTCATAGCCAAACTTTTGGAACTCTGAAAAAATATCACCAATGCTTTCTCCGGACTCACCACTTGCTTGTAAAGCAACTGCAATATTTTTAATGTTGTTTTCGACATACTCGAGGTCACCAGTTTTTGTCATAACGACATCGAGAGCTTCAACAATTTTTGACGGATCCATTTTGATATTTGGATCTTGAGCCGCCTCAAAAATCTTTTGCTTTAAGTGATTAACCTGTTCTGCAGAAGCATCAGCGGTCATACCCATACGAGTAAGCTGTGCATCCATATCTATAATTTGCGTACTTGCAGCACCCAAAGACATAGATACGCCCAATGCTCCTATAGCAGTTTTAACTCCAGAAAAAGCCTTGTCTACTTTTTGTATAGCAGACATAGCAGTAGAAGCAAAATTTTGAGTGCAAGCTCCTGCACTTTTTATTTCCTTAGAAAAATTGTCTTTGAGAGAAAGTAAAACTCCAGCTTTTATGTCTGCCATTTAATTAACTCCGTTTAAAATATTATAATTTTTTATAGCAGCCGTATGCCACTTCTTTAACTCACTCCACTTAAAATGCAAAATTCTTTCATATGGTAAAGATGGCAGTAAAATCATAAGTTCACTTACCATTTCAAAAATAAAATCGCTTAATTCTGCGACGGTTAGTCCGTCGCCTACGTAGGGTTTTTGTTATCCTTGCTTTTTTCAGCAAGCGTTGGTTTTAGTCCAAAAAAAACCGCATAAATGTTTTGTAGCTTATAACGAATACTTGGCCAGTCTTCAATATGAATTCTTTTTATAATTTCCGCAGGTTCCCCTGTCAATGCCGAAACCAACTCAACATCAGCCCCGACATTATTTATGTCATGCCCATCAGTTCTCATCATATGCATTACCGACGGTTCTTGAAAGTGTAATTCCGTAACGGTGCGTTCTCCTAATGTTACTGGGTGCTTTAAATATACATCATCCATTTTTAACTCCTATAATAATTTTTGACTTTTTGCTGAATTATAATCTACTTTCAGCTCCCCCTTTGAAAGCTCAACAGCATCAGTAACCCACGCAGCAGGCATCATATGCTGGCTTCCTCCAGACAGAAAAATTGTTAAAGTATCGTTTGATATATTTGCAAAATCCTGTGGATCTAATGCTGCATTTAATGTCAACGACAATTCCGCTGCTGTCGGCGTTTCAACATAACCTGTATTTTCGTGAACTTCTCCCACTTGAGTTTCTCGCTTAAAACTAGCAGGCTTAAAAGTAGCCCCACCTTCTTTTAGTGGAAGTTCTCCTAAAATCGTTGAAATAACCCTTGAAACTTTTAATAACTGCATTTACTTTTCCTCCTATTTCTATTTAAATTGATTTAAGCCCGCTCCAATTAAAAACTGACCAATTAAAACTGGCTGATGCATATATTCAAGCCTCGTTTTATTTCCAGCTTTCACTTCAACCGAAATTGAAGCCTTATATCCTTCAAAATCCTGACACCAGTTTTTCTCACCAATAAACACAGTTTGATATAGGTCTGCTAAAAAGCTTCGCCATATACCAGGCGTCATAACTTTAGCCCCTGCTCCGAAATTCTCATCTGTACTAGTAAGCTTCCATTTTTTAAATCTCTTTTTTGCTTCCGCATTTATGTAAGAACGAACGGCATCTACAGTTTCCACCACTTGTATATCTAGGTAACTTGTATCTCTTCCACCGTCAGCGTTTTGCGTATAACTTGTCGTTAGTCTCTCAATTAAAACTGAACCTGTCGGATCTAATCTCCAAGTTGCAATACCTGCTTCCAATAATTTTTGCCTTGTGTCAAAATCATATTCAAATTTTTGTGCTAAGCCTTTAACCTTTGTATCGTAAGTATTCGCACTAGGGTCATCAGCTAATACCCTACAAGCAGCTGCCGCAAAACTTGCTGTCCATTGACATGGTAGAAAATAGTTATCTTTTCCTCTCGGAATAAGACAAATATGAGGACTATTTATTTTTTTAGCCTTTTCTAGCATTGTTTTAACATCACCAGAAATTGCAATAAAAGCCCTTCCACCAATTTGCCTAGTTGCAGAATAACGACTTTCAAGTTCATCTGCTAAAATTTTAATACTTATATCATCATCAAAGTCAAAAACAATATAATTCCATCTTTGTGAGCCGAGCATATCAGCAAGCTTTGAAATATCAGAAAAACCAACTCCTTCAGTCACTGTTCCCTCATTAATTTTTACACCTAATGTTTGAGAAATAAATGAAACCGAATTTGCATTACCAGAAACACCTTTTACAATAGAAGCAACGCTAAACTTAGTTGGCTCATCTGTATCTACAGTAGATTCCAGAGGATTGTTTTCTAAACTATTACAAGCTGCAACAAGACTCGCACAAATTTTTTCTGCCGTATCATCTTCATTAACCTTTATTAAAACTGACTTATCGTTTATCAAAATCTTAATGGTGCCACTTTTTATGCTTGTCGTTTCAACTGTAAATTCCTTTTTCCAAGCAACTCCATTATCTGGTTCTTGTAAAGCTAAAGCATAAAGTTGCTCTACCTTATTGCTCTGTAAAAAACTGTCTGTCATAATAGCAAGCGGGCTTCCAAAGCCAAAATCCTCGTTAGCCTTTGATGTACTAATTATTCTGATAGGTTTTCCTACTTCAGCCTTTCCAATTTTTGATTTCACTCCAATGAGTAATACTTTTTTAATTTCACTCGTTTCACCAGCAAGTGAATTATCAATCTCCTGATATTGTCCTGGAACTAAAAGATTCGCAGGAATTTCTGTAAATGCTTTTGCCATTTTTCTATTCTCCTTATAGAACTTAAATTAGCCTAAAAATTAACAATGTCATCAGCGACTTTATTATTCACAATCAAGTCGCTGTCATATCCATTAAACCACTCTAAATCATCAGGTAAAACTATAACACCATCACTGTTTACAGCTCTACCTTTTAACTTCCAACGCACAGCCCAAAGACTTGCGTTTATTTTATCAAGTGACCCTGTATAAAGGCATTCCGCTTGAATACCATTTCCACCACCAAAACTTATAGGACTATCCAAGTTTTTAATCACACCTATCAATGCTGAAACTATACTCAAAGCTCCATCATACAAACGGTCTTTATTACTTGCCCTATAAAGTATCCAAGAAACAAATTCCAAATAGCTTTCATCTGTAATATCTTCATCCTTGATGCTCATCAGTGAAGTTAATATTGCAGGGGTTCTTTGCATAAGCCTCCTAATTTCTGCTTCATCGAATTTACCAGGATGTGAAGAAACAAAAATATTTTTACCCTTAAACGCTTTCTTTATTTGCGACAAAACATTATTTTTTATATCCAAATAATCACATGTCATTTTAACTTCTCCTGTAGCCAATTTTCTGTAAGTACCACTAAATCATCAATATTTTCTGTGCTTAATCCTATATAAGGTCTTGCTGGAATATTTTTTTCATCATAACCAAACTGATGGACGGCTGCATATTCTTTACAAGCTCCAACTAAAATAGACCATTCATTTTTAAGCTCACTTTTTAACGATCCAAGTAATTCTCCTTCTCGTAACAAAAGAGATGTATTCATTTCGTGTTTATTTAAAAATTTAAGGGTTGATTCTGCAAACCAAGCCCATGGCTCTCCTGAAGGAGCTTCGTTTGTTTCTGTAATGCGAGTCTTTGATTGCTCAACCATTTCTAGTCCTATACTTTTTAAAAGACTTTGACGATCGTTAGATGTGAGAGCCTTATGGTTTAAAAGTTCGCCTAATGTTTCAATTTCTCTCAAGTCTATTGTTACTGTTGCTCCACTCATAAAACACCACTTTTTTTCCAAAAACGAAAATCTTCTCCATCATTCGAGCTTGATGCCATTATTATGGATGCTTCTCGTATATCCGGACCGGATAATCCACCGCTATACTCTCTATCTATTTTTTCAAGAAGCTTTATACTGTCAGTATACCAGGCTCTGCTATCCTCACTTGAAGTCACCACATCCGTGAGCCTATGTATTGCAATATCCGCACAAATACCTTTTAAAGCTGTCTCAAACTGTGCTGGTATTGGTTCAATAATTTCATTTGCATTTAAAAGCCATGGTAATTGTGCTACAATAATTCCAGTAGCATCGGAAAGAGCTAAATTTATTCGTTTCTCGTCAAGCTCCCCCTCGCTATTAAGGGGGAGACTGTTATTCGGCATTCTTTGCTCAAGCTCCGCTACTGTTAATAGGTTTTTCATTTTATAATCTCAACTGCAAGCCAAATATCTTTTTTCAAAGTTTCAGCAATATCTTCAGCGACTTCTATGTCAGCTTCGGTTTGAGTGAAACACAATCCTGCACGATAATAAGTAGGTCTGCCTGTTTTGTTTCTAACTTTCAAACGCACCTTTTTATTGCTTTCATTCTCAAGTTTATCTCCAGCAGAATTTTCTACACTAGAATTTTCAAGCTTTACTTTTGCTTCAGCAGGTTTTTTATTTTCAGTTTTTTCCTTGCTCTCATTTTTAAGCTTGGTTTCAGCTTTTTTTTGTTCTGTTTTTTTATCCATAAAATCACCTCTTTTTATAACCAATGACAAACAATAAGTTTAACTTTGTTATAGTTTGTATTTGACTCTCCACCTGCTAACCATTGTTTAGCCACAATCTCTTCAGCAGCAGCCCTGTTACTGGCATCAACTATTAAATGTGTAGGACGTAAACCAAGAGGATCGCCACCATCTCGCTTAAAGTTTTCCATTATGCTATAAGCTTTTTCAAAATTATCAGCTGTTAATTCTTCTTTTGAAGCTACGGCTTGCTGCCAAAGTCCATACCCCCAATTTCCTCGGTACCGAATACCATAAAGGTATTGGTCTTTCATAAAGACAGTATCGCTTTGGGTATCCTTGATTTCGTCATATTCAGGTTTCATACGCTCTTGCATAATAAAAGGTTTCAAAGGACGCTTGAGATCGAGTAGATACCAAGCATTTCCTGTACCTTCACCTAAAATATTTGAAACACTAGTTACAGTTCCTGTACCGTCAGTTTTTTCATAAACAGGATGATCGGAATCAAAAAAATTCTGTCCATCATAACAAAGCGTGGTAAAGCCATTTGTCATAAGCTTTGCAATTTCTCGCCAGAAAAAATCAACTGTTTCTTGTCCTTGCGTTTGGGCAAGAATACGATATTGACCAAGATTGTCGTCCTCAATATCTGTACGATCAACACCGAGCGTTGCTTCAAACTTTTTGTTTTCAATCGTATAAGCAAACTCTTTCATATCGCTGATTACACGATCCCCAACCCATTCTCGCATTTGTGGAAACGAGCCTAACCACGCATAAGAATTTGACTTTGTATTGCTCGTTATAATCGTAACAAGCTCTTTATAATCTGCCTTTTTAAGAGCTGCATCAAAAGCTTGTTGAAACTCCGCACGCACCATCGTGCGTAATCCTTGTAATGTAGTATCTTTAACAATCATTTACTTACCTCCTTTGATTTTGAGCCATTCTTCTTTTGTATAACCAAACGCTTTACAAAGAGCCTCATCTTCTGCGTTCAGTTCTACTTTATCAGTTTCAGGTGGCTCGCCTTTGACCGACTTTCCTTCAGGAATAATAGCAGGGCTTGTTTCCATAATTTTCTTAAAATTTGACAAACCTTCCTCTGTTGCACACATCGATAAGTAAGCATCTTTACTCGCTGGTGCAATTTTTCGGTCACTAATTGCTTTTTCAACAGCTGCAACAGCCTTTGCTTTAAGTTGTGCTGCATTCAGCTCTGCAAGCTGTTTTTCAGCACTAACAGCTCTTTGCTCCATTTGTGCCAAATCAGCACGTGGAGCGTAAGCTGCAAGATCAACACTATTAGTTTGTGTTTTTAAAGCACCAATCGCCTGAATAACATCATTTTTACTTGCTGTTTCAGGTAATCCTAAAGACATACAAATTTCTTTATCCATTTCCAACTCCTCATATTTTACCTGATTATCCGCAGGTTCGGTTTGTTTACTATTCAATGCGGGTAGCTCAAGATTTGGCGAGTTTGTTAAAGCTGCCCTTAATATTTTTGTTATTTCACCATTTGCATCCATTTCAAAAACTGGAGAGATATACTTATATTCTTTATTTTCTAAAACTGCTTTGCCACGCTCCGTCCATATTACATCTGCCCAAAGCTCATCATTATTTTCGACTCTGATATTACTAAACCAGCCCATCGCAGGAGAGCTTTCGCCTCTTGGGGCTTTTAAATCAGTCGCGTGATTTTCATCTATAATGTGTTGGGGCAAATATTCGTTTGATTTTTTAGCAATTAAATTTGCATCCCGTTTTATCCAACGTCTGCCATCTCTACCAAGCACATAGTCCCCTGCAGGTAGTAATTGTAGTTTTTCTGGCAGTTTGCCTTTTTCGGCATTCAAACAAAAAAAAAGACTGTCAGTATTCATACTAACAGTCTAAAATTTTTCTTGAAAATTTGTATAATAACAGCTGTAAAAAAATAGGTCAATCAAAATCTAGTTCATTTTCTAATCGCCTTTTTCGTGCCTCATAAAACAACCTATACACTTGACTATATGAAATTTCATATTCACGGCAAATTTTTCTCATAGATTTTGTTGTCCCATCATATCTGCGTTCTATATCTTCGGCTATTAATTTTCTAAAAGCATTCTTTTCCATAGGTACATACCACTGCACCCCTCCATAAAAGGATGCAATTACTTCATATATTGCTTCAGCGTCAGATTCTCCGATAGCATCAGCCATAACCCCTATAATTTCCTCAGCTAGAGCAGTCTTCTTTTGAGGGATATAAAGCTGTTGTCCACCGTAGTACCGACTTAATGCTCGCAATCCTTTTAAAGCATGAACCTTATCAATTCCCCGTCCAACCACATCTTTAAACATGTCCTTAATTAAGTTATCCATTTGACCTCCCACATCAAAATTTTTTAACTCTCTTTATCGTTTATCTTTGGTGCTTTTATTAGAAACTTATCGGGATCATACCCTGCTTTTGTTGCTATATCCCTAACGGCGAGTATAACCTTTTGTGCCGATTTTACATCGAGCCATCGCAAAAACGGTACTCCAGTTATTCTTTTAATAAAAGAATTTAAAGCACCTTCCGTTTTTACTCGAGCCGAAAGCTCCCATAAAGCCTTAATATAATCTAGCTGCTCGGGAGTCGCTCTGCCAACTTCTTTTGCCTTTAATGTCATTTTGCGTTCTGGCTGGAAGCCTAAGTTTTTGATTGCTTTGTACACAACAGCAAGTTCCATTAAATTCATATCTTTGCAGCTTCGCTTATCTGTTAGGCTAATAAGTAAAGCCCTATAATTGTTTTCAGACAAATGCAATTTTGACTTGCCAACATGTATTAACTTTATAAGTTTTTTTCGTTTCTCTTCGTTTTTTTCAGTTTTCATAAAATCCTCTTTTATGTTCAAGTCTTTCCTCTCGGCTCAAAACTAAATACCCTGTCAAAGCGTTCTGCAGTACTGCGTAACGACAATTTAAACTTCCTTAATACTTTTCTCGGCTCGTCTTATTTGTGCTTCTGTAAGCGGATTTCTTTGCATATGTTGTTCCAATGCAAAAGTACAAAAAGAGGCTATTGAACCAAATCGTTTTTGCTCAACATAACCTGCAAGCTCTTGATAATTTTGTACAGGAACTATTATAGTTTTTTTATCAAGGCTTGCTTTTTCCTGAATACTTTTAAGAGCTCTGCTTTTCACGAACACTGACACCCTACATAGTCCTTCCGCTTGAGCTTGCTCCGACAATGCTTTATACTGCTCATCAGTTACTGTTATACATATTTTTCTCTTACCCATTTGTCTTCCCCCCCCCCTATTTTTTTATAAAGAGTTTACTATGTCGTCATCAACAATTTTACTTCCAAGTTCACTTGCCAAGTTAATCGCCTTGCGTACCCAATTATTTATAAGTAACGGATACGCTATACTGTACACTTGTTGTTGATTGCGAGTTTGTCGGCGTAGCTTCATTGCAAGGGCTTCGCAACCATCATCGCTGATTATGTCACTGCGAACCTTGTTAATTCTTGCAAACTTTAAATCCAAGTAGGCAGCTATTTCCTTTCCACTTGTTAAAGGTTCAAGCTCAAGGATTTCCATTCGTCTTATTACCTCACGAGCTTCCCAGTTTTTTGCCTCATCTAGTTTGCCTTTCATTTCAGGTTGACCAATTAAAATAATTGCTAATAGCTTTTTAAATCCATCTTCAAGCTCCCAAAATCTTTTTAGATATTTAAGTGTGTGAATATGCAAGTCGTGAGCCTCCTCGATCATAAGCACATGACTCCAACCTGCACGACTTGAGTTTGTTAAAATTCGCTCAATCTGCCGAGCCTTAGCTTCAAGACTTCGTTTCGGTGCTTCCTCCGAACAATCCTGAATAATCGCATCACAAATGCTAGAAGCCGTAAGCCTTGACTTGTCGATTATTCGAGGGCTTATAACTCTAACTTTTTGTCCTTCTGCCTGCATCCGATCAATCACATATCGACGAAGTGTTGTTTTACCGCTTCCTGATTCTCCGATAAAAGCGACCATCCCACCGATGCGAGCAGTGGTGTACAGGTATTCTGTAACAAATCTCGTGTCATCAGTCATATACACATCTTCAGATGCCGTTACATCCGAAACAAATGGGTCTTTTTTTAATCCAAATTTTTTCATAGTTTTTAAAGTAAGCATTTTGTTCTCCTAATAAAATATAAAATTTAACCAAGCTGAGCTTGAGCCGCATTCGAATATTCTGCCACAAAATCGTCGATTAAGTTACTCGGCACTGCATTATTAAACTCAGCTTTCATTCGATCTATAAAGCCAGTGGGTACATAACCCAATCTTGCTCTAATCCTTTTTGCCATCTCAGCACCACTAATCAATATATCGTGTACAGTGACGGTGTTGATTGCAACCTGTGTTCCAGTTTGTTGCTGTATAAACATAGACTTAGCGTCAATGTTTGAATGAGCAGTCAAACCAGTCCCACCAGTAATTTTTGTAAACGGTCGTTCTTTTGTGCCTTCGGACATTTCCTCAAGTTCCTTTGCCGTTTTTTCTCGAGCAGTTTCTCCAGCCGCCTTATAGTTCTGTCCGATAACTGCTGCATTAACATCAAAGCCAAACTCATCATATTCGATAGGCTTAATCTCATAAGACATCGTTTCGCCCAAATACTTATAAGCAACTTTGACAATCGGCTCGTCTGTTACGAGAATTGGCTGTACATTTACCGTCTGTCCAACAAGGATTCCTGTTAGTCCATGTAAGCTATATCTGAGCGACTCTTTAACCATCGGGTGTACAATGCTAATTGACAAGTCTCCAGCAACTCGCCGAGTTTGTATACCGCTTGTAAAAATCTGTCTGCAAATTTCTGGCTCGGGCAATTCCCTTAGCTGATCTTCAGTAATATGTTGCCAAAGTTTCGTTCTGCTTCCGATTTTTTTACCTCGTCTCGAAATCCGAGTGTCCAAGTACTCAAGCATATTAGCGTTGAATGCTGCACACCATCGCTCCACTGCTTCATTAAGTTCTTCAATGCTGTGTACTGGTTCTAGTAATAAGCGACTTTCAAACTGTGTTTCTACAATATCGTTACTTGTTTCGACTTGCCCCTTTGCTCGAGGGTTCCCGGGTAAATGAGGTTTTGTCTCTACATTAAGAGCCGTTAGTGCTGCAGTTACAGCCTTTGCTGTGTTTCCTGTTCCGCAGTCCCAAACCAGCAACGAGGGTAATCCGTGAAAAACATACAGTGGATTTTTCTTTTGCCCCCAAGCGTATAAAAGAAAATCATACATATTAACCGCAGATTCACCCATCGCTGCATAGTACTTAACGCAAATTGAACCCGATGTGTGATCGGTTAAAACATAACGCCAACACTTTAGTTTACCTTCAAGTGGGTTTTTGTTTTTGTAAACCTCATCATCGTCAAAAATCTTTTGACTACCACTCGGAGCAAACCAAATAAGACTCATGCTCGGATCCACTTGATGCACATGATTAGGATATAGTGACCGCATTCTATTATGAGGACTTGGCTTTCGAGCCTCGGCAAGCGACAGGTTATTTTCCACAAGTAGCTCACGCAACCGGCTTTCCCCTATCGTGATATTAAAACCGTTAGACTTTAAGATAGAACGAGCTAGAGGAACACTCATTGTTGCCTTACCATTTTTACGCAAACCTTTTCGTAAAAGAGCTGCAACAAGTTTTAAATCCTCTTCACTCATTCTACTTGTGCCTGCGTCCTTTCGTTTCCGTCTGCCCGAATCCCAACCATTAGCTTTTAATTCTTTGTACGCCTTAGCCGTGGAAAATGAAAACATCTTGCACATATCATCTACAACAGCCCTGCGTGCTTCTGCCGATTCTGCTTTTTGCATTCGCTTAACGTACACCTTATACACGATCTACTCCTCGTTTAATATTTCTATGTCATACTCATGAGCTGTTTTTCTGTCTGTCCTTGCCGGACGGATATATTCGATCATTTCGTCCAGCAAATCTGTGTGATCAAAAATCGATGACAAAAAGTCCTCTGGTTCCAAACTTATAAATTTTTAAAGTTGAGTAATATTGACGCCAGGTATGGCTTGAGCATCTTCGATAATTTTAACTATCTCCAAAATTGCATGACTTGCCCCGGCGACTGAGCGATAAAGCTTTTTCCTTAACTCATCAAGTTCCGCCTGAGCGAGTTGCTCTACTGTCGGTGGTTCTCGATAACGCAACTCCATTTCTAATTCGTTAAGTTTTTGCTCTTTTTGTGCAATCGCCGCCTCTTGTACTTCTCGCTCTTCCTCTCGTTTTTTCTTTTCTGCACGCAAAGCAGATTTTAGCTCTCGAACCGTCATTTGCTCGATTTCGTCATAAGTACCAATTCCGGGAACAGCTCCGCCTGCTTCAAGAGTCTTAATGCTGTCGTCGTCAAGGACGGTTAAAGCTCTGATTTTTGAACTGCCTAAATTTGCACACGTGTGCAAATTTGAAAATTTTTGAGCAGCAGTTATTGCATAGTAAGCACTACGCCTTGCCATTCCCAACTCCTCTATTGCAATTAAAAACTGTCCGTGTGGCTCGTGTGCCTTTAAAAGAATAAGTTGCTTACCGAGTTCTATTAACGCAGTTGCTGTTTGGGCTTGGTAAAATTTTGCTCGCTCTAAAACTATATGTAAGTTGTAGCTTTCACCTTTCGGCAAATAAAGTTCATCAATTTGCTTGATTTCTAGTTCTTGTGTTTCTTCCTTTTTTGCCAAAAGTTGCATCGCCCTTGAGTCTTCTGTTCCTTTAGGTTTAGGTTTTCGTCCTCTAGTCTCTTGCTTTTCGTTCATAATTACACTCCTAATTAACTGCACCGATAAATTCAGCTTCTGCTTTCGACAGTTCCAGTCGGGCTTTTTTATAATTTTTTAATATCTCAGCTGAAATACTTCCAAAAACCGAAGACAGTCTACATTTACCGTCATCGTCTCTTTGTATCCAACCGTATTTTTCAAACACGGCTAAATCCCTACAAATATTCACATCACTTGTACCGATAAGCTTTGCAAGTTCCTTGTTGGTAAGTCCTTTAATATGATTTTTGTATAGGTAATCTATAATTTCAAAAACCCTTTCCTGTGCTGTTAATTTTTCCATTTTGATACCCCGTCTCTTAGTTTCAAGGCGAATCGGACAAGCCACATAAGCCTGTTTCGCTCGCCAAAATCTTTTAACCTAATTGCTAGCCTATAAAATATTCCTTGCATAAAACGCCTCCTACAAAGCTGATATATCAAGTGGTATTTGTTGATAACTTCCATCTTCAAGTCTTTGATAAAATCTCATATACTTTTTAGATGAAACCACTTGTATACTATCAGTGATAGCCTGCATTGCTTTAATCCATTTAGCATCAGATATGTTAATACGGCGTAATCCTAAAACACGAGTTGTGCTGATGTTACCCGCTTTATCCACAGCAAAAGCATTGTCTATTAGAGCTTTAAGCTCTGGGCGTGCATCGCTTGCCCAGTCTTGTATGCACTCATCAATCAGCTGCTTTGCCACTTGAAGCTTCTCGTTAAATTGCAAATTGTCATTAATCGACACGACCACCTTGTACATACCATCATAAGTAGTAAGCGTAATATTGCCTTTTTTTCCGCCCCACTTAACACCGTGTTCTTCTGCAGAAAGAACAAGAAACTCTTGTATATCACTCCATATTTCTTTTTTAAAAGCTTTCAAAGCATCTCGCATATTAAATGTTTTTTGCATAATATCATTGACCGTTTGATCTCTTAACTTGTCAATATCCTTTACCATTTCCACTGGAACCTGCCGACCTTGTGCGTCTGTCATAAACTGATTACTCTGTTTGCTCATTTTATGAACCAAATCTACAAATCCATCGTTATTTACTTTACCTTTCATACAATATTACTCTCCTTAGCTTTTTTCGCCGCTTTTAAAACAGCGTCCCAATTTGACAAGTTCAACTTGTCCGCCACCTTTTGTTGAATACGTGCCGAAGTTCTCATACCGTGGATTACATACCACACTGAATTGTCCCTTACACCAATTTCCTCGGCAATATCTGTGCAGGTAACTCCCACTAAATCAAGCTGGTACTTAATCCAGCCACCATAGACCTTCCCAAGCGTTTTGTTTTTAGGCTTGCGAATTTTCTGTTTTTTTGCTATCATATAGCCATCCTTTGCCTGTCTTACAGGCTTGTATTTTGGTTGAAAAGCGAAAGCTTATTTTTTCGCTTTTCTTTTTTTTACTCGGTTAAGTTATGTTTAGCTCTAACCGATAATTATATTATACTGCAATAATTCTAAATGTCAAGCATTATTGTTCTAAATAGAGGTTTTTTTGGAAAATTTAGCAAAAAAGTTCTATAATTTTCGAAAAGAAAATGGATGGACTCAGAATGAAATTAGTAAAAAGATAGGAATCCCGCAAAAAACATGGTCTACTTACGAAACAGGTCGTTCTCAACCTCCTATCAGCGTTTTAATTGAACTTGAAAAAATAGGTTTTGATTATAAAAATGCTTTTAACCTTGCACTAGAAAAAGCAGACCTATCGAAAGAAGAAGCAGAAAATAAAATTGCATTGGCAAAAAATCTCCCTCAAAACTTGAGCATGGAAGAGGCTGGCAAAATAGTAAGTCAACTTGAAAATTATACTATTTTTAAATACAGCAAGCCCGTTCCTGTTAGTATTCCTGTGGAAGATGAGCATGATCCTGCTTGTTTAGTTTTGCTACCGTTTTATTCTCAAAAAGCTTCTGCAGGAGAGGGCGAAGAA